>JANQLW010000031.1 GCA_028280405.1 Bacteroidales bacterium
TGATCGGAGAAATTAAAAAAGAAATAGATTTTTGATTGCATATTGGTAAAAAATCAGCATATGCAATAATGATAAATGATGATGTTTTTTTATTATTATGAGATGCTAACCTATTGGATGGATTCGATGTCATTCCTTTATAATAAATCTGATGTGTAGGGGAGAAAATAATGTAAACGTAATAACTCATAACAAAAAAAGGAGGAAAAATTTTGACTTTCCTCCTTTTGCGGTCCGGACGGGACTCGAACCCGCGACCCCATGCGTGACAGGCATGTATTCTAACCAAACTGAACTACCGGACCAATAATTTAAATAACGTTTCTGCTGTAAAGCGGTGCAAAGATAAATGAATTTTTAAAATCACAAAATATTTTTTTCACTTTTTCGAAAAATAATCCTGACCTTTTAAAGATTGACTATATGATCATATTCATCATTTGCAAATAAGAAATTCATATTATTTATGCGAATAAATTTTTTGTACTTAAACAGTACCTTATCATCGTAAATATTTATTTTCAAATCAATATTTATATTTTTTTCAATGCCATATTTCCTCCAATAAGGATGAAGTGTAAAATTCACAAATTGAGAATCATTAAGCAATATACTGTCTCCAATAGAATAACTACTCCTGCCATTTACCAGGTTAATTAACTTCTCATTTTTTCTATGATATACAATATATTTATATTGATGACTAACCTGATAAATTCTGTATGAATACAAGCTGCCCAACATCAATAAAAAAAACATGGAAAATATTAGCAATTTTCCTGACCTCAATGATAAAGACCTAAAAAAGCAGAATATCATCAAATAAATCAGCATAACTGCCAGGCATGATAAAGTCAAATTATTTAATGTTGCCATTGGCAAGTCATTCACCATTCCAACGTATTCATGCAGAAACCAGAAACTAACTTTCAGTATCGTTGACAATATATCTCCAAGAAAAGGAATTCCGGCAAATAACAAATAAGTAAAACCTATATATAGTAAAACACCTGCCATACTTACCACTACTAAATTGGTAAGCAGAAAATAATTAGGAAATTGATGAAAGTAATAAACAGATAAAGGGAAAGTCGCAATTTGTGCGGCTAATGAAACGATGATCAAGTCCTTAATTTTTTGAATTATTCTATTCTTTATCTTAATTGTATTATCCAGTATCTGATAGATAGCAACAATGCCTATAACTGCAATATAAGAAAGTTGAAACCCAACTTCCATAATCATAAGAGGGTTAATCAAAAGCAATAATAAAGCTGAAGCTGCAATTGAATTGTAAATATTTATATTACGTTGTAAACACTTTCCAATAATGATCAGGCTAAACATAGTAGTCGCTCTTAATACAGATGGAGAAAAAGCAGTTATTAAGGCATAAATCCATAGTAAAACTAAAATCAGGATGTATTTTATAATAATCCCTTTTTTAATTTTATGAAAAAAAGAAAGCAACTTTGTTAAGACCAAATAAATGATTCCTATATGCAAGCCGGAAACACATAAAATATGCATTGCTCCGGCATTGCTAAATTCAGATTGAGTTTCTTTATCCAGATTATCATCATAGCCTAATAACAAAGCCGAAGCAATTCCTAATTCTTCGCTTTTCAGTCCGGAATATTCAAGCCTGTTCAAAAGGTATTGGCGAATTTTTATTGCTTCGGAGATCATTCTATTTCCCCTGTCCCGAGAGATAATAGTATATGGCTTATTTTTCAAGAATGCCTGATAATGTATATTTCTATATCCCAAATATCTTTTATAGTTAAACATTTCCTTATTTAAGGGAGGCTCAATTTCTAACAGTTTGGAATAAGAATATAAATAATCTCCATATTGTAATTGCTTTGCTATAGTATCTTTTGGGAAGTAAACGATTACTTTAAGTTGCTCCTTCCTGATAGAATCAGTATCAAAAACAATATTCGTTTTACAGACTGCTCTTACATTCTTTCTCAAGACTTCAGGCTGAGCACAGATTTGAAACTCTGCAAGATATAAATCAGAATTGGATTTAGGAGGTGAGCTTAATTTGAGATCAGCCATTAACATTCCGAACAAAACAAATAAAACAAAACAATTAATTCCAAACAAATTTCTCCACTTATAGGATTTTATATTAAAAAAGAAGAATAAGCTTATAAGAAAGATTCCTATAAGGATAACTATAATATAAGAAAGCTTATTTGTCCAATTAATCACCACAATTATTCCGAAGAGGAAAGGAAGAAGTATTCTTACAAAAGGATATTTATGCCAATGGTTCATTTATTCGAGATCACTTTATTATTAATCTCAAAAAATGAAAAAGGTCTATTCAATGCTAAAATAAAAACTCAGACAACTTACGACTGAAGCCAGAAAAATACAATAACGTAAATGAAAGTAACCAACAGAATACTTCTTCCGGTAAGATCATACTTAAGCTTAACAAAATAATATCGCATAGGAAAAAGATTAACTGCAATACTAAGTAAGCGCATCGCATCTAAAAAACCGGAAGTTTCGATTTTGAATAAGGTTTTCACGCCATATGCAATAACAATCAGAAGAAGATAAACGATTACAGGTAATGCCAGTGCAATAAGGCCCCCTAATGTATGTGAATTTTTTTTAAAGTCCATAACCGTTCAGGTTCCAGGATTTTATTTTTTCTATTGACTGATGCGCCGTCATATCATAATGAATTGGCACTACTGCAATATAATCATTTTCGATGGCCCATTGATCGGTTTTTTCATTTTCTTCCAGTTTTTCGAAATAACCGGTAAGCCAATAATAATCTCTTTGTCTTGGATCAGTTCTTTCTTCATACTGTTCAACCCAACGCGCATTGGCTTGTCGGCAAACTTTCACACCCTTAATTTTTTCTTTTGGCACAACAGGGAAATTAACATTTAGACAAACACCTGCAGGCAAGCCTTCTTCCAAAACTTTTGATGATATTTCTTTAATAAAGCTTCCACAAGCTTCAAAATTTGCATCTTCAGCATAAGTGTTTAATGAAAATCCAATAGAAGGTACTCCTCCTATACAACCTTCAATAACAGCTGCCATTGTACCCGAATAAACGATATTGACCGAAGCATTGGAACCATGATTCACACCACTCACAATAATATCCGGTTTTTCACCTTTAAGAACGATTTGCTCTCCAAGTTTTACACAATCTACAGGTGTTCCATTTGAAACATATTCACGGTAACCCTCTTCTTCATGAACAAGGTCACAGCGAAGAGGAGTACGTACAGTAATTGAATGCCCCTGACCCGAGTTTGAATGTCTGGAAGCTACAACCAGCACATCCCCTAATTCTCTTACCTGAGAAATTAAATATCTTAATCCACCGGCCTTAATGCCATCATCATTTGTAACTAAAATCAAAGGTCTTTTCATCTATCTTTAAATGCTAAATTTTTACTAAGTATAGACAAAAATATAACAAATTTTCCGATTCTTTCTTTGAAATTCAATCTTAATAAAAAGGAAATATAAATATTGTTGTGTGGTTATGCAGTTGTGCAGTTATGCGGTTGAGGTATAATAAAAGGATGGTGTTAAAACATTAAGAGTTCTTCATATAACTTTTGGATTGGGAGGCCCATGACATTATAAAAAGACCCTTCTATTTTTTCTATAGCGACATACCCGATCCATTCCTGTATACCATAGGCCCCTGCTTTATCATAAGGCTGATACGTTTGAATATAATGATCAATTTCTTCCTGACTTAGTTCTTTAAAATAAACCTTAGTGCTTGCATAAAAGCTCTTCATTTTTGTTTTAGACCGGATACACACTCCCGAAATAACCTCATGTTTTTTCCCCGACAAACGTTTTAAGATTCTTTGAGCATCTTCAAAGCCTTTAGGCTTTTGCAAAACCTCATCATCTAAACAAACAATGGTATCAGCTGCAACTAAAACTGAATCTTCGGGAATTTCAGTAATATCAAATGCATTTGCTTTTAATTCAGCCAGAAAAATGGCAATCTCTTTTCCTTTCAAATCATCAGGGAAGACTTCTTCTATATCCTTGGTTTTAATTTCAATGTTTAATCCTAAATCTTTCAACAAAAACTGCCGACGAGGAGAACCTGAAGCTAATATTATTTTTTTCTGCAGAAGATCTTTCAGCATAGTTAAGTAAATTGAATGAATACCATAGAAGCGATCCCAATTAACATAATGTACTTAGTCAGCGAACTCAATTTATGATAATGTTCCTTTTCTTTAGCTTGTATCAAACTTATTATTAAAGATAAAAACAATGGGTGGATCAACATAAAATACCAGAATATCAGTTTAAGATCAGCGACCCATAATTCAACCTGAATATAAAGCATCAATGCTATTGACATTAAAACAACTGCGATAATCAAACCTTTAACCATTTTAGTTCCCAATAGAATAGGCAGGGTTCTGCAACCAACTACCGCATCTCCATCTTCATCTTCAAGGTCCTTGATCATCTCTCTAATTAAGGAAGTTAAGAATGCAAAGAACACATATCCCAAAACAATTCTGCTTATCACAAAAGTTGCAGAGTTCAAATAAGCAGTTTCAACACCTCCGTTCTTTATAGATAAGTATTCAAATATCCAGACCATGAATAAAGTAAAAGCCGAAAGAGCTGCCACAACAACATTTCCTAAAAATGCTTTCCGTTTATAACGTGCAGAATAAGCATATAATAAATAGGCTGTTAACGGGAAAATCAAAGCCAATTGTAAAAAATCAATACTTATGGCTACTTTAATGCCAAGTACGATTCCTACAACATTTAAAACAAAGTAAATTCCCCTGGCAAGTTCAACGGAAATTGATTTTCCGATAATCATTTTATCAGGTTTATTGATAATATCAATATCCTGGTCAAAGTAATCATTGATAATATTACCGGCTGCCATAATAAATACGGTAGCTAAAACCAATAGCATAAAATCAACTTCAGGAAAAAATAAAGGCCCATCATAAAACTCAAGCACCGGCTTAATCAGAAATAACCGCACAAAATACATTGTTGCGATTACAATTAAAATATTAGGAATTCGTATGAGCTTTAATATCGCTTTCATCTGAATGTATTTACCATTGAAATGCCTCTTCAGTCAACCATTTATTTTGCACCTTTAATACCTGTTCAATTACATCCCGCACACAACCTTGCCCGCCACTCTGGTGGGAAATATAATGTACAATATCTTTGATCTCTTCAGCGGCATCAGCGGGACAAGTAGCAACTCCTACTTCTTTCATTACTTTATAATCCGGGATATCATCTCCCATATAAAGTACATTCTCAGGCTTTAAATTATGTTCAGTAACAAACTTTTTATAGACCTCCAATTTATTTCCGGCATTCAAAAAAACATCTTTCACATTCAAAAGTTTGAACCTGTTTAATACGGATTCCGATCTTCCTCCCGAAATAATTACGATCCGGTAGCCTAGTTTTACAGCTAACTGAACAGCATACCCATCTTTTACATTTGCCGTACGCAGGGGTTCTCCCGTTTCTTTTAAAAATACTGTTCCTCCGCTAAATACTCCATCATAATCAAAAATGAATGTATTTATTGTACTCAATAATTCTTTATAATTATTCATCCTTGTGATACTTGTTTTTTATTTGTTCCGATAATAACCGATATATTTTCTGATATTCAGGATAATCATCTAAAATTGACAAATGATTCTGAATAATTTTCTGATCATTACGTTTGGCCGGTCCTGTTTGAACTTCATCCGGCTTATGATTTTTTAATTTAGTTACAGTTTCCTCAATTAGCGGCTTTAATATTTCAAATGGCAGGTCAAAATCCTTTAAAATCTCATCTGCGATATGATATAAATGGTTCGTAAAATTATTTACAAAGACAGCTCCAACATGCAATATTCTTCTTTGTTCAGAATTAACTTCCATAATATTCTTAGACAGCAGACTTGCCAAATCTTTTAATATCTCCAAACTCTTTTCTGAAGAGGCTTCCAGACAAATTGGAACATTATCAAAACTTACAGATTTTTCCTTAGAAAAAGTTTGTAAAGGATAAAACACACCATAATTTGAATATCCATTTAATACACTCATTGGAGTTGTTCCACTGGTATGAACAACCAATTTATCTCCTACACTAAATTTAAAATTAAACAATGCATCATCTGAAATTGATAATACATAAAGATCTGCATTTTTAGTAATCTCATCAAATGAAGTGGTAAAAGGTACCTTAAGTTTATTCGCCAATTCTTTAGTATTATTTTTTGTTCTGCCAGCTATCTGAACAATTTCCAGTCCGATCCGGTTAAACTCCATAGCCAGTCTGGTGGCTACGTTACCACTGCCTATTATAACTATTTTTTTTATTACTGATTCCATAAGGTTTTATTCCCAGCGAAATTACAAATTTTAAAGAAACACATGCATTCAAAAAAATGTTACTTATACTTTTCAAAATAAATTACATAAAAGAAGTAAATTATCAGTTACATCTAAAACAGGCATAAGATTTTCTTATCTTTGCCTTCTGCTTTCAAACAATCAAAAATTAAAGCTTAGGATGAGTACAGAATTTTTATCAAACAGGGTTAAAAACCTCAAAGAATCAGCGACTTTAAAAATGACACAAAAAAGTCGAGAACTGAAAGAACAAGGACATGATGTAATTGCTTTAAGTATTGGAGAACCTGATTTTAACACACCATCGGCAGTCAAAGAGGCGGCAAAACATGCCATAGATAATAATTTTACTCATTATACTCCGGTACCGGGATATGCAGATTTACGTAAAGCCATTTCCCATAAATTCAAAAGAGATAACGATCTGGATTATTCTCCTGAACAAATTGTCGTATCTAACGGAGCTAAACAATCTTTAGCCAATATTATGTACGCCATTTTGAATCCGGGGGATGAAGTTATCATTCCTTCTCCGTACTGGGTATCTTATCCAAGTATGGTTCAATTAGCTGAAGGAACCCCTGTTGAAGTTCCAACCGGTATTGAATCGGACTTTAAAATTACGGTTCAACAACTTGAAGATGCAATTACTGAGAATACCAAAGCTATACTTTTCAGCTCACCCTGTAATCCTACAGGGAGTGTTTATACGAAAGAAGAACTTGAAGCTTTGGCCAATGTATTGGAAAAACATCCACGTATTTTTATTGTTGCTGATGAAATTTACGAAGTAATCAACTTCAAAGGAAAGCACGAAAGTATTGCTCAGTTTAAAAATGTAAAAGACAGAGTTATTACCGTAAATGGAGTTTCAAAAGGATTTGCAATGACAGGATGGAGAATCGGATATATTGGAGCACCTCTTGAAATTGCAAAAGCTTGTAATAAAATCCAGGGACAATATACCTCAGGGGCCGGGTCAATTTCCCAGATGGCGGCTTTGGATGCCTTGAATATCGAACCGAAAAACTCTGAAGAAATTCAGGAAATGCTTAAAGCTTTTAATAGCCGAAGAGACCTGGTAGTTGGATTGCTTAAAGAAATTCCAGGCATTAAAGCCAATGTTCCGGATGGTGCATTTTATGTTTTTCCTGAAGTGAACTCATTCTATGGGAAATCAAATGGCAGCCATAAGATTGAAAATTCGAATGATCTTTGTATGTATTTACTTGAGAAAGTTTATGTAGGCTTAGTACCTGGTGAAGCATTTGGCAATCCTGATTGCATCCGTATTTCTTATGCAACTTCTAATGAAGTGCTTATCGAAGCCATGAAAAGAATTAAAGCTGCATTGGCAGAATTAAAATAAAAAACCGGCATACAAACGTCAAAATATAAAAAGAAGCTTCCAAAAAGCTACTTTAGTCGGCGGACAGAATGACCTACTATTACACTTTTTGGACAGTTCCATCTTTTTTCCCAAATTCTAAATGCTTTATGCTAATCCAAGCTATTTAATTACATTTGTCATGTAATTAAATAATTATTTGAACCATATAAAAACATCATGCTGCATAAAGGGGAAGAAAAAAAGGAACAGGTAAGAGATATGTTTAATAGTATATCGGGCAAGTATGATTTCCTGAATCATTTTTTATCCATGGGAATTGATATTCTATGGCGTAGAAAGATGATTAGAAAAATGGGCAAGCACCAACCTAAAGCAATTCTTGATGTAGCAACCGGGACCGGAGATTTGGCTATTGAAGGCTTGAAGATCAATCCTGAAAAAATTATAGGGGTTGATATCTCAGAAGGCATGTTGGAAGTGGGCCAACAAAAACTTAAAAAGAAAAATCTGGATCAAAAGATAAAACTACAATTAGGTGACAGTGAAAACCTGCCTTTTGAAAACGGAACATTTGATGCTGCGATGGTTGCTTTTGGAGTCAGAAATTTCGGGAACCTGGATAAAGGGCTGGCTGAAATGCACAGATGCCTGAAACAAGACGGATATATTTGGGTACTGGAGTTTTCTATACCGACTAAATTCCCCATTAAACAATTGTATCGTTTTTATTTCAAAAATATTTTACCCGGAATCGGAAGGCTGGTTTCAAAAGATAAAACAGCATATACTTATCTTCATGATTCTGTACAAGCCTTCCCGGATGGGAAAAATTTTCTTTCACATTTAGAAAAGGTTGGGTTTAAAGAATTAACATTATATCCGGTAAGCTTTGGAATTGCAACAATTTATTGTGCAAAGAAATAAAAATTCAGTACATTCGTTTAGCTTTAAAAAATATTACATTGAAAAAGAAATTAAGCATATTCATCATTATTTTAGCTTGCTTTACACTATCGGCAAATACTGTTTATTCCCAGCATTTTAGATATAATCTGCAACAACACGATCAAAATCCCTATCATTTTGGATTTTATGTATCGGTGAATCAAATGAATTTCAGCATTCAAATGGACAGAACCACTATTGGGCAAATTTCCAATATTAGTTCAATTACAACCAGGCCTGATTTCACCTACAGTGAATTTATGGGAGTCATTAATAAACCAACAGTGGGTTTTACACTAGGTTTAGTTGGAAATTTAAAGATAAACGAATTGCTGGACCTAAGATTTACTCCCGGCCTCGCCTTTGGTGAACGTACACTTGATTATACATTTAAAAGTGTTTCTATAGAAAAAGACACAGTGATGCATCACCAAATCAATATAGTTTCCACTCATGTAGATTTCCCATTCTCTGTTAAATTCAAATCCAAAAGAGCAAAGAATTTCAGGGCTTATGTATTAGGTGGTGGTAAGTTTAGTATTGATCTGGCTTCAAGATCCGAACGAAACCAAGACAACCTAGTTCAGTTAAACAGATATGATTTTATGGCTGAATTTGGGGTAGGTTTTGATTATTATATGAGTTTTTTCAAATTCGGAATTGAACTCAAAATGTCTTATGGCTTTAATGAACTAAAACAGGAACCTGAAGTAAATGATATTTTTAACCGGGGCATCAGGTCGTTAAGATCCAAAAATTTTATGATCTCATTAACCTTTGAATAAATTACCATGGATAAGGAAAGCAAAAAAGAATTATTCAGCACGCTTGCACATAAAGCATGTTTGAAGCAGGATGTATATCAAAATACTTACAAAACTTTTGAAATGTTTAAACAAGGCATTTCAAACCTGGCTAAAGATTTTCAAAATGAAAATATAAATGCGAAACATGAAATTCCTTTTGAGTTTCGGAAGCGGGGGGATTTTGAAATTGAATTAAAGTTTGCAGGAGATATCCTGATTTTTGTAATGCATACGAATGTTTTTGAAATTCCACGCGATCATTTTGTCAACAAATCTTCTTACGTAAAAGAAGATAAAGAAAGAGCCTTTTGTGGAATTATAAATGTCTATAATTTTCTGGGAGATTCTTTCAAATACAATCGTGTTAATGACAGTGGTTATTTAATAGGAAGAATATTTATTAATAAAGACATGCACTACTTTATTGAAGGCAAACGGGAGCTTGGGATGATCTATACTAATTTTGTGACTTCGGTAATGAATAATGAAGCTGCATGTACTATTGTTGAATCTGCAATTAAATACACCCTGAATTTTGACCTTCTGACACCACCTTATGATACAGTAAAGGAAGTAAGTGTTTATGAGTTTTTAAGTAATATGGGCACAATGAGTTTAAAAACGGGCAAACGCTTAGGATTTAAATTTCAAGCTGATCCGGATGTAGAGTGAAACTAAAATTTTATAAACACAGTTCAATAAAATTTTTTAGTTGATTGAAAATTATAGCTCCGTCATGCTGAAACAACCCCGATAGGCATCGGGACAACATGACCATGACAGCCAGATAAAAATTCACAACAACTGATTATTCAAAATCACTTTAAAATGTTCAATAATTTATTGACTACAAAACCCTGTACAAAGCGGTACGAAAGAGCTTCTGGGAAAAATAAAAAAATTTAGTCAAAAAATAAAAAAAACATTTTGCAAAAATAAAAAAGGTATTATCTTTGCACACGCAAAACGCAATGGTCCGTTCGTCTAGTCAGGTCAGGACGCCAGGTTTTCATCCTGGTAACAGGGGTTCGAATCCCCTACGGACTACTTAAATGCAACGAACAAAAATGCATAACCCTGTAAAACGCTCTTTTACAGGGTTTTTCTTTTTTAGGGTTGCGGTGTTTTTAGCCTCTTTTCTATATATTGCTGTTGGACTTTCGATTGGACTTAAATTTTTTAAAAAAAGTCCAATAACAACACCTCTTATCTGTTGATAATCATTGCTTTATTTTGCTCAAACTTTCGTTGAACCAATTAAACAATTTTTATCATGAAACGTCGGACTTCTTACAATTTATTATTTTTCATAAAAAGAAAAAAACTCCTTAAATCAGGAAAAGCTTCCTTATTTGTTAAGATCACTGTCAATAAAAACAGTGTAGAATTTGTATTAAATTGCACCGTTAATCCAGACTTATGGAGCGGCGAAACCGGTGCCGCTAAGGGGAATTCTAAAGAAGCCAAATTGGTGAATAAGTTTATCAACGCTGTTAATTTCAAATTTCAATCCATCATTAACGAGATGACTATAGATGATATTGAAATCACTGCTGAAAATCTTAAAAATAAGTACTTGGGAATTGAACCAAAAAAGAAAACCATATTGGAAATATTTAATGATCACAATCAGAAGATTAAGGCTTTGATTGGTATTGATTATTCAGATGGAACTTATAAAAAGTATAAGACATGTTATAAATATATTGAGGAGTTTATTAATCATGAGTTCAAAAAAGACGATCTAGAAATAACTAAAATTAATCATGAATTTATTTCCAATTTCGAATTCTTTTTGAAAAACAATAACGAATGTAGTCATAATACGACAATGAAATACCTTAGTAATTTTAAAAAGATAACACGAATAGCCATTAATAATGATTGGCTGGTAAGAGATCCTTTTGCAAACCACAAACTATCATGGAAAAAAGTTGATCGCGACTTCTTATCAGAAAAGGAACTGAAAAATCTGGCAAACAAAAAAATTTCCATACATAGACTAGAAATGGTGAAAGACTGTTTTTTATTTGCATGTTATACCGGTTTAGCTCATTCAGACTTAAGCCGTTTAAAAAAAGAAAATCTCATTATTGGGCTTGATAACAAGCCTTGGATAAGCGTGAAAAGAAAAAAGACCAATATTCAAAGTAACATTCCTCTTCTCCCCTCAGCTCAAAAGATAATTGAAAAATACAAAGATCACCCGATAGTACAAGAAAAAGGAGTTTTACTGCCGGTAAACTCTAATCAAAAAATGAATGCTTATTTAAAGGAAATTGCTGATATCTGTGGAATAAACAAATCCCTAACAAGTCATGTTGCCCGTCATACATTTGCAACTACTATCACTTTAAATAACGATGTTCCTATTGAAACTGTTTCAAAAATGCTTGGCCACAGCTCACTTGAAATGACAAAAATATACGCTCGCTTACTTGACAAAAAAGTAAGTAAAGACATGGAAAATATCGCTATAAAATATTCTGGATAGTATCTTTAGTCTTTTTCGCTATTATCTACCTCATAATTTTCACCTTCTGATTTTAGCATCGATATCTTCTTCAAAGCATCATTCGCGTAATTAAACTTAAAACACCAATCTCTGCAATACTTCTTAACTTTTGCATCTATATACCTGTCAAATGTGTAATCATACTTAAACATTGCATAGGTATTATTTTCATATAAACTTATAAACAAAGAGGTTACATTTCCAGTTTTAATTGAACTAATAATCAAACTTGATGCTCCCCATCAAAAAAAGTCTTACACCTAATTAATTATCTATGAGCACTTCAATAAGGCAGGAACTATTAATTTATTTTGAAATCCTGCATGGGAAATTACAGCCAACCAGATCTCACTTAAATGATCATGATTTATTAAAGAAACTAATTGAGTATGCAAACACACAAAAATTTTCAAATGAAGAAATAATACTTAACGATTATCTGGAATTTGGGTACCGAAGCATTGAAGATTTTATTATTACCAAATGCAATACGAATGGGATCGACTACTTTACCGTGATCCCCAATAAATACTATCTGCTGGGAGATAAATTGGATAATGATATAAAGAAACCTGCTTGCTTCAAATCAAAATCCTATCTGCAATTAATCATGGATGAATTTGAGCGTATAAAGAACAGAGCGTTTTATTTGCTAAATTTCATTACAGATTTGGATAATCTTAAAATAATCGCAACGAAAAACTTACGAACTGCAGAGTATTTATTGAGAGAAACCTCAGCATATTGCCATTACTTATTGACTCCTGGAAATGATAATCAAACCCAAACTCTTTTTTATATAAATGATTGCCTGAAAAAGTTCCTGATAAAAGTGATCCGTTTTTACCATAGATTGTTTAATCCTTTTATTACGGAATATTATGCAAATTCAAAAAAGCTAATTAACAATATTGATCAAACAACTTATTCAGATTGTATAAAGTATATTTATCAGGATCCCGCATCAGCTAATTTTGAAAATGTAAACTTGCTGAAAGACAATTTTACTCCTCCATACTTAAAACATCCCAAAATCAAATGGACCTTAAAAATCAATCAGCTTACAACTCTTTTCTTTGATCTCTATGAAAAAGGATATATTGAACTGTTCAATGAAAACGATAAAAAGTCCCAAAAAGTCACACAAAACTCAGAAAGTTCAGAGACCAACATGTTATTAGTGGAATTTATACATGCTAACTTTCTGGATTCCAATGGTCACGAATTCTCAAAAGACACTCTAAGAACTTACCTAAACCCTAACCGTCCAGACAAAAGATCAAAAAAATCTCAAAGTATCAATATTAATAAATATACATAAATGACACTTTTAGGGAGATAAATCATCACACTAACAACACTTTTTTGGAGATAAAAAAATAAAAGATTAAATTGTAGACAAATGAAACGTAATTTATATACTCAATTGCTTGCTTGGAAGAATGATCAAAAACGTAAACCTCTTTTATTACAAGGAGCACGTCAGGTAGGTAAAACCTATCTTGTAAATGAGTTTGGAAAAAATGAATACTTCCACTTTATGCAGTATTTTTAATCGGGAAAATAATTCAGAAAAAGAATCCAACATCTTATTAAAGTTTAATTGAATAATGAAGATTCAAATTATAAGCGACATACATTTAGAATTTGGAATAAGGGACTTTGATTTCTCACAGGCTGAATTATTAATCTTAGCTGGAGATATACATGTTGGTAAAAAGGGATTGGATTGGATTTCTGACAAAGTGAAAGATGTTCCCGTAATTTATGTTTTAGGAAATCATGAATATTATAAAAACTCTTACCCAAAACTTTTACATAATATTAAAAAATTAGCTGAGGGAACTAATATTCATATACTGGAAAATGATTTTGTTGTAATTGAAGGAATAGCATTTCATGGGGCAACTTTGTGGACTGACTTCAAATTATTTGGTGACCCCAAAATAGCTGGATTTGAATGTGAACAGAAAATGAATGACTATCAACTAATTCGACGAGCCCCTTCCTATTCAAAATTAAGAGCAATAGATACGCATGCCATGCACAATGAATCTTTAAAGTGGTTAAACGAAAGTTTGAATGAGAGTGCTACTAAAACGAATGTAGTAGTGACACATCATGCACCGAGTCTAAATTCTATCTCCGACCGATACAAAGATG
Organism: Bacteroidales bacterium; assembly: GCA_028280405.1. Taxonomy (GTDB): domain Bacteria; phylum Bacteroidota; class Bacteroidia; order Bacteroidales. Next base: position 14,201 of record JANQLW010000031.1, read on the forward strand.
ATTTGGTTTCTGCTGGTTTTGCATCAAATTTGGATTCATTTATTTTGGAAAAACAACCAGAGATTTGGATTCATGGACACGTTCATGAATGCTTTGACTACTATATAGGTAAGACAAGAGTTGTTTGCAATCCGACTGGGTATCCAGGAGAGACATCAAATCACTATAAAGAACATTTTATATTAGAAATCAGTGCATAACAAACCGTAGCACTAAAGCAACGAAAAAATAACAACAATGTCACATAACATAGATTTTCGACATAAAGAATTTAAGTTTCTCAAAATTTCAAGAACCAGACTCTTTGTAGGATTAATACTTGGAATATCCTATGCTTTTATTTTTTACTCATTCTTATATCTGATCAGAGAAATACTTCGAATGTTTTCGGTAACCAAAATTTATGATTTATGGATTTTATCAGATAATGAAGTCAATTTTTGTAATTTATTTTTCGCTTTCATCTCTGTAATAATTGCACAATCCATGTGTTTCACATTTTGGATAGAAAGACCCAAACGCATCTTTGACAAATTTAATTACAAAAAAACAACAATTATAAATGACCAAAGAGTATTGAACTATAGTTTCTTAAGTTGGTTTTCAAGAATATCCTTTGTAATAGCAATAATGTTTTTATTTACTTATCCAGGTGGGTACTATATTTTTAAACTTTACCCCGATAGTAATTACATTTTCATACTCATCATCATTGTCCTGTTTTTTCAAACGTGGAATGCAATCAGTTTAACATTTAAAAGAAAGAGTTTTAAATGGCTATTAGTTTCAATGATCATCGTTTCTATTCTTTCTTTTGGATTGTCAAAAATCAATCTTATAGATTACAAAGCAATAAATAAAATAATTCTTAAGAAGAATGTTTTCAATAATTATACACTTCATTTACCCGAATCAAATACTTATAAATTCCCAACTAAACTCTCACTAATTGAGACCATTTACATTGCAGAAGCAAAAAATGGAACGTTCAACTCTGGACCAATTATTATAGCTGATAATAAGGTAATAGAGCTATATGATTTACATAAAAAAATACACGAATGGCAATTAGGGAGAAATAAATATGACGTTAAAAAAATGCTTATTATACTTTATATGCATAAGACTACTAAAATGAGTTTTGTTAATAAGCTTAAAAATGAATTATCAAAAGCTGGTGTCTCAAAAATTGGATATGCCGTCATTCCAATTCATCGGGAATTTGATGAACGAGTTTATCAATCATCTCTGTTAAAAATGAATTTACCAAATCCGAACTTTAAATTATTTAATAGTGAAGTCGTTTTCAAAAAATTTATCAAATCAAAGAATACTATTGAAATTAAACAAGAGATAGCAGGCTATTGCATTATTAATAACACAAAAGTAGAATCAAGCAAACTCAAACTTAAATTAAAGAAGTTAATTAATAAAAGGCGTGAAACTTTTATTGTTCTATATATTAATGATAATCAAAATGTGTCGGAATATTTAAATATTTATGTTAGTATAAAAGAAGCTTTTCGTGAAGTAAAAAATGAATATGCATTAAAAACTTACTCAAAAGAATTTGATTGGCTCAGTTATGAAAAAAGTGAAGAAATCAATAAAATCTTTAAGCTTAAGCTAATGCAAATGACAACAGAAATGATTGAAACATTAAAAAACGAATAAGACCGAAAAACCTGCTACGTTTCATAATCAAACGATCTAAACATCTCCCCTAAAATAACAATACACTAAAAAAGGTCTCAAGCAAATCTAAGACTTCTGTGAGACCTTTTTTTAAGAGCCGTTAAACTCTGTAAGACAGATTAAAACACATTATAAAACCTCCCCAAAACCCATCTATTTCACACAAAAAATCCAAAAAGTCTCAAGAAATCCAAAAGGTCTCAATACAAAACCCCGGACAAAAACACACTAATCTTATTGATAACACAGACTATCAGCACTTTAATTAAAAAATGGTCTCACGAGACCATTTTTTCCCTCCCGGACTTTTTTATTAATCCTAGTATTGCTCCAAAATTCACAAAAATGGAACTATTAACAAAAATTTAAAACCATGGAAGTAATCACAATCGAATCCTCCGCTTTCAAAAAACTTATGGAAAATGTCGAGGAACTTAAACAAATTGTTAGAGACAATTTTGAAAACAAAACAAATACCAATAAAACCTGGCTCAACAAACATGAAGTCTGCAAAAAACTCATGATCTCTGACCGAACCTTACAAACCTATAGAGATAAAGGAATCATTCCATACTCTCGAATCCATGGTAAAATCTACTATAAAGCTGAAGATATCCAGGCTTATTTCGATGATCACTATACGAAGTCAGTGAGACAGTAATTTTAAAAGTCGCAGACGCATTAAAATTACATTGTCGAACTCTTGCCTGCCGAAACGTAGTGTAGGTAGGGATCCCGAATGCGAAGCAATTCGGGAACTGTGTCACAACTATTTAAATCAAATTCAGAATAACCATGAGTCAAAATCACGATCGCATATATAAAACATTAAGAAAGAGAGCTTACCTTTCAGCACTCCTAATTTCTTTTCGAATTCACGGTTTCCACTTAAAAACAATTCACTTAGTTGTCCGGATGGCCAATAAAAAAGAAAGCTTTATAGAATCATGTATCGAATCTAACAGGTTCTTAATTCATTCACTTCGGCAAGATAAAAAACGACTAAACGCACTACTTCAGAAATATGCCAACGAAAAATAAGTTGTATGGTGAATACTTTACAAAAAGAATTATCAATGAACTAGGCATTGATGAAAATATAAATACGATCGATCTCTATGGTTATATGGACCGAAAGTACACAGATAAAGTATTTTCAGAAGACGACTTTGGTAATATTAAAATTCTGGTTTACTCACTGTATCGAAGAGCAATTGTTTATGATCACCCGGGAGCTTCTCCCTTAAAACCAAACATTAATAATAATCGTGAGCAAACCTATTACATTACCAGGCTCAAAGAACCACTCATTGATAAAAATGGAAAAGAGAAAAAGTATCACATTCCAAAAGGAGCTGGTACCTTTCCTTTTTTCCCTCCTCAACTTATTGAAAAGTTTGAAAATAAAATCCCCATTAAAACACTTGTTTTAACTGAAGGTTTCTTCAAAGCCTTTAAAGGCTGTATGCACAATATTGATGTAGTCGGCTTATCTTCTATTACCCATTATCGCAATAAAAAAACAAAAACGCTCCATCCTGAAATCTTAGAACTCATAAAAGTATGTAAAGTTCAAAATGTGATCATTCTTTATGATGGTGATTGTCTTAACATCTCTGAAAAAGCAATTGAGAATAACGATGATTTATACAAACGCCCCGGCGGATTTTATTCATCTGCACGTAGTATCCAGGAACTTTTAAAAGATTATGAAATTAATATCTATTTTTCGCATATAATTAGTGCTAATCACCCTGACAATCCCAAAGGTCTCGATGATATTTTAATTGTACACAAAGGTGAAGAATGGAAACTAGCCAAAGATTTATCTTTGTTCAGCAAACCCGGAAAATATTTCTATAAACTCGATATCTCTCACTCTACTCATAAACTCCGAAAATACTTTCATATCAATACACCTGATGAATTTTATTCTTTTCATGAAGAAATAATAAAGGACCGGAAATTTATCTATAATGGCACCCAATATTGTTGGGACAATGAAAATGAAAAACTAAAGATAGTTATTCCTGCAGCAGCACGAAATTATTTCAGGGTGGGCGATTCTTATTATGAGTTTGTTGAGGTCCCCAATAAATTCCAAAGCCTGGAAAGAAGATTTGAACGGCGGCTAAAAAGTACCATCATCGATGATCATGGAAAAAAGTTCCTGGAGCATGTCCCAAAGTATAAATCTTTTTGCAACGTTCCTGATCATAACAATTTTCACCTTGTGATCAGTAACTGTTTTAATATTTATGCTCCTTTTAGTCATGAACCGGAAGAAGGAAATTGTGATATTACCTTAAGCTTTATAAAACACATATTTAATGAGCAAATGGAACTGGGTTTAGATTATATCCAACTGCTTTTTCAAAAGCCCACACAAATACTCCCCATCCTTTGCCTGGTTTCAAAAGAAAACCATACAGGAAAAACAACCTTTGCGAAATACTTAAAAGAGATTTTCACTCAAAATGTTGCCATCGTTGGAAACGATGAACTTTCTGCAAGTTTTAATACCACTTATGCAAACAAACTAATTATTATTTCTGAAGAAACTTTCCTGGATAAAAAACAGATCATTGAAAAGATAAAAGCGCTCTCTACTGCTGATAAAATTCTGATGAACGCTAAAGGAAAAGATCAGATTGAACTTGATTTTTTCGGAAAATTTATTCTCCTTTCCAATAATGAAGATAATTTTATTTATGCTTCTCAAAATGACATTCGTTATTGGGTTAGAAAAATTCCTGTTCCGGAAAATGTAAATGTCAATATCCTGGAAGATCTTCGATATGAAATTCCGGCATTTCTGGATTACCTTAACAAACGTAAATTAAGTACCCAACACGAAAGCCGTATGTGGTTCCATCCGGATCTTTTAAAAACGGAAGCTTTAAAAATTGTACAGGAAAATAGTAAACCTTGGGCAGAGCAGGAAATCAAATCCCGGATAACGGAATTATTATATGATACCGGTGATGATCAAATTATGATGTCAGCATCCATCATAAATAAACAATTCTTTAAAGGACGTTACAACGAAAAATATATCAGTAAGATCATCAAAGAAAACCTGCAAATCGACAACCTCAAAAACAACCAAGGACAATACATCGTAAAAACCTACAAATACCCTCAACTAACCCAGACATGGGATGAAGGAATACAAATAGAAAAAGTGATATACATTAAACACCGGGGGCGGCCATTTGAATTCAAACGTGAATTTTTTATTAAACCGGAAGAGGATAAAAATATTGAATACATTGCTGAAAAAGACAACATAATGGGCAGTGATTTAAACGTTCAACAAAAAATTTATTTTACCCAAACAAGTTCAAATAACCATTAAGACAATTATGAATAGGATATTCCTTTGCTTATTAAACTGAATATTCGCTTCACAGTTCTATAATTATCAAAATGATTTTGTTGTAAAAAGTATTCTCCGATTGACCCCGGTTCTTCTCCAAGTTCTTTATCTATGATTTCAATAATTTTTTGCTTTAAATAACTGCTTTCTTCAATAATGTTTTTAATTCCAATGCCAATCATAAATGCCCCTGACTCAATCATAAAATCTTCCTCATTCAATTCATCTAAAATGGATGTGTATTTTTCATAAAACTCATCATTGGCTACATTAAAGTAGTCCCTGATAATTTCGTAAATATCATCTAAGTCTTTTGTTCTGTAAAGTTTTTCATCCCATGAGATTAATTTTAGTACAATAATCCCAACTAGAGGAGGGACTTTGATTTCAAACCCTTCATGTTCAAGCTTAATTGCTTTATCCAGAACTTCTTCCATTCCAATAACTGAAAGTTCTGTTTTACGGTCAGTAAATTTTACGGTACCTTCTTCTTCAATTTGTCCAAATGGGAGTATGTCTACAACAGTATTGGTTTTGTCTAATATTACTCTATATGGTTCATTTACTTTTCTGAATCCCATATCAATTAAATCCGACATAAAGGAATCATAGCTATCAATATCCGGAATCATAATTGCAAAATCAATGTCTTTTGTTCCGCGGGCAGGTTCCAATCCTTCTTTCAGCATTAATAGAATTCTGGCATGTGCGCCAATCAAGTAAACAGGGATACCATGATTTCTGCAAACCTCCTCAATTATCGTAAATACATCTTTAAAATGTAATGATGCTAATTCTTTATAAGTCTTTTCCAACATATTCATTATAAATTATTTTGGCAGTTTCTATACATCTGCTGTCACCGGTATTAATAAGATCAGCATAGACCAATAATGGAGGAACTGTGTTCATGTTTTCCTGTGGAAGATCCCAGAACTTTTCATAGATGGTTATTTGGCCGTTCTTAGCAGGGATTAAGCGGTATTTAGTAATTAGATCATTAATTTTCTGGTTGGTATAAAGCGTTAGGTTTTCAGGATTTAAATGATTGGTAAGTATATCTGCTGCAGGCTCACCTCCCCATAATAACTCTTCATAGTTAAAATTGAGCTTTCTCCAATCATAGTCTTCGTTGGTATGTAGTTTAAATCTGCCTAATGTAATATTGGGCTTTAGTACTTCTTCATATGCTTCGACCCATTTATTAATGAGTTCATCTTTATTAATAAGTTTTACTCTTTTATGATCTAATTTAATAAGATACCCTAATTCTGTTAGTGCTTCCCTTATTGGCAAGATTGTTCCTAAAGCAACACCTGCTTTTTTTGCAACTTCTCTGTATGGACGGTTTAGCCATTCCTGATCCAGTAAATACAAAAACAATACTTTTATACCTGTTTTGGTAAATGCCCTCTTGACTTTTACTTTGTTTTCTTTTTGTGTTTTATTTCCATCTATCCATAAAAGTACGTCTTGTTCCCTGATATATACATTTCCATTTGCTTCCAGATAAGCAATTCCTTCCTCCCTTAAAATCTCTTTAATTTTAGGATATATTTTATTCGCAATCAATATAGCAGGTTCTCGATATCTGGCTTTATTTATAAATGGTTCAAGTTGATAATTGCGAACTTCTCTTTTTACTTCAGCATTAAACGCAATCCTGGTTCCTTTAATATCAATAGTTAGGACTCCATCAAACTCATCATTTCTACCACCATCCCATCTTGCTTCAATACCTAAAGCTTTTTTAAGATTTTCAATTGCTGTATGTACTATATATTCCTCTTTCATGTTCACTTCTTTTAAGTGTTCACGTTACGTGAACATACAAATATAATGAACATATTTGTAATAAGCATTAGAGATTGCAATATATTTTAAATATTATTTATTAATAATCAGATATTTATATTTGTTTATAATTGTAGTTCCTATTTTAATACTAATAACAAATCAAGAATTTGAATACATATTAATACTAAAAAATTCAATGTTGAACCCCATTTTAACCTGTGCGATCTGTGCGTTCCTTTATATAATGTTAATAATCAATTAAATATAACGCACACATAATCCTAAACACTAAAAACCTGTGCACTACCTGTGCGTTACCTGTTCGTATAAAAACGCGCACAGGTAAAATCTGTGCACATGCTCCTGTGCGCTATTTGACGCTGTATATCAGTAAATTAAACAAAACGCACAAATAAAGACATTCAGAAATTAAATATTTCATGTTTAATTCAAAGCGACAAATCCCCATTTTGGGTATTAATAATAAATGGACAACTGTAGACAGCAAAAAAAACAATCGAACAATATAACAATTGAACAATCGAATCACTATCTTTGAATCACAAACAAAAAACAAAACATATGAAAACTTGTCCGCCTTGGGCGGAAACAAAAAACTAAAGACATATAAAATATAGCGTTAGCTAAAAATCTTGATTTAGAAAACCACCAATTTTACTATTACTCACAAGAATTTTTAAGCGTAAACGCTCACGTCATGGCGTGGGCTTGCTTGTTTGTGAGTAAAGGTACTGGTGGTACCTCTAAATCAGATAAGCTAAGTTCCACGCTTTTTCATTCTACGAAGCCCTGGCGAAGTAGAGTTTCTTTGTCCTCCGAAGCTTTAGCGAAGGAGGGTCTTATCTTAGCTGGCCAAAGTCAATTAAGAGTCTCCTCAAATCAATCAGTGGACCATAGCTAAAACATTCTCCCCACCAACTTCCTCCGCTCAATAAATTGAGCGGAGGAAATAATAATAATTAAATAATAACTTAAAACAGCAGCTATGCAAAAACCAAAAACTGGTCAAACGACCACAAAGGCTCCCCAAGCCTTTATTGGCAAAACAATACTTCTAATTGATGTAGATGAAAAAAATCATCTAGTACATCAGCTCTATCTGGATCAGGCGAATTTTTTATCAACTCCAAGTATTCTTCATGGCATTTGGTTGGTCCAGGAACTGGAAATAGATCTGGTATTAACGGAGATCCATTTCAATGGTTACACCCTTTATGATCACTTATTCATGATCCTAAAAGAACAAATGGTTCCAATCATCATCCAAACATGCCAGCTCCCCCAGCAACATAAAGAAATCTGCATCATGCATGGCGCCGAGGCCTACTTCCAAAAACCAATACATTGGCCAGACTATCTTAAAAAAATAACAGAATGCTTAACCGCCAAAACTTAACTATTACAAAATCGAGGCTGTCCAAAAATCTACTTTAGCCGTCATCCTGAACTTGTTTCAGGATCTAAACATATTGATTACATGGTTGATAAGATTCTGAAACGAGTTGAATGAAGTACTATTATACTTTTTGGATAGTCTCCCGGAGTGGAACTTTACGAAATAAACGACATTACATCGCAAACAACAGCAAATATTCTCATAAACAACATAATCAAGGGTACAAACCTCAAATTCCGGTATTAACTAATAAAGACATATAAATTCAAACTATATGAAACTTATAAAATTTCTTCAAAATCTTGTTAAAGCGGCGCGCTGGCCAAAAAATCCGCGATGTCAGGGAGTGGCGCCGAAGGCCTTAGGGAAGGTTTGGTTCGGATTTTTACAGATTTTTGGTTCTTTTCATCTTGGAAAAGAACATAAGAAAAAAAATCGATTAAGAATAAAAGACCATATACTTCTCCCCCAAACCGAAAACCCCAGAATATCCTATAAAATAACCCCAAACCATTCTGGAGAATTCAAAAACAACCTTCCTGATATTATCATCCTCCACTACACTGCAGGATCCTCACTCCAGTCCTCTGCAGACTGGCTCTGCAATCCAGAATCCAAAGCATCAGCCCATGTAATAATAGGTAAATCCGGAAACATCATCCAACTAGCCCCATTCAACTTCATTACCTGGCATGCTGGCAAAAGCAAATGGAAAGACCGCACCAACCTCAACAATTACTCCATCGGCATCGAACTAGATAATGCCGGCCAACTCGAAAAACGAGAAGACGGCTACTATACCTGGTTCAATAAAAAAATAGACAAAAAGAATGTTAAACTGGCCAAACATAAATTTGATGAAGAAATCCAACCATGGGATAAATACACTAAAATCCAATTAGAAGTTTTAGAAGAACTATGCAAACTATTATCAAAAACATACAACATCAAACAAATCCTTGGGCACGACGACATCTCCCCCGATAGAAAACGCGATCCCGGGCCAGCATTTCCCCTCCAACAACTCCAAAAAACATCCTTAAAAAATCATTACCCTAATCTTCAATAATAACTTTCTCTATGCAAAAAGGAACAAAAGTAAATATTATAAGAACCAAAGGCGATTGAGCTTACTTAACTATTGCAACCAAGGAATAGGTGAATAATGAGTGGTTAAAAATATATTAATCATATCTTTAGATACAAGTCAAATTGACTACAATGATAATTATTATAGACCTAAATAATTGTGAATCTCATTACTTTTCTTAAATTTACCTTATTCTTTCTAAAAACTTGATTTTAACATTAGAATGAATAATTGGAAGGCAAACTTATTATTATAACAGAAGATTTTTTGGCAATACTCCCCACGGATAATAATAAGTTCTCGAGACTGGTTTTACTGTGACTACATAAATATTAATAGATGTTATCAAGTGTGTCTTATATATAATTTATTTTGTTAGCAATAAATATTTTGCAAAAAATCAAAGGTTCTCTTACCACCTATAACTATTAAAGAGTATATTTTTAATAATTATCACATATATAAAATAAATACAATTAGCACTTACACAACGTAGACAACCTTAAAAACAGCATCCGTTCATCAATCAAAATATAGTGAAAATGGATAATTTAAACGAATTTCAAATAAAAGCAGCAGAATACAAAGGGAAACATTTGTTAGTATTGGCTGGTGCTGGAACAGGTAAAACTAAAACGATTATTGCCCGTGCTGAGTATCTTTTGAATAATGGAATACAACCTAATAAAGTTGCAATACTTTCTTTTACACGAAAATCTGCTAAAGAAATTGCCGAACGACTAAAAATTTCAGTTACGGACAATGTAAATAAAAATGCAATCACTGGGAAAACTTTTCATTCTTGGTGCAATGAGATAATGCATCATTATCCCGACTATTTTCCTCACCACAGTTATACTCCCTTAGATGAAGACGACAGATTAAGTGCAATGGCATTAGCTATTGGAAAAAATTTTAGAGATAGCCAGAATGAAAAGGTTAAGAAAGAAACTGTAGTTGCAATTTATTCATATGCTTTAAATACGCTTTGTAGTTTATCCGATTCTATTCTTCATATTCGATATACTAATACAGACAAAGATGACGAACAGGTAAAAAAATATGTTGAAGACGATAAAGAGTTAATTGCTCCTGTAATAAAAAAATACATTGATTATAAAAAAGTACGCAGATACATTGATTACGATGATATGCTTAATGTCGTTGCAAGTGTTTTGGGAAAAAATGAAGAAGTTAGAAATTCTGTTACAAGTCGCTATGAATATGTTTTGATTGATGAGATGCAAGATACAAATCCTCTTCAATATAAATTATTGAAATCATTTATCGATAAATCCAATTTATTCTGTGTTGGTGATGATGCTCAAAGCATATATGCTTTTCGTGGCGCAGATTTTAAAACGATACATTCTTTTACCGATATATTTCCAAATTCTGAAACATATAAATTGTTGTTGAACTACCGTTCAACTCAAGAAATATTGGACCTTTCAAATTGGGTATTGGAACAATCGCCACTAAACTATGACAAAAAACTTGTAGCAAGTCGAGGAAACGGAGACAAACCCAATTTATTCCATGTTGATGATGATTGGGAAGAAGCTGATATCATTACTGACGATATTATCAAATGTGTTTCTGAAGGTGGTAAATATACAGACAATATGGTTCTTGGTCGCTCAGGTTGGTCTCTTTCCAAAGTAGAGGGAGCTTGTCTTAAAAAGAAAATACCATATATAAAACTCGGAGGAACTTCATTAATGCAAAGTGCACACGTTAGAGATGTGGCATCAGCAATGAGGATAGTTGCAAATAATTATGATGAAATTGCATGGATTAGATTTTTGCAACTTTGGGAAGGAATAGGAGAAATTAAAGCTTCAAGAATAATTTCCAATATTATTATCCTTGACACATTTGAAAAAATGCTAAGCTTTCTTGAAAATTCAAATATTAAAGAAGTAATTGAAGATATTCCCATCACGTTAAAAAATGTTCATCGTTTTATAAATCATCCAGCACAAGCAATGAAAGAAGCTCTTAATTCAATGCAAAATATGCTGGAAAAAAAATACAAAAATGAATGGGAATATAGGGTTTCCGATTTTGAGGTTTTAGGAGAGGTTGCAAAATCAACTGGAAGTATAACAGAATTTATTACAGAATATGTACTTGACCCAAAAGCTGAAACAACTTTTAAAATGGGACGAGTAACGAACGATGATGTAGTAACATTGTCCACAATTCATTCAGCAAAAGGGCTTGAAGCAAAAAATGTACATGTCATAACTTTAAATCCTTTCAATTACCCTTCTCCTCGTACAATTAAACAAGGAAAAGAAGCAATCGAAGAAGAACGAAGATGCTTATATGTTGCTTTGACAAGGGCAAAAGACAAATTGAATTTATATCGCTTAAGCCGTTCATTACATACTCAATTTGATAATAATTTTAAAGGCGAATATATCTCTAATGATAATCAAAAAGTATACGTAATGCGACAAGAAAATTTGGAAAATGAAATTATCGTTTCATATTTTGATAGAAAATCAAAAGAGCTTAATAAGCTTCCTGCGAATGACTTTTTCGAACAGTACAAAAAAGTTGAAACCGAGGAAGAAAACTTGTATTTTCTTAACAAAATGCCTTCTGACTTGGTAAATATTATTGTTAATGGTCAACAAAAAAGTGATTTTCCAGACCCTGACCAAAAAAATCAAGTAGAGGCAGATTTTCCAGATTTTGATTTTGAATAAATGATAAACAAAATGATTGACAAAAAAAGGCAGCCTATAACAAATTGTAAATTGTATTGCGGGCTTCGTGCGGTGTCGTACGCTGGATTCTCGCAACATTGTTCCGTCCTGCCGGACAGGAACGAACTCCGAAATCCGCAACGACAACTTACAAGTGAACGTGTGCGCCCGGCATGTGTATTAACTATGGGGTGTAAGTCCCGAACAGGCAGCGATAAACTGAACTGTTAGCAAGTGGCAAGTGTTACAGCGTGAGTTGTCGCATGAAGGAAGCCAGACTGCAAAATCCTGTACTGATGAACAAGAATAGCATATTGAGGCGAGTGTCTGCTTAGGATAAGGTGGCACGTCACACCGAAGTCCGTCATTTATCATATAGCAGACTACGTAGATGCGGTAGCGATAGGAGCACGGTTAATACCCTTACCCGGGGAGGTCTTGAATTAGCGCCGTATACCGGCCGGTACGTACGGTGGTGTGAGAGGGTGGAGATACGAAACATTTTCGTATCTTGCTCTACTCGATTGTGCGGCATACTGAAAAGAGAGCCAACGCACAAATAGCACATTTGGTTTTTCAGCCGACACGAAAGCCAGACCCTGAAAAACCAAAAGAGCTATTTTTTAGCCAGCGCTCGTAAAAAAATGACAAAAGAATAGGTAATTTTGAAAATGATTAAAAGGAATTAAATATATATGGCAAAAAAGAACAGAAACGGAGAGAAAGTTAAATCCATGGAAAACTGGATTTGGGATGCAGCTTGCAGTATCAGAGGAGCACAAGACGCCCCAAAATACAAGGACTTTATATTACCCTTAATATTTGTAAAACGGCTTTGTGACGTATTTGATGATGAAATAGACCGAATTGCAGAAAAAGTTAAAACAAGGACAAAAGCTCTACAATTGGTTGACTGTGATAAATCTCTGGTTCGTTTCTATTTACCGTTAAAACCAAAAGACCCGGAAACTGAACGAACATGGGATGTAATCAGAACCCTTTCCGACAAAATAGGGCAAGAACTGACTGATATTTTAAGACAAATTGCCAAAGTAAACAAAGACCTGCAAGGAATTATTGACCGTATTGACTTTAACGCTACAACGCATGGACAACGGGACATTGACGATGACCGCTTAAGCAAACTGATTGAAAAAATTGCAGAAAAACCACTAGGACTGAAAGATGTTGAACCGGACATTATTGGAAGAAGCTATGAATATCTGATACGCAAATTTGCAGAAGGAAGCGGACAAAGTGCCGGAGAGTTTTACACGCCTGCCGAAGTCGGAATTATCATGGCAAAAATAATGGATGCCGAACCCGGAATGGAAATTTACGATCCATGTTGCGGAAGTGGCGGTTTGCTCATTAAATGCGAACTGGAAATGGAAGCAAAAATGTCTTTGCGCTCCAAAGATAAATATGCCCCATTGCAATTGAACGGACAAGAGTTTACTCCTTCTACCTGGGCGATGAGTAAAATGAACATGGTTATTCACGATATGGAGGGCGACATTGAAATTGGCGACACCTTGAAAAACCCAAAATTCAGAGAAGGTAATTCTTTGCAAAAGTTTGACTGTGTAGTTGCCAATCCCATGTGGAACCAAGGCAGAGACAGTCTACCCTATATTAGTGATGACTATTTCATCAATGATGAACTGGAACGCTTTCCAGCCGGAAGTTGTGGAGGAAAAATTGACTGGGGCTGGGTACAGCATATCTACAGCAGTTTGAACGAAACCGGAAAAGCAGCGGTTGTGCTTGATACCGGGGCAGCAAGCCGTGGAAGCGGCAACCAAAGCAACAACAAAGAAAAAGATGTTCGTAAATGGTTTATTGAGCACGACCTTATTGAAGGTGTGATTTATTTGCCTGAAAACCTATTTTACAATACTTCTGCTCCTGGAATAATTCTCTTTTTGAACCAACAAAAACCGGAAGACAAAAAAGACAAGATTTATCTACTACATGCCGGAAAAGAATTTGAAAAAGGCGATCCCAAAAACTTTATAACTCCCCAAGGCATAGAACGCATTGCTGAAACCTTTAAGCATTTTAAAGAAGAAGAAAAATTTGCCCGCCTGGTAAACAAGGGTGAAATTGTTAAAAATGATTACAATATCAGTCCTAGCCGATACATACAAGTAAATGATGCTGAAACCTACCGCCCGCTTGCTGAAATTGTGGAAGAACTAAATATGCTGGAAGAAGAAGCCGTTGAGATTGACAAAGAAGTAAAAACTATCTTGGAAAAATTGGGTGTATGATGGAAGGCTGGAAAGAAACAGAAATAGGCTTAATTCCAGAAGATTGGGAGCAAAGTATACTCTCTGAATATGCAGAGAAACCACAGTATGGCTTTACTGATAGTTCCTCCAATTCTGGCAATGCAAAATTCTTGCGTATAACAGATATAACAGATACCGGTGTAGATTGGAATAATGTTCCCTATTGCACTTGTCCCGATATAGAAAAATACAAATTAGAAAATAGTGATATTGTTTTTGCCCGAATAGGTGCGACAACTGGTAAAAGTTATATCATTAAAAATCCACCCAAAGCTGTTTTTGCTTCATATTTGATTAGAGTAAGAACAAAATCAAAATTACTTTCTGAATATCTAATTTTCTTTTTCAATTCCGAATACTATTGGAAACAAATAAACTCTCAGAAAGGAAATAATTTAAAGGGTGGAGTTAACGGTTCAATACTAAGTAATTTAAGAATAATAGTTCCACCACTCCCCGAACAACGAAAAATCTCCCATATTTTATGCACCTTACAAAAAGCCATTGGACAGCAAAACAAATTGATAAAAACCACCACCAAGCTTAAAAAAGCCCTGATGAAAAAACTCTTTGCAGAAGGGCTGTATGGCGAAAAACAGAAGGAAACAAAAATCGGGCTTGTGCCGGAGAGTTGGGAACAAATTAAGATTGGCGAGTTAGGCAGGTGCGTTACAGGAACGACCCCTCGAACAAAGATTGAAGAATATTGGAAAAATCCAGAATATGATTTTATTGCACCAGCAGATATAGGAGCTACGAAATATATTTATAAATCAGAAAAACAAATCTCTAAATTGGGTTTAGGAGTGAGTAGAGTGCTTCCTAAAAATAGTGTGATGTGTGTTTGCATAGGTTCAAGTATTGGGAAGGTTGGATTAACATTTAAGGAACAATCAAGTACCAATCAGCAAATAAACTCTTTAATTTGTTCTGAAAGTTATCATCCTGTTTATATCTATTATCTGCTTGTACAATTAAATGAATATTGGCGAAATCATGCAACATTTGGACCTGTTCCGATTTTAAATAAAGGGCAATTCGAACAAATCAAAATCTATGTGACGAAAATAGAAACAGAGCAAAAAGAAATCGCTGATAGTTTAGAATTTCTTGATTTAAAAATCGAATTTTACGAAAAGAAAAAACATACCCTAATCGACCTGTTCAAAACCATGCTCCATGAACTTATGACTGGACAAAGAAGGGTAAATGAAATTGATTTTGAAGATGAAAAAGAGGAACTGTTGTTAGCAGCAGAGCCTGAAATAAAATATAATACTGGAAAATAGTAAAAATGGAAGAAAGTAAATTATTTGACAGCAACGAGAACAAGGCATTTGTCGGTAATACAGACAAACTCGCTGAATGGTTAAGAACCGATGACAATAATCAAGAGAAAGCACTTGAACGAATAAAACTTCTTATTAAAAATTATCTTGAACTTGATAATGTTAGTTTTCTTTTTGGCTCCGGTTCATCTATCCATCTCGGGGCGGTTTCCATAAGAAATTTTCCGGTAGAAGTTGAGAAATATATCAATACCAAGGAAGAGGAAATATCAACTGAATTTACAAATACTATTAAGCATCTTCAAAATATTGGGGATGGAGATGATATTTTTCGGGAAGGAACTGATATAAAGATTGAATATG
Source organism: Bacteroidales bacterium (assembly GCA_028280405.1). Taxonomy (GTDB): domain Bacteria; phylum Bacteroidota; class Bacteroidia; order Bacteroidales. The sequence continues at coordinate 30,242 of JANQLW010000031.1, forward strand.
AAAAAGTATTAAATTATCTAATTGCAAAGGATTTTACACTCGATGAAGAAAATGCCGATAGAACGGATAAAATAAAAGAATTAATTATCGCAATAAAGGAAGGACTCTTTTCTGTATGTAATATCGATACTCGGAATATTCCAACAGCAGTTTTAAGAAAGATAGTAAAACAGAATAAGAAAGAATTATTCAAACCGGCTTTATCGAATAAATATCATTTCCATGAAAAATTTGTAAAAGCACTTTTGCAACGACCTTTAAATCTGAAAAGAGCAAACATTTTTACATTAAACTATGATTTAGCATTTGAATACGCTTTTGATAAGTTAGGAGTTTTCTACATTGATGGCTTTGCCGGTTTTCACAAAAGATATTTTAAGCCGGAGACTTTTGAATATGATATGTTTTATCCCGGTTCCACAACAGCCGGAAAAGTGCAACGAATTGAAAAGGTAGTCAGATATTTTAAACTCCACGGTTCAATTTCATGGATAAACTCTGAAAAAAGAGATGCAAATAATCTATATGGTATAGAAGAATTGCCAATTCCATTAATAGAAAAATCTAATAAAAAAGGCGATACGATCATTTATCCATCTGCTGTAAAAAAGTCATACACTTTAGATTTTCCCTATTCCGAATTATTCAGACAATTTGCATCAACTATCTCTCATTCTCAATCGGTATTGGTAACAGTAGGATATGCTTTTGCAGATGAGCATATCAATGACATCATTTTCCAAGCTTTATCAAATCCTTCATTTACATTAATAATTTTGGCGTATAGCAGCAATCCCGAAATTGAGCGAATAAAAAAACTTAACGATTCAAGGATAATAATTCTGGAAGGGAATTATATCAGCGATTTCATTGTGTTAGCCGATAAAATAATGCCGGACTTTTATGATATAAAAACCAAAGAGAAAGTTGCGAAAACACTCGAGGCATATTTTAAAAATGGTAAAACAACGACAGAAAACGAAATTGAAGAGCTATGAGTGAAAGAAAAATTGGCAAAGTAATTTCAGTAGATAGTTTTCGAGTTTTCATTAAGCTGGATGGAGACCTTAAAAGCCTGTATAAAAGTGGTTATGAAGATATTTACGAAGTTGCTAGGATTAATTCATACTTAATAATACCCATTGGTTCTGACAAAATCGTTGCAATGGTTACAAGAGTAAAAGCTATTGATGAAACCGAATTATCAAAAGACAAGGAAGCAATATTTCTTACAGATTCCGCAAGATATTTAGTAGCCACAATGATCGGTACTATCGAAGGAGATAAAAAATATATTCAAGGAGTTTATAATTATCCGGTGTTAGATAATCCTGTTTGGTACGTCACGAAAAGAGACCTAGATAACATTTTTGACCAGAAGGAAAAAACTACTATTGATTTTGAAAAAGATTATTACTTACCAATTGGGTCATCACCTTCGTTTTCAGATTACAAAATTAAAATCAATCCTGATAAGTTTTTTGGGAAACATGCTGCAATTCTTGGAAATACCGGTTCCGGAAAATCATGTACATTAACTTCAATTGTACACAGCTTATTTGAGTTTACTTACAATGACAAGAATCTAAAAAATGCTCACATCATAATTTTTGATACAAACGGAGAGTACAAACAAGCATTTCAAGGTAATCCAGACAAAGATATTTCTCCCTTCAAAAAACTTGAATTGATAAATCCATTTCATATTGACAAAATGGGTATGAAAGTCCCCTATTGGTTTATGAATTTTGATGATTTCGATTATCTTTTTGATCCGAGTGCTGGTACTCAAGCCCCTATTCTTAAGCGAGCAATAGCTCTTTCAAAAGGTGATGAATTATCGATTATAGTTAATGAAATCCCACCGACTTATATACAGTGGATATATTCATTATTGAACTTTACAGAAAACATAGATGACTACTGGAAAATAGACAACTTCAAAATACCTGAATATTTAAATTATTTTAATGAATTAGACTTGGGGGAATATGACATCCAAGCTTTAAAAGATGCAATTCAAAAGCTTCTTGATATAAAACCAGCAAATTATAACAAAGTTGACATTAAGGAGTTAGAAACAGCTAAAGGTGAGATTAAGAATGAACTGGCTAAATATGAATCTTACCTTCAAGAGATGAAAAGCACACAAGAACAAAATATTGACTTACCCATTTGGTTTCCTTTTCAAAAACTTATTAATGAAGACATTGATAATGCTATAGATGAACAAGAAAGCTCAAGCAATAGAATCAGAGAGTTTGTTTCTACTTTGAGATTAAGGTTACAATCTTATTTAAATGACGAACGCATTGCAGAGCCTTTACTTTTAAAGCAAAGTGAAAACATAACTGATTCATTGGCGAAGTTTTTAGCTTTTGTTCTTGGTGATTTTTGCAAGGTTTATCAAGATGCAGATAGTGATTCCTTTACTTCATATTACGAAGAAAACCTAAACAAAACAGCGAATGAGAAACTTCAAGAAGATAGAGTCAGCCAGATAACAATAATTGACATGTCGCTTCTTCCTTATGAAGTATTAGAAACAATTACTGGCTTGGTTGGCAGACTAATTTTAGATTTTGTTTCAAGATTCCCGGAAAAAGACAGAGGGAAAATGCCAATCATTTTAGCGTTGGAAGAAGCACAGAATTATATACCGGAAAAAAACAAAAAGGATAAAGAATCAATTTCCAAAAAGGTATTTGAACGTATTGCACGTGAAGGTAGAAAATATGGCATATCCCTTTTAGTTTCCAGCCAACGTCCTTTTGAACTTTCAAAAACCGTTTTGTCTCAATGTAACTCATTTATTATACATAGGTTGCAAAATCCCGAAGACCAAAAGTATGTTCGTCAGTTAGTATCTTCAGCGAATGAAGATATTTTGCAGCAGTTGCCAATTTTGCCGCAACAACATGCAATAATTATGGGTGATGCAGTAAGAACACCTGTTCAAGTAAAAATTAGAACAGTATCCCCGACCCCTAATAGCAATGATCCGAAGTTCATTCAAAATTGGTTGTCTGAAAACGAAGAAGGATTTCCAAATTACAAAGCTATTTCAGAAGCATGGCAAAAGGGAGAAAAGTATGAAGGTGAAAATGAGCAAAATCAAAATAATGAAGATTAACTATGCCCAGACCATCAGAACATAAAAACGTACAAGCCCGCATACTAAAATATGCCAATGAAATCGGCTGGACTGTTGTTTCCCAAAGTGAAGCTGAAGGACGAAGGGATTTTGATGCAACTGGTGTATCTCCGAGAGAGAAAGCAAAAAATGCTTCATGGTTTTTTGTTGATACCCTTTTCGAGAAAGTAAAAGAATTTAATCCTAAGTTTAAAGAGAGCAAAGAAGAACTACTACGAAAACTAAATCTGCCTTTGCCCACCATTCAAGGCAACCGTGACTTTTTACAGCATCTGCAAGGCGAAAGAACATTTTTCAGCACAGATGAAAACCGGGAATTCAATCTTGTTTTGATAAACTATAGTGAACCGGAAAAGAACATTTATGAAGTAACCGAAGAATATTATTTGTTCAACGGGCAATACGCCAACCGTGAAGATGTAGTTTTTCTTATAAACGGCATCCCTGTTTTAGTTATTGAATGTAAAAATGCAACCAAAGATGAAGCTATAGCCATCGGCATTGATCAGATAAGAAGATACCACAGAGAAACCCCGGAATTTTTTGTTCCGCAACAATTATTCACGGTTACTGAAAGTATTGGCTTCTCTTATGGTGTTACCTGGAACACAATCAGACGAAATATTTTCAATTGGAAGGAAGAAGAAATAGGGAATCTGGAAGCAAAGATTAAATCGTTTTGCAACATTCAAAGCATTCTCGATTATTTGAAAAAGTTTATTGTTTTTGCAGAAGCCAATGAAGAACTGAACAAATACATCCTTCGCCAACATCAGAAAACTGCCGTTGAAAAAGTTGTAGAGCGTGCACATGATGCAACAAAGACAAGAGGATTGGTCTGGCACACTCAAGGTAGCGGCAAAACTTATACAATGATAAAAACAGCGGAATTGCTGTTTAAAGCCCCTGAAAGTGAAAAGCCAACAATTCTATTAATGATTGACCGCAACGAACTGGAAGACCAGATGTTGAAAAATCTTTCTTCTGTTGGTGTAAATAATGTTGTTCAAGCGGAGAATATCAGAGACCTTCAGAAACTGCTTAAAAACGATTACCGGGGAATTATTGTCAGCATGATTCACAAATTCCGTGATATGCCAGCAGAAGTGAATGAAAGAAAAAATATTTACGTTCTGATCGATGAAGCCCATCGAACAACCGGAGGCGATTTAGGCAACTATCTGATGGCTGCTATCCCGAATGCAACTTACATTGGATTTACTGGAACACCTGTTGACAAAACCGTTTACGGAAAAGGCACATTCAAAACTTTTGGTATTGATGATAAAAGCGGTTACCTGCACAAATATTCAATAGCCGACAGTATTGAAGATGGAACCACTTTACCCCTTTTCTACGGAATGGCTCCTAATGAATTACTTGTTCCAAAAGAAATATTGGAAAAGGAATTTCTTGAGTTAGCGGAAGCCTATGGAGTGAATGACATAGAAGAACTGAATAAAATTCTGGAACGAGCAGTCAATACACGCAACTTTTTAAAGGGAAAAGAACGAGTTGAAAAGGTGGCTGAATATGTGGCGAAACATTATACAGAGAATGTTGAGCCAATGGGCTACAAAGCATTTCTGGTAGGTGTTGACCGTCCGGCTTGTGCCATGTACAAAAGAACTTTGGATAAGTTTCTACCATCTGAATATTCAGAAGTGGTTTACACCGGCAACAACAATGATACAGAGGAACTCAAAACATTTCATAATGATTCTAAAACAGAAAAAGAGATTCGGAAGAACTTTACCAAATTAGAGGAACAACCTAAAATCTTAATAGTAACTGAAAAATTGTTAACCGGTTTTGATGCTCCGATTCTTTATGCCATGTATCTTGACAAACCCATGCGAGACCATACTCTTTTACAAGCCATTGCAAGAGTAAATCGTCCATACGAAAACGAGCAGAAAGATATGGTGAAACCACACGGTTTTGTTTTGGATTTTGTAGGCATATTTGAAAATCTGGAAAAAGCACTTGTATTTGACAGCGAAGAAATAAACGCAATTGTAAAAGATATTGCTTTGTTAAAACATTTGTTCAAGGCAAAAATGGAAGAGAATGTTCCACCGTATCTAAAACTGATCACACAAAATTTTAATGATAAAGACACCGATAATCTGATTTCTCATTTCAGAGATAAATCAAAACGGAAAGAATTCTTCAAACTCTACAAAGAGATTGAAATGCTTTATGAGATTATTTCACCAGACAAGTTTTTACGTCCATACATTGATGATTACACGACTTTGTCAGCTATTTACAAAGTAGTCAGAAATGCCTACGCAAAAAGAATTCAAGTTGATAGAGAATTTCAGCGTAAAACTAATGAGTTAATCCAGAAAAGAGTGTCCGGCACATATCCGTTGTCTGGTGATGAATATTTCGAGGTTAACGAAAAATCTATTGAGTATATCAAAAGCCAGAATAAAAATGAGAATACAAAAATTATAAACCTTATTAAAAGCATAGAAAAAATAGCTGAAGAAAAATCTGATGATCCTTTCTTAATCGGCTTACTTGAAAGAGCAGAAGCAGTTGAAGAACAATACGAGAACAGACAAGTAAGTACACAAGAGGCTTTGGATGAAATCCGAAAGATTTACGAAGATGATGTAAAACGAAAAAAAGAGCAAGCAGAAAAAGGATTTGACGGTTTGACTTTCTTTATCTATCGGACATTAATTGACAAAGGTTTATCAAATTCCGAAGAGACAACAAAAGAGATAAAAGAGGAATTTGTAAAAAACCCAAACTGGAAAACGAGTGAAAAAGAATTAAGAGAATTGCGGAAAGGTGTTTATTACGCAATACTTTCAGAGGAAGATGATATTGACAAAGCTGCATCCATTATTGAAGCTCTATTTAACCATTTATTCATCGCATACGACTTATAATTATGACTAAATGGAAAGATAAAATAGAATTCAAAAAGCAAGTCAGAGAGATTGCTGATAAAATGGATATTAAAATCAATTCATTGGCAATTCGTCCCATGAAAAATAAATGGGCGTCCTGTTCAACAGACGGAAACCTGAATTTTAACAAACAGCTTTTAGACCTGGACAAAAAATTAGGAGATTATGTAATTGTACATGAATTATTGCATTTCAATATTCCTAATCATGGGAAATTATGGAAAAGCTTAATGACTGCTTATTTAGGAGACTACGAAAAAATAGAACAGAAACTAAAACATATAGCGACTGATGAAAAGAAAAACCAACGCTAAAGTCATACACATTTGCAATTCAAACAAGCCAACGCTTCAACCAAAAATTGCAAAAGAGTATGTCTTGACAACGTATTAGCGGTTTGAAAGTGAAGTGCTTCGAAATGCTCAACGCTTCATACACAGAACCGTTACCAAACATATATAAAGTCAATATTAATCAATAAAACAATTAAGTTCTTATGAAAACAATATTATCTGATCCTGAGTTAACTATTGCATCAATCGCTGTTTTAATTGCAGTTTTTTCAATAATTATTGGTACACTTTCACTTAATGTTCAGAGGAGGCATAATAGAAAAACAGTTAAACCAATTAGCAACCTCATGTTTTCAGATTATGAAAACCATATTGCAGTAAATATCAAAAATGCAGGGGTTGGCCCTCTAATCATAAAAAGTTTTACCGTAAAAAACAAACTTGGACAAGCAAAAAAAAATATTATAGACTGGATGCCAGATCATCCTAACAATTTACCTTGGTCAAGTTTTTTTGTTAATTTGACTGGGGTCGTAATACCCGCTGGTGATTCTTTAAATATTATTAGCCTGAAGACTGATCAATCAATAACGCAGACATTTGCAGAATTCCGGAATAAAGTAAGAAAAGCTCTAAGCGAATTAGAAATTGAGCTTTCATATATGGATGTTTATGAAAGAAAACTACCTACCAATAAAAAGGATTTAAAATGGTTTGGAAGAAACATAACATAAAAAAACTGTTGCTAAAAGCCAAAATACATCTCTACGGAAATCTATAATTTAAACTTTAATAATTATATATTTTTCTTGTCCTCGGTGAACAAGAAAGCGTGCATCCGCACGTTCCTTAGCAAGTAACACCAGACTAAAAATTCGTTAGCCACTATAAGAGCATAAGTAAAATGACAAAAATGTATAAACAAATTAGAATTTGTAGCAAAGATGGGTGTGGAAAGCAAACATTAAGTTTTTCAATGTTTTGTGGAGAACATTCGGATATAAACTTGATAAAGCAAAAACTATCAAAAATTACAGATCGGGCAGAGAATCTTTATTTTTCTGGAATTCATTTAGAATCATTATCATTAAAAGGAATTGACTTTATCCAGCTTATCATTATTGACTCCGGATTAGAAAATTTAATTTTTGAAAATTGCTTGTTTGACAATTTGATTATTTCAAGCTCAACCTTACGTGAAGTAAAGTTTATTAATTGTATAATTAAAGATACGGAATGGAATGATGTGAGAATAGAGAATGATTCAATGTTTTATAAATCATCAATTACATATTCTAATTTTAACACTTGCCATTTTAATGACCAACCTATTATAGATCAGTGTAAATTTGAATTCAATGGATTTTTGTCTTGTACATTTTTCGATATTGATAAATTTAGAAAAGTCAATTTTTCGAATTGTGATTTTTTAAACAGCAGTTTTAGTGAAGTTTATGGAAAACTATTGTTTTTTGATAAATGCACTTTTGAAAGAACCAATATTGAAGACACCTGCTTAATTAGCTCAACTTTTCAAAATATTGACAATGATTTTGACCAAGGTGAATACCCCAAATTATGTGATTTTACGGATTCTAACTTCAGTGATACAAATTTACCTCCTGAATTTTATATTTGGAATCATATACAAGGAGATAAAATTCAATTTTACTTACGAATAATTTCACGGATTTCATCTGAAAACCATGCTAATAATTTATGGGTAATTAGTATCTGTATTGGGTGGCTCATCAAACTTGACTATCAATATGGCAGGTCATTTATTGATTCTATAATTTCCATATTTAGGGAAAAACTGAATTTGTTTATTGATAGTCGTGACTATGGAGTTCTTGGTAACATAATGGAAGAAATGGGCAATCTCCCACCGGATTTCAAAAATGCCCCTTCACTTTTACCAGCAAGTATTGACAAATCAATTGAAAATGATGCAAATTGTCAAATAACAATAACGGTTGAATGCAAAAATTGGACAATTACTAAAATATCATCATTCTACAATAAATTACTTTCTATCCAAAACACACTTCATACTGCCAATGAATTAGAAGTATCACCAATAAGAAGAGGTAGTATTATCCAAACTATCATTGGCGAATGCATCCCTCTTGTTAAGATAGCAGGGATCCTTGCTGGATTCATTAGTTTTACAATCGCAACATCTAAAGGTATTCTCCTTTTAAGGGAAAAATATTTAACTATTAAGCAATGTGAAATCAACTTAAAATATCAAAATGAACTTAATCAAGAACAGTTAAATGGTATTAAGTTAGATAATGAAATTAAGGAAATCGATATAAAAAAGTTAAAAAAACAATATCAAGATGAAATTCGCCAAGAGTTATATTCTTATGCGCTTGATAATGGAGTTAACTTAGAAAATTTTATAGAGAGTGAAGAAGGCTTGGAATTACAAGAAATAATAATGAAATTTCATAAAGAATTTCCAATCAAAGAATTCAAGATAATTATAGGAGAAGATAAAAATAATACCTAGTTCTATACTTTAAATCCTACATTACCCCGTTAGGCTAAGGCTCCTGCCTTAGTCTATCTATCTTAAAAGGCTCTGCCTTGTTACAGATAACACTAACCTACAAACGAAAAAAATACTTTTTAGTACATATTTTCAAACAATTATAACACTTTTTGATAGATAATATAGCTGAACTAAAAATAAAAAGCAGGCCTTAGCCTAAAGCCACTTAACCCCTTGCCGACAAAAAGAAGATAGTATAAGATTTCAGTAATATGTCAATTTATACTCCACTCAAAGAAATCAAACATTGATACCTTTCTATGTTCTGTTTCAGTAATGTCTCAATTTATACTACACTTAAAGGCTATGATTTTATATCGAACTGATATTGTGACTTTTAAGTGCTATTTTTGTCCCGCTAATATGGCCTTATTCGTCATTGGCCTCATTTTTACCCTTCTTAATACAAAAGTTGTCAAAGAACATTTTTCCATAAAAAAAGCATGCTAAAGTTAGTAATAATCTAATAATATGCATAAAAATATTTTCCTGTTAAACTAAGGCTCCGGGGTTTAGCCTGATTTATTTTATAGGCCTTGGCCTGTATGCTTATAATCCTCCCCACGCCTGCCCTTCTGTAATTTTTACTGTCATGCTTTTTGTTTCCACCCAAAAGCAGCCTATTGTTTTTTTCTTTTAGTATAAATACATCTTTAAGGTAAAAGAAAAAAACAAAACGCTACCCCTACCCTTCAACAAAAAGACACGCCAGTAAAAATTACCCAAAGCTGCATTAACATAATGGCTTCTTATAAAACTCCACCGCCACCTCTTGGAAATCCTATATTTTTTTGTAATAAGGCTTTGTCCGCCATAACTGCTAAATGCGGTGTAGGTGGGTCTTATAAGGCAATTATGTTAAGTAGCCCCACAGGCCTCCCCACGGTCATCCTTAGCTGGTAGCGGCAAATACCAAAAATCCCACATGCTAACCCTCAGCCAAAATTTTGGTAATTGCCTTTATCGTTTAATAATCATAAGGTTCTATCTTGCAAAAGCTGCAACCATTCCGGCTAATTTTTCCAGCTCTGTACCCCTGCCAATAAAATTAGCCTCCATTAATGCAGCCTTTGCCGCACAACCCATCACACGGGTCGCAATTTCACGACACGCATTTTTGCGCAAACTTCGGTTTATTTCATTTTTTCTCACTTTATGTCTTCCCCAGCGCCAAACCCAACCCACGCCAAAAGATGCTCAAAAACTCATAAGCCCTTCATTTTGCTTAAAAAGGCAAGTCTTAACCATTACCCAATAACATAGCCTACACGTCCAAACTAATCCCAACATTCCCCACCCCCCAATTAACAACTCAACCTCGCATAACCTTCTTCCATCCCTAATGTAAATCCTACTTCCTCAAACCTATTTCATCCATTTTTGATATCTAATCCACACACGTAGCCAAACCTTAGAAATAGAATCGATTGCATCAATAAGAAGAAACTTGCTATAATCATCAAATAAATACTCGGTATTAAGGCCTTTAAAAGTCTCCCAATCCAAATTATCTTCATTATAAGATTCCGGAATCATCTTATAAGCTGTTAAATAAGAATATTGAGTAATAGCGGATATAAAATCCCAGATATTTCCATTTCCTGTACCCCGGCTCAAGCTAAACTTTCTATTAATAATTTCTTGTTCTAACCAATCAATAACAGGATTACTGTCAACCTTTAACGGATACCCTTCCGGGTCATAAAAAAAACGTTCATTATCAAAATCTATAGAATAGCAATCTCTTAGAGCTTCATCCCATTCTTTTTCTATATGCGCATGAATATTATCTCCATCTGAAAATGACCTACTGTCGCAGTGTAAGGGCATATGCGCATCAGCAATATAATGGCTTAACATAAAAAAGATAGTAGCCACATGATTGTCAGTAGGGCTAATGGGAGATCCTTTTTCCTCACTCTCCTGCATCTTTAAATTATCAATAATACTATGAGCTAAAGATTCACACCTGTCTGGCAAATTCCCTTTTACAATCTTATAAGGTTTCCTGTAAAATTTACTTTCCTTTCCAATCTTATACAAATGGTAAGTACTAGGTAACTTCTTAAAAGTTGAATTCTTTCCTGTTGGATCAAACTCATACTTCAAAATATGACTTGTCGCCATATCCTTTATAATAGCATCAGGATACCAGGCCCCTTTTACTACAGAATCGCGGTTATTTTTAAACCACTTAATTAAACTATTGGCATGTTTTCTGTAATTATTAGAAAGATTTGTTTTTTCTAACCTTTTTATGGCCATAAATGCTAGCCAGGCATGTGAATACTGTTTCATTGCAAAGATTTTTTAATTATTATTGAATATATTAATAATTAGTATATTATACAATTACAGACACTTTTTTACATTCATATCTATCAATAAAACCTTAATTTAATCTAAAAACCTTTAAGAAACTTCCCCAATAAAAGCTATAGGTCTTATTTAAAACGAGATAAATATCATTTTTTTGAGAATATTAGGTATACTTTTAAGGTTTTTGGGAATTAATATATATAAGGCATATACTTTTTTTAAAAGATATTTTTTCATATTATGTTACCGCTAGTTAGTAAAGATTGTTATTTAAAACAGTTCGCAAATAGCCCGGAAAGTCAATTTTTGAGTAAAAAATACGATTTAGGTGATGAAGTGCTGAATAGACATTCATTTTATATAAACCTTACAGATTATTTTTCCCCTTTATTTAATATTGAAGAATCTAATCTGGTTAAATTATCAGGTGCAAGTTATTTATATTTTAAAGCATTGATTCATTTTGATAAGATAGCTGATAATGATGAAAATGAAGGTTCTTTACCTGATCTTATTGTAATCTTTCAGGAATCAATTAGAATACTTTCAGGTCTCTTTCCTGATAAAGAATTTTGGGAAAATCTATATAATAGCTTTAGGGTTTTTGTAGAAACTAATAAATTAGAAAAAACACTATTAATCGAACCAGAAATTAACGAAAGCCTCTTTATCAAAATTGCAAAGAATAAATCTATAATGACCCATGCAATGGTTGATGCCTTAACCATTTTAGGGAAAAATAAAAAACATGAGGTACAACTGAAAAGTCTTCTTGCTCATATTCATATTGCGTTTCAGATCAGGGATGATATAGATGATTTTAAGAAAGACAAAGATAATAAGCAATTTACTTTGGCAATTTTTAAAGTTGAAAACTATATTAAAAAAAATGGTCTAAACTATGTATCTACAAATGATTTATATAAAGTATTGTATGGGAGTGGGATATCAGTTTCACTTATTGAACTCGCAATTGAGCATTATCAAGTCGCCAATTCAATTGTAAAAGATTTAAACTTGATAGAACTCGAAACATTTATTGAAAACGAAATAGAAGATTGTAAATGCCAGATTAAAGAAATAAACTTAATTAAAAGAAAATCGATTGATTGCAACAAAAGAAGTAATGAACCATTATTTAACAAAATTACCTTGAGTGAGAAAGCAATTTTAACTTCTTTAAAGTCCACTTTATTACTATTTGACAAAGAACAGAAATCAAATGGTTGGAATGATTTTATTACTTCTGCCGGAATTTCAACAGGTTGGGCAACATTTTTTATTTGCTTGAATTTATTTGAAGCAGATGAAATAGAAATTGTAAAAGACTATTTAGCAGATAATAAAAAGAACATTTATGCTTATAATGAAAGCTTAATTCAAGATTGCGATTCTTTATCCTTTCGCATAAATGCAGATCTTAAATTAAGCAAAAATACGGATAAACAATTGTTGGCACTATGGAAATCCTATGAACATAATGGACAATGGTCTACATATAAATATGATGAAAAACTAGTTAAATATCTTAAACTGGAAAATGAAAACGACATTAAAGGATGGACTTCAAAACATGATTGTGTTTCTTCTTATGCTGCTTTTGTTTTAAGTGAAAATAACATAGATAAAAGTTTACTGAATAAAACTATTAATTCACTTGTAAATAAGTTCAAAGTTGAACATGGGCTTCTATCTTATTGGTGGACCAGTTCATTGTATTCATTATACTTTTTTCTAAGAGCCTTAATGAATATAAAATATGAAATTGGTTTTATCCAAAATATCATTGAAGATAAAATTATTCAACAGCAAAACAAAGATGGATCATGGAAAGATGAGTTTAATCAAAAATCTGTTTTTTATACAGCTATGATAACTCATTTATTGATCTTAAATGACTTTAATAAATATGAAGAATACATTTCTAATGGAATCTCTTTTCTTTTAAAAAGCCAGAAAAGAGATGGAAGTTATGAAACTATACCAATTCTTAAAATACCAGCACCTGATATATCAGAACTAAAAAGAATAAAACATTGGAGAAAAGGATCTTTAGGGACGAATACAATTGTTGATGATCACAAAAGGCTTTTTACATCATCCATGGTTTATAAAACAATGAAGTGCTATTACATACAATTATGGGGTTAATCGTTGAAAATATAAATGTAAGAAAGGAATCAGAAAATAAATGGGTTCTTTCATCTCCGCATAAAAATCTTTTAGTATCTGAGAATGTTTATTTGCTCTTTAAACAATTGTTACATTCTGAAAGTTTTGAAGAATCATATCAAAAATTTAAGAACCATTTCAAACAAGATATATCTTATGCGAAATACCATAAGTTGATTGACGATCACTTCAAAGGTAAAGGATTCCTTACTAATGAAAGAACAACAAATAAAAAGAAATCCTATCTAACACTAAAAATAGATTTAATACCAAAAAGATGGGGGGAAAAAATATCATATCTCTTTGAATTTTTGTTTTACCCTAAAACCTTTAAAATCCTTTCAACTTTTCTTTTGCTATTCATAATATATATATGTTATAAATACAATGCACATAGTTATAATTTTAACGCTACTGATATATTAGTATCAATTATTATAGTCAACTTGTCTATTGTTTTTCATGAGTTCGGGCATATATCAGCTTATAATTACTTTATAAAGAATTTCAAACTTAATTCATATAATACAAGTGGACAAATTGGCTTTGGCTTCTATTTTATATTTCCTGTTTTTTATTCAAATGTTACTCAGGCTTGGAGCTTAGAGAAAAACTATCGTCAAATTATCAATATTGCTGGTATTTATTTTCAGATAATCATTTCAGCCATTCTATTTATATGCTTTTTAATATTTAATTTAAACTATTTATTACTTTCATCTTATTTAGTTTTCCTATATGCCCTGTTTGAGTTAAACCCATTTATTAGAAGTGATGGATACTGGATATTGTCAGATGCAACAAATAAACATAATTTAATTCAAAAATCTAAACTAAAATTAATTGAGTTTTTAAAAACAAAAAATGGTAAAAATTTTAACTGGCTGGTAATCTATGCTTCGGGTAATTATATGTTAATGCTAATCTTTGTCCTGGGAATATTATTATATTCCGGGCAGAGCTTTTTAAAATTTCCTTATGTACTCGCTAAATCTTTATATAGTGCCTTATTATTTGACTTCTCAAAAATCGAATTTGATAGTTCAATGATATATTATCTAGGAATTTACATAATAGTTTTAACCTATGGATATAGGTTGATTCGAATGATATTTGGTAATAGTAAACGGAAGAAACTATTAGCAATTAATAAATAAAAATATCTTCCTTAACTAAATTTTTAAATTATGGATAACAAATTTATTGAAAATTTCAAGTCTGAAGAACTTGAAGAAAGGTTAGAGTTTGGTAAATGGCGCTTAAGACCTAGCACAATTGAGGCACCTATTGAAACGGAAGATGGATGGGTTGAAGGTAAATTCTATGGTGGTAAATTAACCATTAACTTTGAAGAATAACAAAAACTTATTAACTTAGGAGTTAACATTTAATTAACTCTTAAGTTAATTTACTTAAACCAAAATGAAAAACATAGTATTACTATTTCTTTTATTGATCTGTTTGAATTCTTTTTCCCAATCCAGTAAAATAGTATACGTATATGATAGAGAAACTCCAATCTCATTTGCTCATATTTCGATTGAAGGTGAACTTAAACTGATTAGTGGTGCTAATGGAGAGTTTATAATTAATTTAAATAATCTAATAAAAGAAGAAATTACAATTTCACATATTGCATATCACAACAAAACGCTTAATGTAAATAAAATTAAAGATACAATTTATCTTATGCCAAAATCTTTTGAGCTTGATGAAATAGTAGTATCCTCTATTAATATCAGAGCACTTCTGGAAAATGCCTTTCAGAAAGTAAAATATCAGAAAAACTTAAACTATTTAAGTGCACGCTTAATTGCAATAAATGATTCACTAGTTTATTATACAGAAAAGCAGTTCAAATACATAAAACATGAAAACAGGAACTTAAAAAGAAAATTATTTCACACGATTAGTTTTAAATCAAGCGAATCAGATACAAGCAGAGTAAATTTCCCTTTTATAAGCACTTTGTTAAAAAACCCTTATGAAACTTACCAAAAAAAGGAAGCCCTAAACAGATTAATTAAAAATATTGTTATTGATAAAATTTTTACTAACACCATAAAGCTGAAATCAATTACGGACTCAACAACGACCTATCTATTTATTGATAAAAAAAGTAAACGATTACTCAGGCTCGAGAAAAAAATTAACCTTAAAAACAAACAAAGTAATCCTTACGTTGATGGAGGTATAAACTTATCATACAATTTTAATACAGATAATAGTAAAGTTTTTATAAAATCATTTAAATATGAACATTTGCTCTATGCAAAAACAAAAAATGGCTTTGCTAAAATAAAAATGGAAATTTTTGATATAAATATTCCCAATATTAAATATGTAAATAGCTTTAATTTTAAAACACTCAGAAAATTAAAAGAGTATAAGCAAAATCAAAAAGTTATTGATGCCGGTTTATATAGATATTTTGAGAAATCTGAATTAAGCAAGGATAAACCAAAAAGAGACTCGATATCAGTTTCATATTTTATGTTCCGTAATAAATCATTTGACAAACTTAAGTTTAATAAATCTTCGTTAAACTTGAATCTTCCAAAGCCTTATTATATGGCCATATATAATAAGAATGCAATGATGTATGATTACTATCCTTCAAAATTTAAAATAAATTTTGATTTGAATTCAGTTGATGTTAACCAAAATTTTAATTATCCCAAAAGAGATAGCTTCAATCCTTATGGGACGAGGCATGACCCTAAAGCCACATTTTTAATGGGTATTACTAATCTTATTTTTGAAAAGCTTTTTGAATAAAGCATTATTAATACTGAAAACGAGTAAGAAAAGTAGTTCTGCTTATTAATGTAAAACTCTCTATAACTGAATTTGAATCTGATTAAACAAAACCTTAACCAAAAATATTGCCCCTCACACCCTGCAAGGCCAGGCCCTGCGGGTTTTTACTATTTAGCTCCCCACAAGGCCTTCACACCTTAAACCGTAAAAAGCCTTGCATTCCACCCCTCGCTCCGCAATTCCGGATGCTTAAGCTTTTATTAATGCTTTATGCTGTTTTAAGCACTATGCAAAACAATGCAACAGAAAGTAAAGATGTGTAAATTGCTGTTATTCATAAAATTAACTTCATAAAAAATTGTTTTAGCACAATCTATATCATACTTTTATCAAAAAAATCTATGAAAAGCATTAGTGATTTCTTTACCGGTACCTTAAGCTCATACGGATTATTCATTTCCGTAGATCACTTATGCTTCATCGATTCTGGCCTGATCAACCAGTTATTCAGTACAATAATTGCAATAATTGGAGGAGTTATTTCCACAATTGTTTTGAATATAATCAGATCTCGTTATCCAAATCTATTCAAACCGATTTCTTCCTTCAAAAAGAAGAATACTTCTAACTAAGTCCTAATTAACTCCTAGTTATTCAAATTCTCTTGTACACCAATTAACTGTTTTATTAATTAAATTCTTATTATCATGGGAAAAATTACAAAAGGGATCCTTGGAGGGTTCTCAGGACGTGTAGGAACTGTTGTTGGTTCTTCAATCTTTGGAATTGATATCATGCGATCTTATCAACCTAATGTTGAAAACCCTCGCTCTCCTGGGCAGGTATCTCAACGAACTAAGTTTAGCTTAGTTGTTAAATTCTTAAGATCATTTCTGATTATTATCAAAATAGGATATGCTCTTAAGGCTATTAAACAAAGTGCATTTAATGCATGTGTTTCTTACAATGTTCAAAATGCTGTAACCGGCAATTATCCTGATCAAACAATTGATTATCCTAAACTCAAGATTGCTGAAGGATCCAGGCTTATTCCAAATAGTGTTGTGATACAGGATAGTCCATTTAGTGAAATTACTATAAATTCTGTAGTTGGAGTATCAGCAGAAGAAGCTGAATACAATGACCTTGCTTATGCTTTGGTATATAATCATACTAAAAACAAATTTGCGACCTCTATGGGCGTTAATAAACGCTCTGACGCTGAAATCAGAATAACCCCAAGCGATTGGGAAGAAGATGATGTTGTACATGCATGGTTATTTTATACCTCTCCTGATGGAAACCAAATTTCCGACTCTGTTTATGCTGGCACTATCACCCTAACCAGCGCTTAGCCTTTTAGCCCTGAATCCCGATAGTTATCGGTACGGGGCTTTTTCTCTCCAAAATAGAACAAATTCCCATTAATAAATATTTTCCTTTAATTTCTTCGTTTTTCCCTTTATTTTCAGTATCTTTGAGTAAAAGACAGTAGTTAAAACTACAAAGGACTAACTATTGGACTTACGTTTTTTACATTTTTGTATTTACCTGATAAAGTGATAATTACAGCTTATAATTGAGTCCCCTACGGACTACCAAAAGCAATCATAATCCGCTCTATATCAGAGTGGATTATTTTTTTGGACCAACTTTAGACCCCACAAATAACATTTTGTACAATTAAACTAGATGATTTTAATTTTTGTTTCATCTAACTTTTGTAACTTTCATCATGTATCTGTACAGGTATATAGTTTAGTTAAAACATGATCACATTGAGTTAAATGTATTATCACAAAACATGGAAGCAAATAGCTCCACTAGACAAAGAAACGTTTTATAACGATATTGATGAATACATTATACGTATTTCTTCTATACAATGGACTAATAATATACCCAAGTTAGTTTTTGATCAATGGATTCTTCACTTATACAAACATGAACTAACAAAAAATTATTCGTGGATAGATTTGAGTAAAGTAAAGTTCGAAGTAGAAATATGGGACACTGATAAATTATTAAATATAAATTTTCTACGTGATGATTATATTGAAGATTTAACTACAATGTCTACTGACGAAATAAAGAAATACACTAGAAACTCCGACAGAGCTTACTGGGAGAAAAATGGAACATGGAAGATACCTCCAATAATTGCTAATACTTTATCTTTCGGCAATATCCCACCCAATGTAGAATTTCATTCACCCTTACAACTAATAGAAGGTCACACAAGGATTGGTTTATTAAAACGATACTATAAATCAGAACTTAAAATAAATAAAGAACATTCTATTTATTTAATGACAAACTCCCAGCAATAAAAGCAATCACCTAATTTAAAAACCCCCTAACTTATGAGCAAGATAAAATTAATTGAAGCTGCATTAGAGCAAATTAATGGTTGTCTTTATACGTTTTTTCTTATATTTATCTAAATATTAAATTAATACCTGTTGTTATACATCAGGACTCCCCTGTTAATTTAAATTGTTTTATTCATTTTTTATTGAGATACGCCTATTAAAGATAAATGGCTATATAGTCAACAATCTTATTTAATAAAATAATTTAAAAACCTTATAAACCTAAGAAAATGACACATATTTGGAATGCATTACTTAACTCCAAAAGATTAAGAAAATCATCTAGAAGCAGTAATATAGACCCAAGAAATCCATTTGAAAGTGATTTAGGACGGGTTATTTTTAGCCCAGCAGTAAGAAGAATGCATGATAAAACACAAGTTTTCCCATTAACCACAAATGATAATATTCATTCTAGATTAACACATTCGTTAGAAGTTATGACCATTGGTTATTCATTAGGATTACGGCTAATAAAAGAAGATGAATTTCTAAAAAAATCACAATTAACTGAAATAGAGACTCTACGTTCGATACCGATAATACTAAAAACTATTTGTGTTGCGCATGATATAGGGAATCCGCCTTTTGGTCACTTTGGAGAAGAAATAATACAGAATTATTTTAAAAAGCTATTTAAGAAAAATAAATATGGACTAAAACCAACACAAAGAACAGATTTCACATCTTTTGATGGCAATGCTCAAGGATTTAGAGTTTTAACAAAACTTCAAGTATTAAATGACTGCTATGGACTAAACCTAAGTTATGCAACATTAGCTTCATATTTGAAATACCCTAATCCAAATGAAATTGATAAATCAAAAGTTAATTTAAAAAAAAGAGGTGTTTTTAGATCGGAAGCAAATTATTTAAAAAAAATTGCAAAGGGATGTGGATTAATTAATAAAGATAATGTAGTTATTAGACATCCATTGTCATTTCTAATGGAAGCAGCAGATTCCATATGTTATTATATTATGGATATTGAAGATGGGTTTAATAAGGGTTGGTTTAGTTTTGATGAAATCTACAGCCAGCTTAAAAAATATAAATCCATAGAGTCTATTTTAAAAAAAGCTAAAGATAAAGAAAATAATAGCCATAAAATGGTTACTTTAAGGATTGAACTCATTTCGTATTTAGTCGACCTTGCAATTAAGAACTTTATAACAAATTATGAACTGATATATTCAGGGGAATATCATAAGGAATTAATTTTTGATGATCCTAACGGAATAGCTAAATTTTTGGATAAATTCAATTTTGAAAAAGTTTATCCAAATAGAGAAATTACATCATTAGAGTTAACAGGAAACTCCGTTTTAGTAGGTTTATTAGATTATTATATTAATTTTATATTCCACGAAAACAAACATTACAAGAAAAGAGCATTAGGACTAATTTCATCTAGTTTAAAGAAAGCAGCATTACTTGAAAATAATATTAGTAATTTTGATGATTTAAATAATTATTCTAAATTTAGAATTATTGTAGATTATATATCTGGCATGACAGACCAATATGCATTAAACCATTATCAAAAATTAAGTGGACAAAAAATTATCTGACATAAAAGACCAAATTGAAGATTCAGTATTAGCTTTTGAAGACTATTTAAAAAGCTTAAACACCGATTTTTATGGTATACTTAACAATATAAAAAAAGAAACTGATGTATTAGTTTTCAGTGGAATTATTAGAAATTTTTTCTTAAATATTAATGAGAATAGAGATATAGATATTATTTTAATTAATAAGATTAAGATTGAAAAATATTTTAATAATTATAATATTTCTAAGAATAATTATGGTGGTTATAAAATATCAATGAACAATATAACAATTGATTTATGGTATTTGAAAAACACATGGGCTTTAAAACACCAAAAGACTATTAATTATAAGTTAGAAAAATATATCCCATCAACTTCTTTTTTTAATTTTTCTGCAATTTATTATTCATTAAGGAACAAACAATTTACATTCACAAAAGACTTTTGTAGGTTTCTACATTCTAAAAAAATTGATGTAGTATACAAACCTAACATGAATTATTCATTATGTGTAGTAAATACATATTACTATTCTAAAAAATTAGATGTCAAAATATCAATTAAATTAAAAAAACACATTAGACTATTACACAATTCTGGTAATAGAAATTATGATATAGTCCAAAGGAAGCATTTTGGCAAAGTTCTCTATTCAAATGAAGAAATTGATGATTTTGTTAATGAGAAAAATAGAGTTAGTAAAAATTTGGCAACAGATAACAATGATGTAAATATTGGTTTGTTTTCTATATCAAATTGATATTTTAATTGTTTTTAACATCTTTTTTATGAATATTTTGATAGTGATGAAGCATTTTCTCATCTTTGTGTCCTGTAAATTCCATAATATGCTTATCTAGAAAGCCTAGCTCACACAGAATTGAAACAGCACAATTCCTAGCCAACTTATTAGATATCTTCTTATAGATAGGGTAATATTTTATAGTTGCTTGATTATCTTTTGCATATTCATAGCGAAAAGGTAGCTGTCTATCTACCCCTGCAATTTCACATACCTTTTTTAAGGTTTTATTATAGCAATTTGAATCAGGAAACTATGGTAATTTAAACTTATACTTATTTAGTATCGGTAATAAATAATTTGTATTAGCTGGATTC
Organism: Bacteroidales bacterium; assembly: GCA_028280405.1. GTDB lineage: Bacteria > Bacteroidota > Bacteroidia > Bacteroidales. Next base: position 51,474 of record JANQLW010000031.1, read on the forward strand.
ACAACTTCATTATCTGTTTTTTGCTGATCAAATCTCACACTGACATTACCATTTCTATCTTTATTAATATTTATATTCCCTAAATTAAAAAAACCACATTTTCTAAGCCCCCTAACCATGATTGAAGTATAAATAAGTCTCTTACTAAATCAAGATCTTTGTTTTCAAAATTATGAAAAAACAATTTATCGAATTCAGATTTCAGTAAAGCATGTGTATTCTTGAATGAAGTATGGTCATACTTAATAGATGATTTTTTCTTTTTGCTTTCATACCTTTTTAAAGTAAGGGTAATTTTGAATGGAGTTTTCATTTAGACACCAGTTTTGGACATCTTTAATATAGGTAATATTCCTATAAAATAGGCATTACAGGAGATCTATTTTATCAATTCCTCCCCTACGGACTACAAAGCCTCTCTAAAAACAGGGAGGCTTTTTTATTTGATACGCTTGCCTTTTATAGTTAATATGGCTTTGATTTCCGATTGTCGATATAAGATTCCTTGTAGCTTACATCCCCCTTAAATAAGAAATGAAGTGTCTTATGAACGGTCATTGAGTGAAGCAAAGCGGAGTCGAAATGCACTTCGACAGGCTTAGTGACCAGAGGGGTCATTGAGCGGAACGCAGTGGAGTCGAAATGAAGTTCATTTTTTGGGTTTTATTCTCTTCAAGCTATACTGAATCTGCTTTTTTTCAAAAGCATCGATTTTATCTTTCAATTTTTTATTAGCTTGGTGTAAGAGTTTGTTTTGATACTCCATAATGCTTAGCAGATCATGCATGGCATTCAGGTTTTCCAATTGGGTGAAAACAATTTTTCCTAAATCTGTTTTAGTACATCTTTTGGTCATACGACTATTATATATCAAAATACAATACAAACATATACTATTTTATAATATTTCACAATATGTATTTGTATTGTAATTTAACACATCAAAAATGAGCATCTGATATTTAAAAGAATTACGGGTACATTTATATGAACAGAATAAAAGAGATACTTAAAGAGCAAGGTAGAACACAAACATGGTTAGCTGAGAAAATTGATAAAAGCTATGTTGTAGTTACGAATTATTGCAATAATAATACTCAACCAACCATACCCGTACTAAGAAAAATTGCGAAAGTTTTGGATGTAGACATTAGAGAATTATTGGTTCCTACTAAAAAGTAAATTATAAACTTTTCTTCATGTAGTTAAAATTTGTGGTCAACCTATTTCAGGATGACACACCATATGGCATTTCTTTTTAGCAATCACGCTTCGACAAGCTCAGCGACCGAGTCATTGAGAGGAAGTTGGGTCGGAATGCACCTCGACAAAAACCTGGCAACTAAGGAGGTCATCGAGCGGAGCAAGGCGGAGTTGAGATGCATTTTATACCTTTCTTCCAATTCACTATCGTAATTTCCTAAGGATGAATATTTTCTGAATTATAGCAATGAGACGACTTTTCCCAGAATGGGAGCTACCTGGATTTTCAATTTACAAGTAACCACTTTTTTTTCAACGACTTATGTCTCTTGGAGCATAAATTGCTTCATGTATGTTGGAAAAATAGGTAAAAGAAAGAGCTATGAAAAAACGTTATATATTTTTAGGATTAATCTTCATGTTAGTTTTATCTGCATGTCAAACAACTGTGGAGGAAAACACTGATATTCCTGAACAAACAAATAATGGGAATATCGAAGATTTAGAGATTAGTGAAAATTTTAATTGGCGTTTGACAAAGGATGTTAAACTACAAATTACAAGTGATCATGATCTTGTAGCAGAAGTGAATTCTTCAGATGGTTCGGTTGTTTATCATAAGGCTCATATAAATAGTGAAGAAACTTATGATGCGAATATTTCAGTTCCTTCATCTGTAGAGGAATTAATTATAAATGGTGAGCGTGTTCAGTTGAATTCAAATGAAATTGCAGTTCACATATCCGATGTTAATAATCTTAAATTTTTAAAAGCAAGTACAGTATATTCGCTTTATTTCGATGGAAGCAATGATTTTGTTTTTATCAATGATGGTGATTTAAATGGTGAGATACCAGCGGCCACTTCATGGTCGAATACTGATTTCACTATTTCTGCCTGGATTTATTTACAAAGCACTTCTGATCGAAAACCGATTGCTTCAAAACAAGGGAATTCGGTTTCCGGAAATGCACGTGGTTTTATGTTTAGTGCCACAAATGGCGGGCTTGAACTGGAGGTATTTACTTCTGATGGCGGAGCACCTTCCGATAAAACTTCAGTTACTTCTTCCAGTGGACAAATGAGTACCAATACCTGGTATCATGTGGCTGCAACTTATGAATATGTTAGCGATGGTACTTCCAAAATAAACCTGTTTATTGATGGAGTTAATGTCGCCTCTTCCAATACTGCCGTTGGCCCCATTCAAACAAACCCTCAACCTTTACACGTAGGGCGTTATTATTGGAGCAGTGGTTACAGCAGGTATTTTCATGGCTATATGGATGACTTTAGAATTTATAGTGTGGCCCGGTCAGAAAGTGAAATTGCCGGAGACAGATCTACAACAGTTCCTTCTAATTCACCAAATCTGGAATTGAATTGGTTATTTGAAGAAGGTTCCGGTACAACTGCAGGAGACGAAACCTCAAACAACAATGATGGTACTATATCGGGAGCAGTATATAGTTCTACAACCGTACCTTACATTTTTACCGATACTGATGGCGACGGTGTAACAGATGATGATGATGACTATCCCAATGATCCAACCAAAGCTTTTAATAATTATTTTCCTGCTGCAGGTTTTGGTAGCCTAGCATACGAAGATTTATGGCCTGGTAAAGGTGATTATGATTTCAATGATGTAGTCATTGATTATCAATTCAACACTATTACAAATGCATCGAATGTAGTAGTTGAAATAATCGCAAGCTTTAAGGCAAAAGCCAGTGGTGCTACTCTTGAAAATGGTTTTGGGTTTAATTTGCCGGATGCAAGTACTGCCTTTACAGGAAGTCCTGAAAAACTAAATGTAACAGGTTACGACCTACAGGAAGGCTTTATTACTCTAAATGCCTATGGGCATGAAGATAATCAGACAAAGCCGACGATCATTGTTTTTGACAATATTTTCAATTTATTGGAAAAAACAGGAGGAGGAATCGGGGTCAATACCGAACCCGCTCAAGCATTTGTAGATTATGAAGACATTATAATTACAATGGTACCAAACGGAACCTTTACAATGGCTGATTTCTCATTAACTACCTGGAATCCGTTTATCATCGTTGATAAAACCAGAGGACATGAAGTTCATCTTCCGGATTATGCTCCGACGGATTTAGCAGACCATTCATTATTCGGGCAATGGGAAGATGATAGTAATCCTTCTGTTGATAGATACTATAAAACAGAGACAAATCTGCCATGGGCACTTGATATTCCTATAGCCTTTGAATGGCCGATTGAGAAAAATGAAATTACATTGGTGTACCTGCATTTTGCAGAATGGGCTGAAAGTGGAGGCGTACTATATACGGACTGGTACTCCAACACTGCTCCAAGCTATAGAGACGATGCAAAAATATATATGGTACCCCTACCTTAAATTATAGAAAGAAGCTGTCTCAAAAAGGCAGCTTTTTTTATTTTCCATATATCAGACATGAAATATGAATACACTCATTAATAAAAAAAACCTCCTACCATTACAGTAAGAGGTTCTGGTCATGTTGCTAACAAGGTGCTTATTTCATCACCAGGTCGGCTGGCACACTTTTAGCTTTTGCTTGCGGATCCTGAATAATTTTCCCATCCACATTAAATACATACGATTTAATTTTATCCTTTTCAATATCAGTATAATATACCCATCCATCATTTTCTTTTCTCATTAAATGATGCATTTTTCTCCATCCGTCGTTTGCCATCATTACGGTTACAACTCTGGCATTTTCATAACCTTTTAAATGAAGCTTCGTTTTTCCATGCTTCTTCGGAATATTCAGCTGAGTTAACAAACGGCTGGCAAATTTATTATCCGGATTGATATATAAAGACCTTTTTAAAGCGCGCTTTGCTTTCCCTTCATTTTTATTATACAAAGCAAGTACTGCTTGTTGATAATAGGCATCTGATGATTCAGGATAATAGGATAATGTTTTGTTTAAAACCTGAAAGGCATGTTCGTATTTTCCTGTCATGAGAAGATGTTTCGCGAAGATACAAAGTTCACTTTCGCTAAACCCCCATTCTCTATTTCCTTCCATTTTTGAGAACAAAGCCAAGCTGCCTTTGATTCCTTTTTCATAATAAGTTTTAATCAACTCAGGAGCAACACGCTTTGGAAATAAATCAGTAAAAGCATATTCATGAGCACCTTTTTTCAATTCTATATTGATATTTAAAATACATGGATGCTCAAAATTATGGTGCTGATACAAATAAATAATCCCATTTTTCAGGTTACAAATTTGAGAGTAAATAGTAGAAATATTATAGCCGGTATTTTTTGAACCATCCAATATTTTCTCAAAATTTTTAGCACTGGCTTCATTATTAATATTTAAAGAATAAATCGCATTTGTAAATTCAATTGAAGGATATCCTCCCAAATCAATATTTGACCTTCTGAATTTTGTAAGTACGAAATAATCTTCAACCGTTTTACGGGTAATTAAATTGTTTTCAATAACAGCATAATCACCACTTTTATCAGCGACCAGTATTTGACATTCTTCAAAACCTACCAAATTAAGTTTACTGACTTTACTTACGACCTCATCAACTGTTGAGGATGTTTTAAAAATTTTTATAAAGGTTTTAATATCACAAGTATTTCTACCGGGCTGAGGTTCCAGTTTAGAATAGGGAGCAACGGTTTTATCAAAAAATAAACCCTTTTCATTCATTCCACCCTGAGGGTAATCCTTGGCTTTTACATTTTTATTATCATATCCCCAAAAGGCACATCCGTATTCATTTCCATTAGCCATAGTAAACCAGATTTTAGAATTTACTTTCGATTTAAAATCCTCATTATTACCAACTAATACATTATTATTCTGATCTTTCGAAACGATGATGGTGTTACTGTACACCAAACATGGCAGTATAATGGCCAATGCCATTGCAAAGACAATTTTTTTCATTTTACTAAGTTTTTAAGTTTTTACGATTGATTGATTACTTATATAGACGACATGATTTATATTGTGTTACAGCTTATACAGTCTTTATCGATGTATAAGAAATATTTCCGGATGTATTTGTATGAAAAGTTCTACCATTCATATTCTGCCTGTTTAAAAAAAGATTCTCAATTAAATAAACCAATAAAAGATTAACATTTAAATTCAACAACAATGAAAAAAGGATATATACTAATACTAGCTGTTTTTATAGCTATATTTAATTTAAGATGTTCAAAGGATTCTATTCAGGAATCTAACTTTAAAATAGATCCCGATACAAATTACTTCGTTAAGAGCTATATTAAAAATCAATAGTTTGAAAGCAGGCACTAATTTAGGACATAGTAGCACCCCCATCAACTAAAACCAATTATGATTAAAGGTGCAAACTAAATTCGAAATATTGTTTTTTTTACTAAGTTTGAAGCTTTTAATTCAAAATCAATGCGAAATAAAAGTTGGCAATTTAAGTTGGGGATCATATTAATCATTGTTTCAATTCCTCTGTTTTTAATGCTTCCCGTAATTCCTTTTCTTAATTTAAAGAACAAAGCATTATATACCACAATTATTTTTATTAGTGCAGAAGTCATTTTTTACTCCGGAGGGTTTTTAGTAGGAAAAGAATTATTTTCAAAATACAAATCTTACCTGAATCCAAAAAACTGGTTTAAGAAAAAAGAAAACAAATCTGAGGCTGAATAATCTTATTTGGAATTTCTCTAAATAATATTTACTTTCGTTTTCAATGAGCTTAAATTTATTCATTTGAAAACTAAAGACCATGAAAATAAAGCCGAGCCTGTTTACTTTTATTGTTTCATTATCTATTCTAAGCTTTCCTCTCTATTCTCAAATACAAAATCCAAGAAATGTAAAATATGATTGGAAAACAGACACGACGATTAAAACAGTTGACTTGTCGGAAATTATCATGGTTTTGCCACGGGGGGCTTTCCCTAAAATAGATTATCCGGTATTCATCGGACGAGAAGAAGGAGAAAAAAGCTTTTTCAAGCATGAGCCGGTAATTGCGATTGAAATAAAGGGTAAGGCAAAAGCTTATCCTTTAAGTATGCTTACCATGCACGAAATTTCAAATGATACTTTATCCGGAATTCCAATCTTACCAACCTACTGACCATTATGTAACTCAGGCATCGTGTATGACCGAAGATTAGTTATAGATCAAAAAGAAACAATTTTAGAATTTGAGGTTTCCGGCATGCTTCGAATGAGTGATATGATAATATCAGATAAACAAACAGAAACCTGGTGGCAACAAATATCAGGTTCAGGCTTGGCCGGAAAACTGGCAAAACAGGAACTTAAAATTCTTCCTTCCCTGTTAATTTCTGTTGAAGACTTTTTCAAGGCTTATCCAAACGGGAAAATTTTATCGAAAAAAACCGGTACCAGTGCTGAAAGCAGATATGGAATAAATCCTTATCAAAATTATGACAAGTTGGATAATAAACCATGGGGGCACTTCTTTGATTTATCAAAACTCGATAAACGCCTGCAACCCATGGATCGAATTATTGACATCAAAGGAAATAATTCTTATAAGATTTATCCTTTTACAATCATCAGCAAAAAGGGAGTCATTAATGACCATCATGATGGAAAAGATATTGTGATCTTTTATAAAAAAGGAACTGTATCCGTAATGGATAAAAGAATCATCAAAGATTCAAAAGATATTGGATCAGCTACGGTATTTTCTTCAAAATTAGATGGAAAAATATTAAGTTTTAAAAAGAAAAAAGATTTTTTTATTGATAAGCAAACTAAAAGTGTCTGGAATATTTCAGGAAAATGCATTGAAGGTAAACTTAAAGGCAAATCCCTTAAGCCCGAAAACCATGGCAATCATTTTGCTTTTGCCTGGCTATATTTTTATCCGGACTCTGAGATCTACAAATAAATAATCCAATTAAGCAAAGATTATTCTTTAACAAAAATTGTCAAAATTAAAGAACATATCAAAAAAGAATTACTGGCTCTAAATATTCATCATGCTATTATTGAAGTTGACAAAAACGGAGACATCGAAGAAGCCCAAAATTGCAATTAATCTTTTCAGCATCAATAGTTAAATAGAATTTTTATAAATTACGATCTCTCTTCTTAAAGCTGTCTTTTTCATCTTCATTTTTTCTACTTTTATCTTTCGAATCAAAATTTAAAATGAAGCGTCGGGATTTTTTAAAATGGGGATCCATCATAACAGGTGGAACATTATTTAGCAGCTATCTGGTTTCGGAATTATTAAAAGATGATGAAATCCTGCATGCTGTAAAATCCCATACATCATTCGAAAAAATGATCAGAGTAGGTTGTCCATCACATAATTGTGGCGGACGCTGCTTATTAAAAGTTTATATAAAAGAAGGAGTAATTGCCCGAATAGAAACGGATGACCGGCCTAATGATTCCGTTGAAGATCCTCAATTAAGAGCTTGTTTAAGAGGAAGAGCTTACCGCCAGCGTCAGTACCATCCCGATCGCTTAAGATATCCCATGAAAAGAATTGGAAAAAGAGGTGAAGGGCAATTTGAACGTATTAGCTGGGATGAAGCAACGAACTTAATGGCTGAAAAGCTTGCTTATTTCAAGGATAAATACGGAAACGAATCGATTTATGTACCATACGGCACCGGAAGCTATAGTCAAACAAATGGCAAATGGTCGGCAAATAGATTAATGAATCTCTTCGGTGGTTCATTGGGTTATTATAATTCTTACAGCTGGGCATGCATTAGTAAAGCCACACCATATGTATATGGTACTAATATTAGTGGCAATCAAAGGCAAGACTGGCTTAACTCAGAGTATATTATCATGTGGGGATGGAACCCATCTGAGATGAGAGATGGTACTAATAGCGAGTTTTTCCTGAAAAAAGCGAAAGAAAAAGGGGCTAAAATTATTTGCATAGACCCACGCATGACCTTAAGTGCTGTTTCACTGGCTGATGAATGGATTCCTATTCGCCCCGGAACTGATACGGCACTTATGAGTGCGATGGCATACGTCATGATCACAGAAGGAATACATGATAAAGATTTCCTGGAAAAATACTGTATTGGTTTTGATAAAAGTCAAATGCCTCCCGGATTTGAACAGGAAGAAAGTTATAAAGATTACATATTAGGTTTAACAGACAAAATTCCCAAAACACCCGAATGGGCAGAAACTATTACAGGAATTCCAACAAGCAACATTATAAAAATTGCCCGTGAATATGCGACTGCAAAGGCAGCTGTTCTTTATCAGGGCTATGGGATGCAACGGCGTGCTTATGGAGAACAAGCAGTAAGGGGCGGATGTGTATTAGCAGCTATTACAGGGAATGTAGGGATCTCCGGTGGTTGGGCGAGTGGGATAGCTTTGCAGGCTGATGATGGTGGCCCACTCTGGAATGTCTTTCCCATGGGATCAAATCCTGTCAAAGCTCAAATACCTTGTTTTCTTTGGTCGGAAGCAGTACTAAGAGGTACTGAAATGACTGAAGAAGAAGGGCTAAAAGGTGCTGATAAACTAAACAGCAATATTAAAATGATCTGGGCAGTGGCTTCTAATGCAATTATTAATCAGCATGGAAACATCAATCGCACTGTTGAGATTATGAAAGATGAATCCAAAGTTGAATTTTTTGTTGTACAGGATAACTTCCTTACGCCTACTGCAAAATTTGCAGACCTTCTGCTACCTGCATGTACACAATTTGAAACCTGGGGAATGGAGGACGGTTGGAAATATGGAGAAGAATTAATTCTTCAGCCTAAAATAACTGATCCTCCATGGGAAACGAAGAGTGACTATCAGATTTGTGCTGATATAGCTGAAAAACTTGGACTAAAAGAAAAATTTACAGAAGGTAAAAATGAAAAAGAATGGGTGGAAGAGTTAATTGAAACTTATAGAAAATCGAGGTTTCCGGAGATTCCCAAATTGGATGAATTTGAAAAATCCAATATTGGGGTTTACTCTGTACCTGTTACAAAACCCCGAATAGCATTTCAAGATTTCCGGAAGGACCCGGAAAAAAATCCCTTGTCTACCCCCTCTGGGAAAATTGAGATTTTCTCATCCCGCTTGTTTGAAATGAATAAACCGGAAACGATTCCGGCAGTCCCTAAATATATTCAGGAATGGGAAAGTCCGTTTGGTGAAGAAGCCAAAAAATTTCCTTTACAAATTATTGGGCCACATTATATGCCCAGAGTACATTCCACTTTGGCAAATAATGATTGGCTCAATGATATTTTCCCTCAAAGGGTATTTATCAATGCGATTGATGCCCAGGAACGGAAAATTAAAAACGGACAAAAAATAAGAGTTTATAATGAGAGAGGCAGTCTGATATTGCCATGTCGGATTACCAAAAGAATTTTACCCGGAGTAGTTGCCATACCTCAAGGAGCCTGGTGGGAACCTGATAAAAATGGGAACGATGTAGGAGGTTCTGTAAATACCTTAACTTCTGAAAAATGGACACCGCTTGCATTTGGGAATGCGCAACATACAATTATGGCCGAAGTAGAAATTTATAATGGATAAGATGGAGAGATTAGCATTTTATTTCGATTCCGGTATTTGTTCAGGTTGTAAGACCTGTCAGATAGCATGCAAGGACAAAAATGACCTGGCTACATCCATTAATTGGCGAAGAGTTTATGAAGTTACTTCCGGAGATTGGGAAAGAAAAGGCAATGCCTGGATATCGAATGTAAAAGCTTATAATATTTCCATGTCATGCAATCACTGCGAAGATCCTATATGTATGAGATCATGCCCGGCAAAAGCCATTCGAAGGTCTGAACAGGGAATCGTTCTTATAGAAGAATCGAAATGCATGGGATGTAAATATTGCGAATGGACTTGTCCGTATAGTGCCCCACAGTTTAATAAATCAAAAGGGATAATGAGTAAATGCAATTTATGCTTTGATTATGTAGAAAAGGATAAAAATCCAAGCTGTGTGGATGCTTGTCCTACAAGAGCACTGGATTTTGGAGACTATGAAAAATTGAATCATAAATACACCAATAAGGAACACCTGTATCCATTGCCAAGTGATAAAATCACAAATCCTTCAATGATCATAAGCCCTCATAAAGATGCACTATGTGAAGAGAATACGAATGCACAAATATCTAATATGGAAGAAATTTGATATGAATAATGAATGGTCATTAATTGTATTTACTTTATTAAGCCAAATATGCATTGGGCTGATATTGTTATTTTCGTTTTTTCAAATTAGCAATAACTTCAATCCTGATTTAACAACAGTTTCCAAGCTAAAATTCCCTGAATTACCAGTATTGATAGCTATTGGTATTGCTATGCTAGTATCCCTTTTACACTTAGGTGCTCCTAAAAATGCTATTAATTCTTTGAATAATATCGGATTTTCGTGGATCAGTAAAGAAATTCTTGCTATTGGTATTTTTGGATTCTCAGTTGCGGTATTATTTGTACTCAGGCATATTACAAAATCACCGGAATGGGCTATTAAAATCCTTACTTATATCAGTTCGCTAAGTGGCATATACTTATTGTTTGCCATGATAAAACTTTATATGGCCCCTACTATATTGAGCTGGTCAAACTGGTATACCCCTTTAAGCTTTATCAACACCACTCTGGTATTGGGAATATCTACCTATTTTTTAATCATGTTTTATACTAAAACGGATTTTCATTTTACATTAAAAGGAATAAGCTTAATACTGGTTATTTTATTACTTATTGAATTAGGTTCTTCCTTTATACACTACCATTACTTAAAAAATCTTGTTGTTCATAATGCCAGTAATTCATTTTTGAAGGAAGGCAGATATTTTTTATTCTTAATGATCAGAGCCAGCCTCATTCTTTTAAGTTTAGTCATACTTATTACTTTAATTAGCAGTAACCATTCAACAGAAAATATATTCTCTTCTCAGTATCATTTGGTTATTAGCATCACATTATTTCTCATTTTTGCAGAAGAAGTTATTGGCAGATACCTATTTTATGGAAGTTTTCTTTGTACAGGCTTATAAACTTCCTCTTATCTAATACACGATCATACAAAAAATTTCCAGGTTCCATCCAATTTACTAAGACCTATATAAGCGATGCCTGATGTCCCATCCTATAGGATAGCTCGATTCCCTTCTAAATCCAGGCTATCATTGCAACTCAAAACATAAAAAAGTACAAAGTCAAAAAATTAAATTTTTAAAAATTATTACGTATGAAAAAGATTACAATTTTATTCGCATTACTATTTACAGTAACATTTGCATTTGCGCAACAAGGGAGTATTGAAGTAACAGCAAACGGACAATTTCAATTTACCAAGGGGAAAGATTTTATTACAGACTATGCAGGATTACATGAAAAATTTGAAACTGGATTTGGAGCAAATATAGAATTCGCATACTATTTACAAGATAATTTATCTGTAGGCCTGGAAGGTGGTTTTAACATCGTTGAGACATTTGAAATGGAGCAAGCGGAATATAAACCAAAAGTATTCTCTTTATTAGTTAAACCTAGATTTTATTTTATGGATGGTAGCATTCGTCCATTCGTTGACGCAGGAGTTGGTTTAGCTTTTATGAAAATGGATATTGAAGGAACGGTTCCAACCGGTGCTCCGGCAGATTTAGATAACGAAACCAAATTTCAATTTGCACCCGCAGCAGGAGTTAGATTTGGACTTAGTGAAAAATTTGATATCAATGCCGGGCTAAGATACAATATCATCAAAGATTTTAACTACCTCCAGGCTTTTGCAGGTATTAGCTTTAAACTTTAAAGACAAGTCTTATCAGAAGCTAATCTTTTAAGTACTTTGATATATGTTTTATTGATGCTGTTTAACTTAATTGTTACTAGGCTTCTTAAAGAGGGAAAACAAATTGTTTTTCCTCTTTTGTTTTATAATACATCTTGTACCGAATATTGGTGTTGAATAAATTATATATTTAGCCCCTCAATAAAACATCAATCAGTACGATAATGAACATCTTAAATACAATAATATTTGCCGGAGGCATCCATGCACTCTATCTGGCATTTTTCATTTTTACCAAAAGAAAAAAAACACTATCTGACAACTTATTGATCAGTTTATTTCTATTATTTTTTATAGTGTATATTACAGGCTTTCTTGCATATAACTATCAATTTGATTTATTGATATTAAGTTTTTTGCCTAATGTAAGCTTATTAATTCCTCCTCTTCTGTTCATATACTTTTCTTCATTAATGGAAGAAAACTTCATACTGGATCAAAAACATTTATTCCACTTTATTCCTTTCCTGGTATCTTTTATTTTCATTGCATTTCATATATACATTTATAAACCTGATATAAAAATATTGGAAATGCCCTATAGCTTTAACTTTCATGAGCAACCTATTCATTTACTCATTTATAGCCTGACAAGGCTTATTTATACTCCCATATATCTGGCATGGCTGTTTCTTAAGTTCAGAAAACATAAGCTTGAAATAAAAAACAACTTTTCCTATTCAGAAGAAGTTAATTTAAATTGGATCAAAAATCTTCTCATATTTATTTGTGGAGCCTATTCATCATATTTTATGATTTACTTTCTGTTTTCCAAAGTAGATGGTATTGATAGCGGACAAGTTGGTTTTGCCTGTTCTTCACTATTTATATTTTATATCGGATTTTATGGTTTTAAACAAAGAGCTATTTACTTTTCCCAACGGCCCGAAATCTTAATCAGGCAATCAATTGAAAATAATTCTTCATCTCCTGAAAAAAAAGAAAGATATATAAAGTCTAAATTAAGTCAAAACGTGGCTCAATTACATATGGAAAATCTAAAGCGCATTGTAGAAAAAGAAAAACTCTACCTGAACCATAAATTTACATTAAATGAGCTTTCTGATAAATCAGGGATCCCTCATCATAATATTTCCCAAATACTAAATGAACATCTTGATAAAAACTTCTATAATTTTATTAATGAATATCGTATTCAGGAGTTTAAAGAACAGGTTTTAAATCCAAAAAACAAAAATTACTCTATACTTGCTATTGCTTTTGACTGTGGCTTTAATTCAAAGTCATCCTTTAACAGAATATTTAAAGAAATGACAGGACAGACACCCAGCCAGTATATAGACTCAACAAATAATAATTCATTTGGGATGAATAATAATTGATAGCTCCAAAATGTTATAATTGGATGTAATTTTAATCTGAATTACAAACCAATTCAAGAACATGAAAACAAAAACTTTATTTTTTTGCTTAATAGCAAGTATCATTTCTATTTCAATAAATGCTCAGGGCTTTACAAAGCCTTCAGAGGGAAAAGCAGTGATTTATATTATTTATAAAACAGTTGGAGCCTCTACACAATTAATATTTGATGGAGACAAACTAATTGGCACATTAAAAATGGATCAATATTTACGTTATGAATGTAAGCCCGGTAATCATATTTTCATTGGATCAATAGGTATGCAAAAAGGGTTTCTTACTGTTGAAATGGAAGAAGGGAAAATTTACATAGTTAAAATGCGTGTAGAAGAAAAACTTGGAGGTGTGGCTCCTTATTTTAAATTTATTGATTTTAACAAGGAAAACCAAATGAAAAAAATGACCAAATTGGTTAATAGTAAAGCTCCTGCTGAAATGGACCCTGCTAAAAAAGATAAATGGGCTAAACGATGGAAAAAACCAATGGCAAAGGCGATCATCAAATTTAAAACCAAACTAAAAAAGAAAAATAAACATCAGCACATATCAGCAGACATGGATTATAAAATTTAGGTTGGTATCAATAAAATATATTCTAAAATCCTTATTCAGCTTTTTGAGTAAGGATTTTTTTATTTTTTTCTAGATGAATATTTCCATTGTTTGTAACTTTGGTAATTGCCGGAAGCACCATAAGATGATGATAGCTTATGCGGCAGGAAAGAACCCAGTTGATACACCTAAACACAAATCGATTTATGAAGAAATTCTTAAACCTTATTGTAATTATCAGTTTAGCACTGACAATGTCTCATTGTAAACAGACTCAAAAACCAATTCAAATTGTTAAGGGTGTTTCCAAAGAAATTGCAGAATACAGAAAATCGAGCATTAGCGATATAGAATATGATTTGCAATTAAAAATCCCTGCATCTATTGAAGAAAAAATTCCTGCAAAAGAGATCATTACTTTTAAACTATCTGATATATCACAGGACCTCATTCTGGATTTTTCGGTTGATTCATTTCAAATTCAGTCTGTAATTTGTAATGATAACCCCAATTATCAGTTTAAAGAAAACCATATCATTATTCCGGCTTCTTCTTTAAAAGAAGGTGACAACTTGGTTCATATTCTCTTTAATGCAGGAGAATCATCCTTAAACAGAAATAAAGAATACCTATATACTTTATTTGTACCCGACCGGGCAAGTACTGCATTCCCATGTTTTGACCAACCGGATTTAAAAGCTAAATTCAAACTTACATTAAGAATTCCGGAAGAATGGACTGCTATAGCAAATGCACCAGTATTAAAAACAGACATCACTCCTAAAGGGAAAATTCTGTTTTTCGATATTACTGAACCATTAAGTACATACTTATTTTCTTTTGTAGCAGGAAAATTTGAAACCATAACCAAAAATATCAATGGGCGCAGCATGCAAATGCTGCATCGGGAAACCGATAAAAAACTATTGAATAAAAACATTGATGAGATATTCAAGATTCATGCTGATGCCCTTGATTGGCTGGAAGAATACACAGGTATAAAATATCCCTTTAAGAAATTTGATTTTGCATTAGTCCCATTTTTCCAATATGGAGGGATGGAACATCCCGGAGCAATATTATATAAAGCTTCATTATTATTTCTGGAAGACAATGCAACTATTAATCAAAAACTAAGAAGAGCAAATTTAATTTCCCATGAAACAGCTCATATGTGGTTTGGAGATTATGTTACCATGCCCTGGTTTGATGATGTTTGGATGAAAGAAGTTTTTGCAAATTTCATGGCTGATAAAATGGTTAATCCGGGATTTCCGGACATTAATCATGAATTGAAGTTTTTATTAGCACATTATCCTCCCTCTTACAAGATAGACCGTACATCAGGAGCAAACCCGATTCAGCAGGAATTGGGAAACATGAAAAATGCAGGTACTTTATACGGAAGTATCATTTATCATAAAGCTCCTATCGTTTTTAATCATCTGGAAAAAATAATGGGTAAAGAAAAACTTCAATTAGGAGTTAAAGAATACCTAAACAGCACTCCTTATGGAAATGCCGGTTGGGATGATTTAATTAGTATACTGGACAAGCATATTGATAAAGACATGCATGCATGGAGCAAGATATGGATTAAAAGCCCGGGCATGCCACATATTAGTCTTGAAAAAAATAAAAAATCTGGCCCAACAGATTATACTCTTATCCAGGAAGATCCGAGTGGAAATGATAAGATCTGGCCTCAAATATTAAATCCTTATGAATTTTATGATACAAAAATCAGAAAACGGGAAATAAATTTTAATAAAAAGAAACATACCGAAAAAAATGATAGTGAAGATGAGCCAAATCTAATACTTATAAATGGTGAAGGATTAGGTTATGGATATTTCAAATTAGATAAGGCCAGTTTAAATTATCTTAAGCATGATTTACAAAAGCTAAAAAGCTCTTACCACAGAGGGATCGCATATCTGAGTTTATGGGAAAACATGTTAAATAAAAATTTAAGCCCTCAGGATTTATTTTACATTCATACCCAAAATATTCAGAAGGAAGACAATGAACAATTGGTGCAATTATTATTAAACCAGATACAAACTAACTTCTGGACTTTCCATAATGCTAAAAAACGTGAATCAATGCACAAAAACCTGGAAAACCTGCTTTGGGAAAAAATAAATTTAAGTTATAATAAAGGGCTGAAAAGAGCCTATTTCAATACCTATAAAAACATAGCACTATCGAAAGAAGCTTTAAATAATCTGGAAAAACTATGGAATAAAGAAACCAGTATAAAAGGGTTGAGTTTTTCTGAAAATGACTATACTTCAATGGCTTATCAATTAAGTTTAAAACTGGATGATTTAAAGTATTTGAATGAACAATTAGAAAGAATAAAAAACGAAGATCGTAAGGCCAGAATGCAATTTATTATTCCCGCAGTTTCACCGGATGAGAAAGTCAGGGATCATTTCTTCAACAGACTTAAACATTTAGAAAACAGGGCTCAGGAAAGATGGGTAATTACAGCATTAAAGTATTTACATCATCCACTAAGAGCAGAATATTCCGTAAAATACTTACAAGAGAGTTTAGAATTACTGGAAGAGATCCAGATTACCGGGGATATCTTTTTTCCAATGCAATGGCTCACGGCAAGTTTTAGCGGACATCAGTCTGCTGAAGCAAATCAAATTGTCAATACTTTTTTAAAGAACAATCCGGATTACCCTAAAAGCTTAAAAGGGAAAATTTTACAGGCAACTGATTTTCTTAAAAGGAATAATTAAAACAAAGAAGTTTATTTCCTACAACAATATTGATTTGTAAGTTCTCTAACAGTTTTAGAGTCAGCGGGTTTTTGCATAACGGATTGACTCAAATTAAATTTCTCAGGGTACTTTGCATGAATAGTTTTATAAAAAGAAAAGACTTCTTCTTTAACAGGTTTTTCATCTTTAGCCTCTACCAGTTTTGCGATACCTCCTTCTTTCTTTTTATAATCAACATAAGCAAGAGCTATTGGGACATTTGCTTCTTTTGCAATATGATAAAAACCCATCTTCCACCGATTCGTCTTTTTGCGTGTACCTTCCGGGGTAATAACCAAGTAAAACGTATCTTCTTTTTTAAACCTTTCAACGATATCTATAACCAGATTACTGCTATTAGCTCTGTCAACAGGAATTCCACCGGCATTCAATAAAAGTTTTTTAAAAGGAAATTTAAAAGCTTCTCTTTTTATGAAGAAATGAACTTGTTTCAATCCAAGTATATAAAAGGCAAGCCTTCCGATAAAAAAATCAGAATTTGAAGTATGAGGAGCTGCCACAATCACACATTTTTTAAGGCCAGATGGAATATTCCCTTTAATTTTCCATCCCATAAAAAACAATATGATTTTCGCCAAAACCTTTTTCATCACTTAAAACTCAATTTCAAGATCCAGTTTCTGTTTCAGGCTCAAAATATTTGGATTCTTCTTTACCATGATTTCAAATTTTTCCTTATCGGTATAAGCGGTTTTTTGTTCCTGAGCTTCTACCACAACGGGCGTTATGCTAAGGCTATAGTTGTTCAATTCTTGCTTCAAATGACTCTGGAGCTCGGCAATATTGATTTTATCGTTGGCAATGATTTTATTGTCTATCTTAAATTCTACTTTAAAATCCTCTTTTACCTCCGGTTTATATTTTAGTAAAGCATTACTAAATCCGGGTAAAGAGGTTTTAATAGAATTCAAATATTTTTCCCATGCATCTTCAAACTGCTTTTGATCAAATGCATCTTTAGGCATATTTGAAGTATCTATTTCCTCACTCTCTGCCTTTTTCTTTTCTTCTTCCTTTTTAGAGGAGAATCCTTTTATTGAAAATGAGCCTGGTAAATTCGCTCTGCCATTAGATTCGGTTTTTAACTCCTGTTTTATAGAAGGATTGGTGTATTTAATTCTTTCCGGTTCTATTTTTGATTGCGGCTTGGGCTCTTCATTATCAATCACCGGCGGTGAAATACTTTCTGTTTTATCTTCAGGAATGATTTTTTTCTCAATTTTCTGCGGTACAACAACAACTTCCTTTACAGGTTTTTCTGTTTTATTCTCAACAACTTCTTTTTTTTCAGTTACTTTTAACTTAATGGGAGTTGAAGTTTTTTTTTTATCCGTATCAGTATCAATGGAGCACATTTGCATTAAACTCAACTCCAGTAAAAGCCGTTTATTATTACTAGCTTTATAAGCCAGATCAGTACGATTATTAATATCCAATGCTTCCATCAAAAACTTTAAATCGCAACTCTCCGATTGAACAGCGTACTTTTCTTTGATATTATCTCCTACTTCCAAAAGTTTCAATGTGGCTGTATCTTTACAAACCAAAAGGTTTCTAAGATGCTCTCCCATTCCAACAATAAAATGCTGCCCATCAAACCCATTTTCAATAATTTCGTTAATAATTAACAAGCAACTAGTAATATCCCTTGCCATCATTGAATCAATGATCCTGAAATAATAATCATAATCCAGTACATTTAAATTCTCGATTACGTTTTTATAAGTAATATTGCCACTCGAGAAACTGACAATCTGATCAAAAATCGATAATGCATCTCTTAAAGCTCCATCTGCTTTTTGAGCAATAATATGCAATCCATCGGTTTCAGCATTTACATTTTCATTGGCTGCTATAAATTCCAGATGTTTAGCAATATCATCTATACCTATTCTTTTAAAATCAAAAATCTGACAACGGGAAAGGATAGTCGGAATAATTTTATGTTTCTCAGTAGTAGCCAGAATAAACTTCGCGTAAGCAGGTGGTTCTTCTAGGGTTTTAAGAAAAGCATTAAATGCAGCAGCAGAAAGCATGTGAACCTCATCAATAATATACACTTTGTACTGCCCTACCTGTGGAGGAATACGAACCTGTTCAACCAGATTCCTTATATCTTCTACTGAATTATTCGATGCAGCATCCAACTCATGGATATTGAATGAAGCCGAATTATTAAAGGAAGTACAGGATTCACATTCATCACAGGCTTCAATATTCTCCGTTGGATTCATACAATTTATCGTTTTAGCCAGAATTCGGGCACATGTAGTTTTTCCGACACCTCTTGGTCCACAAAACAAAAATGCCTGTGCTAAATGATTGTTTTTAATCGCATTTTTCAATGTTGAGGTAATCGATTTCTGCCCTACTACAGTATCAAATGTAATTGGCCTATATTTCCTTGCTGAAACAACAAAATTTTCCATGAATATTTACACTAATTATTGTTTCCCAAAAGTAAGAAATTTTCATCAGGATATGAGCCGATCTTATTAACACTCAGAATTAGTTTTCAAAAATTACTGTTACTTATTAAAAGCATTTATCTTTGTGTAACACACAATTTTTGAATATGATTCTTGTCTACAGCACATTTATAAACCCAAGAATAGCCTACACTTTCGAAAGCATTTTTAAAAGTATTTTGGGATATAGTGTTCGAATAACCTTAAACAAAAATGATTTTAATATTTATAAGGGTCCCAGATTAAACTACTCGGATGTTGAAATTGCAGATACGATCCGGTTTATACCTTATGGATTACTAGAAGAAAAGGGCATTAAGAAACAGAACACAGAGTGTTTTAATTGGGAGGGACTGAAAGTTTTTTTTAGAGTAGATAAGAAATCTCAATGGCCTTTTGATCCTTTTTCCATGATATTTTTTCTACTAAGCAGATATGAAGAATATTATGAAGATATACAAACAGATAAGCACGATAGATATATTGCTACTCAAAGCCTGGCTTTTAAAAATGATTTTTTGGAAATACCTGTTATAGATCATTTAATTCAAAAATTAAAATCTTTGCTTTTAAGCAAATATTCTAAAATTGAATTTTCGGAGATCAGGTATTTATACCAACCCAGTTTTGATATTGATAAGCTATATTCCTACAGTGCCCTGTCATTATCAAGATCATTCGGAGGACTTATAAGGGATTTGTTTACATTTAAATTAAAAAAATTCTCTCTAAGAATAAAAGTTTGGGGCGGCAAAAGCAAAGACCCATACGATAATTTTGAAAAACTACTAAAATGCTGTAAAGAGAATGACTTAAACCCCATATGTTTTATTAATTTGGGAAAACATTCGAAATACGATAAAAATAATCGAATAAGGAGCAAAAAATTTATTCAGGGATTAGGAAAAATAGCTAAAACTATAAATTGTGGTATACATCCATCCTACTATACTAATGATTATCCCAGTAAACTGGAAAAAGAACTGAATATCTTCAAAAGCCTTTTTGGCATTATACCTTCTTTTAGCCGTCAACATTACATTAAGATAAGCTTACCCAAAACCTATCGTATGCTGAATCATTTTAAAATCAAACATGATTATTCGATGGGCTATTCTGATCAAATCGGATTCAGGGCTTCTACCTCCTATTCATTCTTTTTCTATGATTTAAAAAAAGAAAGCAAAACGCCATTAATGATCCATCCTTTTGTATGTATGGACGGTACATTATTTGATAGTTTAAAACTACAACCTAAAGCAGCTTTAGATCGAATTCTCAAAATAAATGAACATTTGAAAAAAGTAGAAGGGCGTTTTATTTTTATATGGCATCATTCGTATATTGCTGATAAAAACAAAATGGAATTCTTTGAAAAAGTAGCCAATCTTCTTTCAACATAAAACAAAATGGAAATTAGATATTTAGAAAACTCACAAATAGACTACGACAAGTGGGATCATTGTATTGCAAAATCTTTTAATGGAATGGTTTATGCATACAGTTGGTACCTGGATGCTGTATGCGATAAATGGCATGCTTTGGTACAGGGAGATTATGTGAGGGTATTTCCATTGGCAATTAAAAAGAAGTTTGGAGTAAATTTAATCTATCAACCATTTTTCACTCAACAACTAGGGCTATTTTCAAAGGAATTACTAAGTAAAGAGATCCTTTACGAATTTCTTTCAGCTATTCCTTCAAATTATAAATATGTGGAAATCTGTTTGAATACACATAATAAAGTAAGTACATCAAATTTCATTCAAACTAAACACATAAACCTGGAATTGGATTTGATTAATTCTTATGAAAAAATTCAAAGTAAATACTCTAAGAATTTAATCAGAAATTTAAAGAAGGCTAAAGAGCATAAGCTAAATATTGCAAAAAACATAAAACCGGATGAAGTTATCCGGCTCTTCAGAGCAAATAAAGGAAAGTCGATCAAACATTTAAAGGAAGCAGACTACTTAAGATTTAAGCGACTGGTATATTCAGCAGTCTATAAAGGGATGTGTGATGTTTATGGCGTCTATGACATTAAAAATGAATTAGTGGCCGGTGCCATATTTATCCGCTCTCATCATAGGGCCAGTTTTATCTTCTCCGGATTAAGTGATCCGGGAAAAGAATTAGGAGCAATGCCGTATTTGATTGATCGATATATACAGGATTATTCAAATCGTCATTTAACATTTGACTTTGAAGGATGCGATGATCCCCAGCTAGTAAGGTTTTACAAAAGTTTCGGAGCAGTTAAAACGAATTATTTTCAAATAACGATTAACAGACTATCATTTATTCATAATACATTATTTAAATTATACAGAACTATTAAAAAACTCTACGAATAGAAGCAAAAGCCTGATAGGGCATTAATTGCTTTTTTTATACATTTGTAAGAGGAGTCAAAATTTTATTAATATGGTATATAATCTGGGAACAAAAAATAGCTTACTGAATCAATTTCTATCAGAACTCAGGGATGAGGAAATTCAACTGGACCGGATGCGATTCAGAAAAAACCTTGAACGACTAGGAGAAATCTTTGCTTATGAAATAAGCAAAAAACTCTCCTATGAAGAAAAAGAAATTACAACTCCGTTGGGAGTTTCCAATATGTCGTTACTCAAAGAACAACCTGTAATTTCAACGATATTCAGAGCTGGCTTACCTTTACATCAAGGGATATTAAATTATTTTGATCAGGCCGACAATGCTTTCATTTCTGCTTACAGAAGGTATCAGAAAAATGAAAGGTTTGATATCCGTATTGAATATGCTTCCAGTCCGGATCTGGAAAACAGAGTTCTGATAATATCGGATGTAATGTTAGCCACAGGAGCATCAATAAAACTGGCCTACAAAGAATTATTAAATTATGGCAAGCCATCACATACTCATATTGTTTCTGTACTAGCGAGTGTTGAAGGTGTTGAGTATATAAAGAAACATTTGCCAACGACAAAGGTTAGTTTATGGGTAGGTGCAGTGGATGATGAATTAACAGCTCAATCGTATATTGTTCCGGGATTGGGAGATGCGGGAGACCTGGCTTACGGTACAAAAAATCATGCTTAATTGATTGAAATGAAAAATTTAGTATTTGAAAATATAAGGATCTCTATTGAGTCTATCAGAAGTCACTTATTGAGAAGTATACTTACCATCATGATTATTGCATTTGGTATTATGGCTCTTGTTGGAATTATAACAGCAATAAAATCTATTGAAAATTCCTTAAACCAGAATTTTGCTATGATGGGAGCAAATACTTTCACTCTAAGAAACAGAGATGTCAGGATTATGGGGAATAATGAAAACAGAAAACGTCATCCTTCCATCACATACAAAGAAGCACTTCAATTCAGAGAGCGATATGATTATCCGGCGTCGACCTCTATTTACACTAATGGGACAGGGATAGCCACTTTGAAATACGGATCAAAAAAAACGGATCCAAACATTAGTGTAGTAGGGTCTGATGAAAATTACTTGATCACTTCAGGGCTCGAACTGGAAAAAGGCAGAAACTTCACAACCAATGAAGTATATTATGGAAGTAGTACGATCATCATAGGAAGTGAAATTGCAAATAAGCTGTTTAAAAAAGATGAAAATCCTCTGGAGAAAATAATTTCTGTGGGGCCGGGCAAATACCGGGTCATAGGGGTATTAAAAGATAAGGGATCAAGTGCAGGATTTAACAGCAGCAGAAGGTGTATCATGCCAATCAATAATGTCAGGCAATATTTTTCCAGACCCCGGATGACATTTTTTATCAATGTGAATGTAAAGCGTGCTGAAGACATGGAAGCTGCTATTGGTGAAGCCACAGGAATTTTCAGACAAATACGTGGAGATAGAATTGGAGAGCCTGAAACTTTTAGCATTTCAAAAAGTGATTCCATAGCTGAAATGTTGATCGGGCTGACAAGTAAAGTTTCATTGGCAGCTATAGTTATTGGAGTGATTACCCTTTTAGGTGCTGCCATTGGCTTGATGAATATCATGCTGGTATCGGTAACCGAAAGAACCAGAGAAATTGGCATTAGAAAAGTATCAGGGGCTACCAAACAAACGATCAGAAATCAATTTTTTGTAGAATCAATTGTTATTGGACAATTTGGAGGAATATTTGGAATCATTCTGGGCATTCTTATTGGCAATTTCCTTTCATTGATGTCAGGAAGTTCATTTATAGTTCCCTGGCTATGGGTTGCAATAGGAGTTGCTTTGTGTTTTGTAGTAGCGATATTGTCGGGGCTTATCCCTGCATTAAAGGCTGCTAACCTGGATCCGGTTGAATCATTACGATACGAATAATATTATACAATATACATAGAAAAAAAGATTGTCCGATTTTCTATATCCGGTTTTATCTTCATACCAGTCAGGGAATAAAGAACCACTACTTTCAGCCCATTCTCCAAACTTTAAGTGTGCTTTTAGGATTTCCGTCTTTTCGATCGGGTAATCAAAAAATCTTAAAATATGAGAATTATTTCTATTTAGAACCCACTTTATTAAATCCAACTAATCTATAATAATATGATCCCGGTTCATTATAATACACATATATTAAATAATCATTTTTCGTTTCATAATAACTACCTTCAAACTTAGTGGTATTAACAAAACCGTCCTCATTATCCACATAAGCCAAATAATAATTATAGTAACCTTGTTTTAAAAACATCTTAGCCTTATAATACTTTTTATCAAAATCATATTTCAACTCATAATCAGGATTTATCTCCCAATTAGTAAACTCTCCAAATACATAAATTTTACTTAGAGGGAAATATCCTTCAGATATCAGGTTGACATGCACCCAGCAATAATCTGCATTTATACGGGGATCATAATCTTCATTCAATTGTACCATCCACTTCCCATTTATATCATTGGAAAATCTGTAATCAGCAAATGCTCTGCTCTTATTATCCCACAGCCATACCTGTATAGTATCATTTACATTCTCAATAGATTTTACATATTCAGTATTATATTTGAATGTTTTTGTATCAAAATTTCTGAATTCATTTCCTCCATGAAAGACCGTTTCACCATTTAGTTTATAATCCAATGCACGGCCTAAATTCCTCATTGGTTTGATCCCTGAAACCATATTATCGGTACGACCATTTTGCAAAACCTTTACCAGTATATTATTTTCAGGATTTTGTACATCTATTTTATTAAGATTTACCAAGAAACTTAACTCTTGTTTATTGCTTTTATTATCAACACCTATTGCAGCCACTATTTCTGCATCAATACTAACTAATGGTTCCAACACTTTGAACCTTTGTATCAGAATCAACTGTTCTTCATCTTCATCAAAAACTTTTATTACATAATTCCCGGATAATTTAGGTTGCATATTATCATTAGGAAACTCCAACTCATAATGAATGTATGAGACTAAAGTATTTCTCGAAAGTTCATAATTATTAATATAATCTATATTGTACCCATCAAGATATTGAGACTCTATTAAATCAGTAGCTTGCCAATCAGGATCACAATGCTGTATAGTATACCTATAGTTCTTTATATTTTCATATTCCAGATCGTCAAATGAAAGCACTAAACTTTCTCCAGAATTCAATTGAATAACAGCATCTGAAAGTTCAAAACCCTTTTTAGAAAACCGTACAGATTTAATTGACTTTTTGAATACAGTATCTTTAAAGCTATCCTCTTCTTTTGCGAATCTATTGTTTGCTAAACCCAGAGAATTAGCAAATAATAGGGCTATAAAAGGAATAGAAAAAAACATGATATATATCAATTTAAAAGAAAGCTTATACCTTGTTTTACAATTCGTTCTCATTTGCTTTTATAAATATATTTACAACCGTGTTTGGGGCATGAATTATTTATTTGTACTCAAAATAAAATAAGTAATTGAATACTGAAATAAGTATGTTCCCTAGTGCAATATATGCATTATTTTGCATACTTTTGCTATTTGAAATATTGACATTAACTAAATGCCGATGACTATAAAAATTAAACGAGGCTTGGATATCAAGTTACAAGGAGAGGCTGAAAAAACGGTAGAAGAAATTAAGGCAAAATCTTATGCGATTAAACCTACTGATTTCATTGGGGTTTTTCCTAAACTGTTAATTAAAGAGGGCGATAAAGTAAAAGCTGGTTCGCCTTTATTTTTTGACAAATACCGTGAAAATATTCAGTTCACAGCACCTGTCAGCGGAACTATCACCGAGATTAAAAGAGGTGCAAAGCGCGTTCTATTGGAAATCAAAATTGAAGCAGACGAAAAAAATTTACATGAAGAATTCGGTGCTGCAAATCCAAATGATCTGTCACGCAAAGAAATCATTGAAAAATTATTAAAGAGTGGAGTTTGGCCATTTATTCGTCAAAGGCCTTATTCAACAATTGCAAATCCGGGAAATGATCCAAAAGCGATTTTCATTTCTGCATTTGACAGTAGTCCGCTTGCTGCCGACAATGATTTAATTGTACATGGTTATGGTGAAGAATTTCAACTCGGTTTAGATACATTGAAGAAATTAACTTCCGGTACAATTCATTTAAATGTAAAAACGGATACCTCTTCTAAAGTATTTTTAAATTCTAAAAATGTTCAGATCAATGAATTTTCCGGTCCTCATCCATCTGGCAATATTGGGACTCAAATTCATAGTTTGGATCCGATTAACAAAGGAGAAATTGTTTGGTATTTATATCCACAGGATGTATTAACTATTGGCCGTTTATTTAAAGAAGGAAAACTTAACCCACAAAGAACTATTGCTTTAACCGGTTCTGAAGTACTTCGCCCTAAATATTTCAAAACAAAATTAGGTGCTGCTATTGAACCATTTCTTGAAAACAACACTTCTGATGAGAAGAAAAGAATCATTAGTGGAGATGTATTAACCGGAACTAAAATTGACAATACAGGCTACATTGGTTTTTACGATTCACAGGTTACTGTTATTCCGGAAGGTGACAAACATGAGTTTTTCGGATGGTTATTCCCAAGCCCAAAGAAACATAGTTATTACAGAACAGCGCTTTCATGGTTGACTCCTAACAAAAAGTACAGATTAAACACCAACCTAAACGGAGGAGAACGTGCATTTGTGGTTACCGGTGAGTTTGAAAAAGTTTTTCCGTTTGATATCTATCCATTACAGCTTATCAAAGCAATTATGATTGATGACATTGATGCAATGGAAAACTTAGGAATTTATGAAGTTGATGAAGAAGATTTTGCACTTTGTGAATACATTGATCCTTCTAAAACAGAAATACAGGCCATTGTTCGTAAAGGACTTGACTTGATGAGAAAAGAAATGAGCTAATAAATGTTTAATATCATTATATAAATTAATGAAGGCAATAAGAAAAATATTAGATAATATCAAACCTCATGTTCAAAAGGGTGGAAAATTTGAAATGTTCCATTCTGCTTTTGATGCTGTTGAAACACTACTTTTTGTTCCTGATCATGTTACAACAAAAGGTAGCCATATCCGTGACGGTGTTGATATGAAGAGAACCATGACTGTTGTTATCCTTGCATTATTACCCACTCTTATTTTTGGGATGTGGAATGTAGGTCGTTTACACTTTCTTTCTCATGGTGAAACTTTTGAAATAATGGATGCTTTTTGGTATGGATTCTTAAAGGTTCTGCCAATTATAATTGTAACATATGTAGTTGGCTTGGGCCTCGAAATTATTTTCGCCCAGCAGAGGGGGCATGAAGTAAATGAAGGCTTTCTTGTTTCAGGGATGTTAATTCCTCTTACGTTACCACCTGACATTCCATTATGGATGGTTGCTATTGCAACTGCATTTGCAGTAATCATAGGTAAAGAAGTATTTGGTGGTACCGGAATGAATATTCTTAATCCTGCTTTAACAGCGCGTGCATTTTTGTTTTTTGCTTATCCTGCGGATATGTCAGGAGACAAAGTCTGGATATCAGAGAAAGCAGATGCATTCTCCGGAGCAACTCCACTTGGAGATGCCTTAGTTGGAAATTTTGAAAATATTCCAAGCCCAATGGAAATGTTCATCGGAACAATTCCCGGCTCCATCGGAGAAACATCAACCTTATTAATAACTTTTGGAGCGATTATTCTTTTAGTTACCGGAGTAGGTAGTTGGAGGATATTACTTTCAACTGTGGTAGGAGCATTAGTAATGGGAGGATTATTTAACCTTTGGGGAGAAAATGCATATATGGACATGCCTGCTTATTATCATTTAATTCTAGGTGGTTTTGCTTTTGGCGCTGTATTTATGGCAACGGATCCGGTTACTGCATCTCAAACAAATAGAGGCAAATACATCTACGGATTCTTAATTGGTTTTATTGCAGTATTAATCCGCGTATTTAATCCTGCCTACCCGGAAGGGATGATGCTGGCCATCTTATTTATGAATGTGTTTGCTCCTTTAATCGACCATTATGTTATTGAAGCAAATATTAAGAAAAGACTTAAAAGAGCTAAAGCTTAATTATTAAAAATATAAAATCCAGAAATATGCAAAGTAATTTTTATATTTTTCGATATGCAAGTGTGATGGTAATCGTTGTTGCAGCTATTCTATCTTCCGCAGCAATGCTCCTGAAACCATATCAAGAGAAAAACAAAGCTATTGATAAGATGAAAGGCATTTTAACTTCAGCTAATATTGAAGCGACTTCTGAAAATGCCATTCAACTTTATAAAGATAATATTACGGAAGAAATTGTTATAAATAATAAAGGAGAGATTGTTGAAAGCAAGAAAAAAGGAGAAGTAGAACCTGGGAAAAGTCTGGCATTCAGCCTTGATCTCAAAAAAGAATTATACAAAAAAGGTAGAGGAGAAGACTTTAACATCCCATTAATGGTAGCTGAAACCAATGGCAAAAAAATATTTATTATTCCTTTATTAGGGACCGGCTTATGGGGACCTGTTTGGGGAAACATAGCTGTGAAGGATAACTTCAGCACTGTCGTTGGTGTAACTTTTGGGCACAAAGCTGAAACTCCCGGCCTTGGTGCTGAAATTGACACCAAAATTTTCCAGGCACAATTTGTGGGAAAAGAGTTATTCAGAGATGGCAAGTTCCAATCAATAAGTGTAGTTAAAGGCGGTATTGGCACGATGCCAAATGATATGCAAATACATGGCGTAGATGCAATTTCAGGCGGTACAATTACCAGTGTTGGTGTAAGTGATATGCTTGCCAATTGCCTTGAAAATTATGTTCCATTCATCAATAAACGCAACTAGTCATGAGTAAAGATAAAAGAGAAAAGGAACCTTTGTTTTCGGCTAAAAACCGTAAACTTTTAATAAACCCTTTACATAAAGATAACCCGATTACAACTCAGGTACTCGGAATTTGTTCTGCATTAGCAGTTACTGCGAAAATAAAACCCGCTTTTGTAATGACATTATCAGTAATAGCTGTACTTGGATTTGCAAATGTAATCGTCTCCATTTTGCGTCATGGAATCCCTCCAAGAATCAGGATCATTGTTCAGTTGGTTGTCATTGCATCTCTCGTAATTCTTGTAGACCAGGTATTAAAAGCCTTTGTTTTTGATGTCAGTAAACAACTTTCCGTTTTTGTAGGATTGATTATTACAAACTGTATTATTATGGGACGCCTTGAAGCTTTTGCATTAGGGAATAAACCCTGGCCTTCATTTCTGGATGGAATAGGAAATGCATTTGGTTATGGCTGGATCCTTATTGTAGTAGCATTTTTCCGTGAATTCTTAGGGTCAGGGACAATCTGGGACTACCCTGTTATGGAACAATTAGGTGTATACAATTTCGGTTATCAAAACAACGGATTTATGATTTTACCTCCAATGGCACTGATTATTGTAGGTATTATTATTTGGGTTCAAAGATCAAAAGATAAATCACTAGTTGAAGAAAATTAATAAGAAATAGATGATATGCAAGAATTATTTAACATATTCGTAAAATCAATCTTTATTGATAATATGGTATTTGCCTATTTCTTAGGCATGTGTTCTTATCTGGCTGTTTCCAAAACAGTAAAAACATCAATGGGATTGGGAATTGCTGTAGTTTTCGTACTTGGGATTACAGTACCGGTTGATTATTTATTAAACCAATATGTTTTAGCTCCGGGAGCATTGAGTTGGTTAGGTCCTCAATTTGCAGAATTTGATTTAAGCTTTTTAAGTTTTATCATGTTTATTGCAGTGATTGCATCTATGGTACAATTAGTGGAAATGGTTGTCGAAAAATTTGCACCGGCACTTTATAGTTCATTAGGTATTTTTCTGCCTTTGATCGCTGTAAACTGTGCCATTCTTGGCGGGTCTTTATTTATGCAGGAAAGAGAATACGTAACAATCTGGCATGCCACTTCATTCGGACTGGGATCAGGTGTTGGTTTTTTATTAGCAATTGTAGGAATAGCAGCCATACGTGAAAAAATACGTTATTCGAATGTACCTCCGGCATTAAGAGGGCTTGGAATTACATTCATTATTACCGGTTTAATGGGAATTGCATTTATGAGTTTCCTCGGCATCAAATTATAATAATTATCAAGAGAAAATAATAAGATTATGACTTTTATAAATATCGGATTAGTTGTTGGGATTAGCGTTGCAATATTCCTTACCATTATTTTATTATTGGTATCGGTTTTACTTTTTGCACGTAAGAAATTACTTCCTTCAGGAAAAGTAAAATTAACCATTAACGATGAAAAAGAATTTACAGTAGATCCCGGCTCTACTATTTTAACGACACTTTCAGATCAAAAAATATTTTTACCATCTGCTTGTGGTGGTGGTGGTACTTGTGCCATGTGTAAATGTCAGGTTCATGATGGCGGAGGGACTATTCTTCCAACTGAAGTAGGATATTTTACACGTAAAGAAATCCAACAGAATTATCGTTTGGGTTGCCAGGTTAAAGTAAAAGAAGATATGAATATTGAAATACCGAAAGAAATATTTGGTATTAAAAAATGGGAATGTGAAGTTGTATCTAACGAAAACGTTGCCACTTTCATTAAAGAGCTTGTGGTTAAACTTCCTGAAGGAGAAATATTGGATTTCCGTTCTGGGGGTTATATTCAAATAGATGTTCCTAAATGTGAGGTAGATTATAAAGATATCGAAGTACAGGAAGAATATCGTGCAGATTGGGATAGTTTTAATATGTGGGATCTTAAAATGAAGAACCCTGAACCCATTTTCCGTGCATATTCCATGGCTAATCATCCGGCTGAAGGTAATATTGTAATGCTGAATATTCGTATCGCAACTCCACCCTGGGATCGTGCAAAAAATCAATTTATGAATGTAAATCCTGGCATTTGTTCCTCATATACATTCTCTCTTAAACCAGGTGATAAAGTAACCGTTTCCGGTCCTTATGGTGAATTTTTCATTAAACCTACACAAAAAGAAATGATGTTTATTGGTGGCGGAGCAGGTATGGCTCCAATGCGTTCTCATATCTTTGACTTATTTCATACTCACAAAACAGATCGTAAAGCTACTTTCTGGTATGGTGGACGATCATTGAGAGAATTATTTTATGTTGATCAATTTCGTGAAATTGAGAAAAACTTTCCAAACTTCAAATTTCATATTGGATTATCAGAACCATTACCGGAAGATAACTGGGATGGGTATACAGGATTTATCCATCAAATGATTATGGACAATTATTTGAAAAATCATCCGGAGCCGGAAGAAATCGAATATTATTTATGTGGTCCTCCAATGATGAATGATGCGGTTTTTAAAATGTTAGAAGATTATGGAGTACCGGATGAAATGATCGCATTTGATGATTTCGGAGGTTAAAATTTAAAGCCCACTAAAGAATTAAAGACGTTTCGTTTTGAGACGTCTTTTTTTATACTTTTGTTTGAGGTGTCACCCTGCAGGGTGACACCTCATGATAACTTGACAAATCGTAAAAGTTAGCAGTATGAAAAAATGGATATTTGCTTTTATAATATTTGGCTTTATAAGCAGCGCATGTAATCAAAAGCAAGAAATAAAAAAAATTCAATTTCAAGGTGAAGCCCAAGGGACCTATTATATAGTCACCTATTATGATCAGCAAGAAAGAAATTTACAAGCTAAAGTTGACTCCATTTTAAAAGATTTTGACCTGTCATTGTCATTATGGGTGCCAAATTCAACACTTTCCAGAATAAACAGAAATGAAGCTACTTTTCTTGACAGCTATTTTATTGACAACTTCAATCTTTCACAAAAAATTGCAAAAGAAACAAATGGAGCTCTCGACTGCACTTTAGGGCCTTTAATTGAAGCTTGGGGCTTTGGTTTCAAACAAAAAATAAAACTTACACAACAAAAGGTTGATAGTCTAAAAAATATTATTGGTTTAGATAAAGTAAAAATAAAGAATAACAAACTGGTTAAAACCGATGAACGTATTCAATTAAATTTCAATGCTATTGCGCAAGGCTATTCCGTTGACCTCGTTGGAAAACTTCTTAGATCATATGGAATAGAAAACTTTATCATAGATATTGGAGGAGAAATACTTGCGAATGGTATTAAACCTGATAAGCAAAACTGGATCGTAGGAATTCAGAAACCCACTGAAACCTCAGATGGTGCAATTGAAGCACAAGAAAGAATTCCTTTAAACAACAAGGCTTTTGTGACCTCAGGGAGCTATCGGAAATATTATGAAGAAAATGGGAAACGTTATTCACATATGATAGATCCGGTAACCGGCTACCCTGTCACACATTCATTACTAAGTGTTTCGGTATTAGCTAATACTTGTGCTGAAGCAGACGGATATTCAACAGCCTTCATGATTATGGGATTAGAAAAAGCCAAAGAATTTCTTAAAAACAGAAATGATTTGGAGGCTTATTTTATTTTTGCAGATGAAACAGGTAAGCTAAAAACCTATTCAACCGAAGGAATAAACAAATTATTACTAGATCATTAATTATTGTGACAAGCTTCTGCTTTTTGTTTCCCACACGTACACCCAATGCGAGTACCACTCGCATCTACACTGCTGCACTGCTTTTTAAATTCGCCCCCTTTTTGTAAAAACATTTTAATTCCAATAGCAGCAAATGCAATCGCTAACAATCCAACTGTAATCAATATCAATTTTAAAGCCATGTCAATTCTTTTTTACAAAAATAATTAAAAGATACATATTAATTTAGATTCATTCTTATTTAAATAATCATCTAAATAAAATCTTTACGCCTGAATTCAGCACATAATATAGCTGCAGCAACTGAAGCATTTAATGATTCTACTTTACTATTCTTAACGGAAGGTATTCTCAATTTAGATGTTAAGTACTGTTCTATATTTGAAGATATTCCTTTGGATTCATTTCCTATAACAAGAATACTATTTGTTATTAATTTCTCTTCATAAAGATTATTTCCTTCGAGTAATGCTCCATAAACTTCAAGATTTTTCGGTACCAAATTATTAAAGAAATCCTTAAGATCAGTATAGTGAACTTTAACACGTAAAATTGACCCCATAGTCGATTGTACGACTTTTGGATTGTACACATCTACTGTTTCATGAGAACAAACTATATTTTTAATTCCATACCAGTCAGCAGTTCTTATAATTGCTCCCAGGTTCCCGGGATCCTGTATAGTATCCAGAACAATTGTAAGGTCATCAAACGTACAGCACTCTTTCAAATTATAAGAGGGAGATTCTACAACAGCCAGCGCTTTATTAGGCATTTTCAGAAAACTAATTCGCTCAAGCTCCTTAGTACTGATTCTTTCTGTTTTTAATTGATTTCTCTCAATTAAATCCTGATTATTTTGAATCCACGAATCCAAAGCAAAAACAGACTTTACCTTATGATCACTTGCTATTAATTCTGAAACTATTTTTTCACCCTCTACCACAAACTCATTATATTCTTTTCTGAATTTAGAGCGTTTTAATGATTGTACGTGTTTTATTTTATTTTTCGTGAGCATATTGATATAAACAAAAATCCCGACACAGATGTATCGGGATTAAAGTTAATTATATTTTTACTTCGACTACGTTCAGTAATCGAATATTTCCATGGACTATTCTGCAAATACTTCGAAACTGATCTCAACTGTAACTTCTTTATGAAGCATTACTTTTGCAACATAAGTTCCAATTTCTTTTACAGATTCACCATTAATTAAGATCTTCTTACGATCAACTTCTAATTTATGTTGTTCCTTAATTGCATCTGCAATTTGTAAAGCATTTACAGAACCAAAGATTTTCCCAGAAGTTCCGGCTTTGGCACCTATCTTAACAGTCAGGCCTTCAAGAGCTGCAGCTAAAGTTTCAGCTTCTTTCTTAATTTTTTCTTCTTTAAAAGCTTTTTGTTTTAAATCTTCTTCACGAACTTTTTTTGCTGATTCTGAAGCAATGATTGCCATTCCCTGAGGAATCAAGAAATTTCTGGCATAACCATTCTTTACAGTAATCAAATCGTTGGTAAATCCTAAACCTGGTACATCTTGTTTTAAAATAACTTCCATGACTTTCCCTCCTTATTTTAATAAATCTGCCACATATGGCATTAATGCTAAGTGGCGAGCTCTTTTAATTGCTTGCGAAACTTTTTTCTGGTATTTGGTTGAAGTACCGGTAATACGGCGTGGTAAAATTTTACCTTGTTCATTAACAAACTTCAAAAGGAAGTCAGCATCTTTATAGTCGATATATTTTATACCGCTCTTTTTAAAACGGCAATATTTTTTCTTTTTAGTATCAACTGCTATAGGAGTTAAATATTTAATATCTGAATTAGCTTGAGCCATTTTTCAAAATTTTTAGGGGTTAAACAATTTATTTAGCTTCTTCCTTTTCCGCTTGAGCTTTTTTACGTTTTTTCTCGTTGTAAGCAACAGCGTGTTTGTCTAATTTAACAGTAAGGAAACGAAGAATTCTTTCATCACGTTTGAAAGCAACTTCGAAATCGCGAATTACTTCGCCATTGTCTTTGAATTCAATTAAGTGATAGAAGCCTGTAGATTTTTTTTGGATAGGATAAGCTAATTTTCTTAATCCCCAGTTTTCTTCGTGTACAATTTCTGCCCCCTTATCTTTCAGGAAATCCTGATACTTTTTTACCGCTTCCTTCATCTGTTCTTCAGACAAAACGGGAGTCATAATGAAAACGGTTTCGTATTGATTCATCATCTTGGGTTAATTTATTGTTAATGATTAATTTAATCCCACTTTAAACACTCGGTTTAAAATGGTGTGCAAAAATAGAAAAACTATTTTGATTTTCAAAGCTGCAAAAATAAAAAAACTTAATTAATTATAGATTATAAATGATGAGTTATGAATTGGTTAGAACTATTGTTATATTGTTCAATTCAGGATGTAAAAAAAGTCAAACTTAAAGAAATAGCATTCCCCAATATTTGTAATCTAAATTTATAATAATCCTTCATCAGCAAAACTAAAATAGTTTTCACCGCCTATTATTATATGATCCAGCACATTTATATCCAGGAAACCTCCTGCATTTTGAATTTTCTTAGTCAGTTTGATATCTGACTCACTTGGCTTTGTATTGCCGGAAGGATGGTTATGGCATAAAATTACGTTACATGCGTTATATTCCAGGCATACCTTAAATATTCGCTTCGGGTCAGCTACTGTACCTGCAACACCTCCATCACTTACCTGAACCGTTTTAATTATTCGATTAGCCCTGTTGAGTAATAATAACCAAAAACTTTCGTACTGATATCCTTCAACGATACCATGAAATATTCCGAATACATCCAGGGAACTGCCAATCCTTTTTTTCTTCAGCACTTCGGCACCTCTTCTCCTCCTTCCTAATTCCAAAGCGGCTATAATAGACAATGCCTTTGCTTCTCCAATACCTTTAAATTTCAGAAAATCTTTAATATTGAAACCAGATAATTCTATCAAATTATTTGATGCCTTCTGCAAAATAACTTTTGCTAAATCTACCGCTGATTCATCTTTATTTCCGGATCTAAGCAAAATTGCTATTAATTCGGCATCACTCAAAACACTTTTACCTTTGAAGATCAGCTTTTCCCGGGGCCTGTCATCCTCAGCCCACAACCTTATAGGCTGGGAATTCGATTTATTATTAGAATCCATTTACTAAGAAAATTAGTCACGGGAAGCAAGTACGAATTTAATAAAAATGACGGACAAAAAAAAGGCCTCCAACATGGAGGCCTCTAAAATATATTAGATCAATATCTTCTTATTATAAAGCGTTAGCTAATTTTGTCAATTTTGATTTAAGGTTTCCAGCTTTGTTTTTGTGAATGATAGATTTCTTTGCAAGTTTATCAATCATAGAAACTAATTTTGGAAGGCTTTCAACTGCTTCGTTCTTATCAGTAATTGCTCTGAACTTACGTACTGCATTACGCATCGTTTTAGCATGATATCTGTTACGTAATCTTTTTGCATTATTAGCTCTAATTCTTTTAATCGCCGATTTATGATTAGCCATACGTCTATTTTTTTCTTTTTATCCTTAAACTTTCAATTTTGGGCTGCAAAGGTAAAAATATTTTTTTTATCACAAAACAATTAAACTCATTTATTTAAAAATAATCTTCAAATATGACATGAACTTAAAATTGAATGGCAAATATAATTAGTATTTAACCCGGCTTCTGATTTTTTCAAAATAAGATACATACTCCATAAAAAACAGAGCCTTTTAAGAATCCGTTTTGGGGGGCTTTCTAGACAATAAAAAATACGACAATCCTGTTATTATTAAATTGAATAACAAATGCGGCCAAAAGCTCAATTCAGCAAACAATCTTCCACAACCGCAATCTTCAGTTTTTGTAATCTCAAATACGATCAAATAAATACTTAATAAAACCACAACAGAAAAGACATAACCGGCTGTAAACTTATTTTTTGAAAAAAACACTAATAATACAATAGCAAAAAACTCCATCAATGGAATTCCATAAGACAAAATATTTATCAGAAATTCGGGAATTAAATAAGAAGTAAAAAGGTCTATTTCAAATTGTTGAAAATATAGAACCTTTTTTAAAACAGCATAAGTGAATACCGCTATTAATAAATAAGCTCCAAACTCTCTGAAATGATAATTAGTTATCTTTTTCATCAAGAACTAACTTATAGTGAACAATAATCATATCTTCATATAGTACCCAAAAGTTATTAGCATCAAGTTTAAGAATGTTATCCGGTAAAAAATCGCCTCTGGTTAATTATTCTTCCTCTATTACAATTGCTGCAGAACCAGGTTTTTTTACAAGGTGCATACTCATACCCTTTTTCTCGATAGTCATACAGTCCTCTCCCGAACCTTTACATATAATAATTCGTTCGGGCGTTTACATAGTTACAAAACAGGAATGTAGCTGCAACAAACATTACAAATAATAACTTTTTCATAATTCAATAGTTTTTCGTTAATAATAAATTAATTAAATAACTGCCAGGTTCATCATCCTGGATGATGACTCCTGAATTAGGATTCATTTCATAGGCATAAAAATTTTGAACTAACACTGTACTTATTAATACCAGAGTCCTAAAAATGTCCCTCTTAATATTTTGATCTTGAAAGTAAATTATGATGGAAAGAAGTTTTATTATCAAAATCTAAAAAATCAAAAAAGTGATTTAAATCAATAAAAAATAAATCATAAATCACCTTATTTTATTGCATACATAGAACACATGTAAATATTTCAATTTTTTAACACTTCATTAACAAAAAAGCAATACTTTCGCCGCAAGTATTACCCAAACAAGCTGTCAAAAAGTTTTAATTAATCTTCACAAAGAATGAAAAGAATTCGAATTATGGGTATGGCATTATGCCTGTTATTTGCATTAAATATTCATGCAAAAACAAATATGCCGGTTAAAGAACCAATGGAAGCAGCAGGAAAAATCAGTGGGTCAATCATCGATAAGCAGTCACAGCTTCCTGTTGAATACGCCAACATCATTATTATTAAAGCAAACGACAAACAAATGCTTACCGGAACTATTTCCAATGAAAAAGGGAAATTCACTCTTAAAGACATTCCTTTTGGGAAGTATACCGTAAAAATTGATTTTATAGGATACGAAGAACTTGTATTAAAAGATATAGTGCTAAACAAAAAATCTCCTCAGAAAATTTTCGACAAATTATATTTAAATCAGGCTTCCACTCAATTGGAGGGTGTAGAGATCGTTGCAGAAAGAACAAATTACGAATATAAAATCGATAAAAAGGTCGTAAATGTAAGTCAGGATGCAACTTCTACCGGAGGAACTGCAGCCGATGTTCTGGAAAGCATACCGGCTGTAGAAGTGGATATTGAAGGAAATGTAACCCTCAGGGGTTCCAGCAGTTTTACCGTACTTATCAATGGCCGTCCAAGTGTACTGGAAGGCAGCGATGCGCTTCAGCAGTTGCCTGTAGATAATATTAAGAATATTGAGATCATCACCAACCCATCAGCTAAATATGATCCTGACGGAACTGCCGGTATTATTAATGTGATCCTGAAGAAACAAAACCAACAGGGATTTGGAGGCATCATAAACCTTAGTGCAGGATCAAGAGATAAATACAGCTCTAACCTCTTATTCAATTATAAAATCAAAAAACTGAATATTACAGCAGGTTTTGATTACCGGGATGATAAGTTCCATATGATGCGTGAAAGTGAACGTAAAGTATTTGCGGATAATAGTACCAGCCATATTAATGCTTTTGGCGGCCGGATTTTTAACAGAAAAGGGATTAGCGGTAAACTGGGAATTGAATACAGCTTCACCAATCAAACAATTTTAGGCTTTAATGCAAAACTGGGAGAATCCAAATTCGTGATTGATGCCGAAAATTTCACACACCAGTTTACAGATCCGGCTACAACGAATTTCTATCGCTATAGCCAAATCGATATGAAGCGGGAAGCAGATTATTATGAACTGGACCTGAACCTGCATCATAAGTTTGATGATAAAGGCCAGCAAATCGATTTCTTTGTATACTATTCGAAAAGGGATGGCGAAGACCTGGATTCAAGTATTGAAACTGAAACCGATGATAAATGGGTTTTACAAGGCGATCCCTATTACAGCAACCGGGGATTCGAACTGGGAGATTCCAAACAATACAGAGCTAAAGTTGATTATGTAAAACCTTTTGCAAGCAATGGCAAATTTGAAGCCGGCTATCAGTTGCGTATCAATAAATCAGATGAAGATTATGACTTGGAAGAACTTGTGAGCGGCAACTGGGTAAGTAATTCTTTATACAAAAGCAATTCGGAATTCAACCGGGATATTCATGCCGTATATGCCATTTTAAA
The DNA here is from genome assembly GCA_028280405.1 of Bacteroidales bacterium. Taxonomy (GTDB): domain Bacteria; phylum Bacteroidota; class Bacteroidia; order Bacteroidales. The sequence goes on from JANQLW010000031.1 coordinate 90,091, forward strand.
CAAAAACAGCAAAATCGGCTTCGGATATCAAATCGGATTAAGAGGTGAATACACCAAAAGGGAAACCGGAGTTAAAGACGCTACTGAAGTTTATACCATCGACCGTATTGATTTATTTCCAAGCATTCATTTCTCCCAACAATTAGATAAACACAATCAATTCATCTTATCTTATTCAAGAAGAATCAACCGCCCCAGAGGCAGGTTCCTGGATCCTTTTTTGTCTTACAGAGATGAAAATAATCGCTGGTTAGGTGATCCCGGACTTAAACCCGAGTATATCGATTCATTTGAATTCGGATGGAACCATCAGATTGGCAGGAAAGCGAATTTAAATATCGAAGCTTACTATACCATTACAAATGATATGATTTCCAGAATTCTTACAAATACAAATGAAGGATATGTGATCCATACCGCTACCAATATTGATAAGGATAAATCATTAGGACTGGAAGCTATGCTAAAATGGGATTTAAGCAAAAAGTTTAATATTACCCTTTCAGGAAGATTATACAAATACAAAATCGAAGGAGGTATCGGCAGTACTACTGTTAATCAGGAATCAACCAACTGGCGGGCAAACCTTAATACCACCTACAAATTTTCAAAGCATTCACGACTGCAATATAAAATGGGATACAGGGGAACAACTGTTACTGCCCAGGGAGAACGCAAAGGCTTCTTTACTTCAGATATTGCCTATAAACAGGATCTTTGGAAAAAGAAAGCCAGTATTACCTTACAGGTACAAAACCTGTTCAAAACTATGGGACGTGATATGATCATTACCGGTGACGGCTATTGGGAACATTTTGACATGACCCGCGAGGCCAGAACCGTTAAATTAAGTTTCTCTTATAAAATCAATAACTTCAAAATGAAGAAACAAGAAAGAAACGGTAATGGAGAACAAATGGACATGGACTTTTAAATTTTCGATAGCAGATTCTTGATTTATAGAAGATTTAGAATGCATGAGTAGCATCTTGATGACCGGTCACCGAGCTTGTCTAGGTGTGCATCTTGATTCCGCTTCGCTCCATTCGATACCCGACCGGGATCGTTTCCCCGAAAGGGGACGCGATCCCATAAATTAAACAAATTCATGTTCATTATTTATTTTTCATTATTCATTGTTCTTTTTTAAGAGTTCATCTATTTGAGAATTATCTCAGGCAGATATTTTTTATATTTACCTGAATATGAACTATAATAAAAAAAACATGACCATGAAAAGAATCTGTTCAGTTTTACTCATGATTGGGATCTTTCTATCCCCAATCAACCTCAACGCTCAAATCGACACCAAATATCAAAAACCACCAAAGGAAATCCTGGAATTAATTGACAGCCCCGTTACCCCGTCCGTCAGTTTTAGCAATAATGGAGAATGGATGCTTCTTCAGGAAAGAGATGCTTTTAAAAGCATTGAAGAAGTAGCAGCCAAAGAATTCAGAATTGCCGGATTACGTATCAATCCGATGACCAATGGCGGTAGCCGGACTTCCTTCTCAAAAAACCTCATCCTGAAAAACATTCATTCGGGAAAAGATTTTCAGATCCAAGGGCTTCCTGCAAATGCCAAGATCACGGATCTAAGCTGGTCACCCGACAATAAACATATTGCTTTTACCAATACCCTTATAAACGGCATCGAACTATGGATCGTAACCCTTGAAACCAAAACCGCTAAAAAACTTACCGATGCCATTTTAAATGATGTTTTCCGCGGACGCCCCTATTACTGGGATAAGGATGGAAAAGGCTTGCTTTGTAAATTCATCGACAAAAACAGAAAGGCCATTCAAGCACAAAACTTGGTTCCAACCGGGCCAATCATTCAGGAAAACTTAGGGAAAAAAGCGCCTTCCAGAACTTATCAGGATTTATTGAAAAACAAACATGATGAAGACCTCTTCGATTATTTCGCCAGTTCAAAACTGGTTAAAGTGGATCTGAACGGAAATCAGAAACATTTTGGAGATACCGATATTTACGGTAGCATTAGCTCCTCCCCTGACGGAGAATACTATCTGGTAACCACCAAACGTAAACCTTATTCTTATCTGGTACAATACAATCGGTTCCCAACCGTGGTTAGTTTAAGGGACAAAAACGGAAAATGGATCAAAAAGATTAAAGACAATCCGCTAATTGAAGAACTACCCAAAGGATTTGATGCTGTAAAATTAGGACCCAGAAATATTGCATGGAGATCCGACAAACCTGCAAGCCTATATTTTGTAGAAGCGTTAGATGGTGGAGACCCACGTAAAAAAGTAGAATTCAGAGATGCTTTGTATACTATGGATTATCCTTTTGAATTTAAAGACAAAAAGCTTCTGGTAAAAGTTAAAAATCGCTATAGCTCCGTGCAATGGGGAAATAATGAAATTGCAATCGTTATCGACCGCTGGAAAAAAAACAGAAAGTCAATCATTTATAAGATCAATCCTAATCACGATAATCCAAAGCCTGAAATCTTATTTGATTATAATACCGAAGATATCTATAATGCACCCGGCAGTTTTGTAACGACCAAAAATGAGTTTAACAGAACGGTACTGGCAATCACCAAAAACCAATACCTCTATTTAAGAGGAGAAGGCTATTCGCCTGAAGGCAACCGTCCGTTTTTGCGCCAGTACAATTTACAGAACAAAGAAACCAAAGAACTTTGGAGAGCTGACGGAAAAGATTCTTACGAAACACATGGTTCCCGTTGGAGCGGCATGTATTTTCTGGATATCAAAAAAGGAATACTCATTACGAATAAACAATCCAAAACAGAAAATCCGCAATATTTCTTAAGGTATTTTAAAAAGGAAAAAGCACCGAAACAGCTTACGCATTTTCCAAATCCTTACAAAAGCCTGAAAGGTGTAACCAAAGAATTTATCAAATATAAAAGAGACGATGGCGTTGACTTAACAGCAACCATGTATTTACCTGCCGGATACGATAAAGAAAAAGATGGCAGACTTCCATTATTAATGTGGGCCTATCCACGCGAATATAAAGACCCCAAAACTGCAGGACAAGTTCGTACTTCGCCTCATCGTTTTACACGTGTGAGCTATGGTTCTCCTATTTTCTGGGTAAACCGCGGATTTGCAATTCTGGAAAATGCTGAATTCCCGATTATCGGAGTTGGAGATACCGAACCTAATGATTTATTTGTACCTCAACTGGTAGCCAATGCAAAAGCTGCGATTGATGCACTTGACGAAATGGGGATCGTAGACCGCAAGCGTGTTGCTGTGGGAGGACATTCTTATGGCGCATTTATGACGGCTAATTTATTGACACATTCCGATTTATTTGCTGCTGGTATTGCACGAAGCGGAGCTTACAACCGGACCCTTACTCCTTTTGGATTCCAAAGGGAGGAGCGTACTTTCTGGGAAGCACCGGAACTTTATTTCGCCATGGCTCCATTTATGCATGCCCACAAAATGAAGCATCCTTTATTATTAATCCATGGAGCTGCAGACAATAATTCCGGAACGTTTCCATTACAAAGTGAGCGCTATTACAATGCACTTAAAGGACATGGAGCGACTGTACGTTTGGTAATGCTTCCTGCCGAAAGCCATGGGTATGCTTCAAAAGAATCGATATTTCATGTACTTTGGGAAACAGATCGTTGGCTGATGAAATATGTAAAGAATGGTAAATAGAAAATTGTCGATAAAAGATATACAATTTAGTTTCTATTTATATCTTCTACTAAATATCCGAAATAAAAAACCGCTTTCACTATGAGAGTGTTTTTTAGTTACTGGTTGCTAGCTCGATGGAATCGTTTCCCCAAAGGGGACGCGATCCCTTGCTTGCAAAGAATTTCGGATGTAAAGCATTTTTCAGCTATTACATAAAGAGTACAAAGAAAGCGTAAAGATTCGCGAAGGTTTTTCAATTAGCAAATCTCCAATTTGCTATTTAATATTAAAAAAGGCCATTCTCAGATTATGTTATTTGAGGGTGGCCTTTTAGCTCAGTTCTTTGTTATGCAAAGCTACCTTCTGTTTGCTTGGTTTTTATATTCTCTATTACTTTAAAAATTATAATTATCTCTATAATTATTGCCGGGACATATACCAAAAGTCCGATAAAAGCTAGAATGATCGTTAATAAAAAGCATCCACTAATTATTTCTAAGATTCCAGCGTACACTGAAATCGTACCTACTGAGTTTTTTAATCTTATTAATGAAATCCCGTAAATAATACCTATAATCCCAGAAGTAAGTACAAAAGCACCTGCTGTTATAAGATCGCCCTCCATCGTATCACTAAATATTGATATTATATCATAACCATTTAGAAATATTATTATTATAATCATTATAAAGGACACAATTTTAAGCAAATAATTCCTAAACAATTCACCAATCATAATAAATCCACGCTGAAAAAAAACAAAAGAGACTACTGCAATGACCTTTATAAAAATAAAAACACTGGTACTAAATATCATTCTATCCTCCTTAAATAAAAAATAGTCGGCTGTACCTTCTAAAAAACCAATTATAAAGTAAATGATCCCGAATATCCATGCGAAATTGAGCTGTTTTATCAGAAAATCAAATGGTTTCTCAATATCAATATTGATTAACATAAAGTCTTTTATCCATGCAGTTAATGCCCCCCAAAAAGAGCTCTCATCATCAGATATTTTACTAAGGTCATAATCCAGGGCAGCTAATACTGTTTTAATAGTATAGATTCTAGGTGTTACTTCTCCGGCTTCAATTCTTTGAATTGTTCTGACACTGATATTGCACTTTTCGACAAGTTCTTCTTGTGTCAATCCTTTTGCCGTTCTTAATTCGGATATTTTTCTTCCTAATTCTGGTTGTTTCATCATCATTACATTTTAAATTTATGAACAATTTTACTTCCAAGTCTTAAATTGTCCAAGAAATTAGAAAGAACTTCTCCCGTCATTTACACGCCAATTCATATAATTTGCTGATATTCAATCTCAAGTCTATTACATACAGTTTAATCACAACATAGGTTGCTTTAGCTGGGAGTTAGTTTTTTATACGGCATTGTTTGGCTTAGGCTTCTGCTTAAGTCATATTATGATAAACTATTCCAAAATTGATACACTATATATCAGGCAAAGCCTGCTAAAATAAAACGGCGGAGATATAACCACCGCCGAACTTTCCTGCAGTCAGTATAAGCGTAGTGCGGGTTAGTTTTTTTCACCCACACTGAATTTTGACAGAAGCAAAAAGCTCAATGTTAAAGTTTCTGCCTGCATTACGCTTATACAATCTTGGACATATTATTCTTTAATGTCCTATTGAGTATTGAACTCCAAATATCGCCATAAGTGTATTCTTCATTTGAATTCCATTTACTTTTTGGTAGACAGGGAGTTTAATTTCTGCTGCTAATCGTAAATTTTTCCATTTACCGCCCGGTACATAAAAGTTTGTTCCTAAGCCAATATCTATTTGGTTTTTCCCGGAATTCACGGTATTAAACAACGGCATCATCATTGGATTTAAATCTGCATCAGCCCCTTCTATTTTCTGTATATTATAATAGTTTAAGCTTGTAGAAAAACTAAAATAGTCAGAAACTTTAATTGCCCCCCATCCAACAATATCAAACCGGTTACCAAAAGTGTATTTTTTTGAATTATCTCCAATCCTGAATTTGTATTTGGATTGTACTCCCCAGGAAAGTTTATTTGATTGTCCAAGATAGGTTAAACCCCAATTAGGATCCCATGTTCCACTTCCCAATTGCATAGGGTAAGCCAGTTGTGCATCATTCATCATAGGTGTTGCATCCCGCTGGTTAATATCACCTATCGGAATCGAAATCCCAATGTTAGCGTGTAAGGACTGTTTGTTTTTATTGAATATTTTGATCAGCCCGGACAAACTAATATCTCCTAATCCACTTGATTCTGTAGTAAAATCAACTCCCATTCCAGTCCTTAAATCCATAGCATTAGAAATATAATTTCCCATTACCATAAATGTAAGGTTATCAAAAGGAGCATACATCACGCCTAACATATGCATATTCATCTGCATTTGTTGTGGAGCGATCATAAAATCCTGATAGATCTCATCATTGGTTATGTCCTTAGTTGACTGAAGATTATCTTTCATCCACATAAGCATGAATCTATATGAAAACATGACTTCTCCTTTTTTGTGATAATGGTCGCCCATTACACTAATCGGTGCATGTCCGTCCGGACGTGCTGAACTCCATTGATTTTCCTGTGCCACGGCAACGTTAAGCCATAGCAATGCAAGGCCCAATAAGGGCAAAATTATTTTATTCATTATTTACCTTTTTAGTTAATTGTAATTAAAAATGTTTTGCTTCCATGTTAATCGAAAGCTTCGCAGCGTTCAATTAATTTTCAGGAGGCGGTGTAGGCGGAGAAATAAACACTATTTTCAGCGAAAATTCATAAGAAAATAAATGCTTAAGAAATGCATTTAAATCCTTATTTCTGCTTGATAGTTTATTTTCATAAAATATCATAGGAATTTTCTCCCATTCAATCTTTGGTATTGTTTTATCCGGCTCTTCAGTTTTCTGCTCTTTTTCCACTTGCTTATTCAAGTAGCATTTTCCATTACAAGTTGACATTGGCTTGTCTTTGTTAATGCATAAGACTTCTGAAATGTATTTGTAATTCAAATAATACTCTATTATAGGCAACAAAGGTTTGATTTCTGCGAAACAGAAAAAAAATAATATCCCTATGGCTATTTTTGGTCTCATCCTAATTATGTCCAATATGTTTGCGAAGTTACATAACAATTTTTTCTGCACGGTTTCCAGTCTACCTTTTCCATACGAAGCTTTAGCGTAGTATAGCGATGTGAATGATTATTTATTTGATTAAATGCCCCGGACTTTAAAATTAGTACTTTCTGCCAAATGTTTTATATACGGTGTTGGTAACTGGTATTTATCAATATTCAATATCCATAGGCACATCTTTCGCTACGTCTACTACTATTTCAATGTCATTTAAACCTATATGCCCTTTATAAATGTTTTTTTCTTTATTCAACTGATTGACTCTTTCGTGCAAATCAACCGGATCAGCTTTTGCTACATTATCAACGGTATCAACTCCCAGGTCATAGAGCATTCTGGAAAAAGTTGGTCCAACCCATTTTATCCTGGACAAATCAGTCAGTTTTGTCAACTCCAGTATTTCACTTTCATCTATCTTCATATCAGTTGCAAGCTTTTTTCTAGATACAGGATTAATTACCTTATCAAATAATTTTACAGTATTCTTAATTCCTGCATTTTCAAGTTTTGCAATTGTTTCTTTGGAAATACCTGTAAAGTCTCTGATTTTATTAGGTTTTGGAAGTGTGCTTTTTAGTTCCCTAAGTAATAAGGTCAGATAATCACCAGATAAACATTCAACCTTTTGTAATTCAGAAAATTTATCTTTTTTCTTTAGTATCTGGATCAATTCTTTAATGTTTTTTATCCCTTGCCCCTTAAAATATCCGAATCTTTCATCCAGTCTTTCTTTTAGGACCATCCTGCTTGGAGGTAAGTATGCTGTTTTTAATTTTGTCCGGTAATTATCAACTGATATTTTTTCTAAGTCAATGTAGTATCCCATATTTTTTGATTTTATATTAATTGATGCTAACAGTCAGCATATGCACCGTATGGGTTTTAAAGGTTAATATTTATCAAGTTACTTTTAAAGATACAAAATTGCCTCGAACCTCCAAATACTTCATCACCCCACATGACGTATGATGCATTGTTGTATGCTGGCCTTTTAACAAATCATTCAATTTTCTTTTATTTATTTGCAATATTGTTGTAATTAATTTATATTTGCATCATTATTGCAATTAAAACTATGATGCATTTAAAGTCACTTGAATTACTAAATCGTCATAATCTAAAGCGAACCAATTCCCGGGAAGGTATTATTGAAGGAATAATGTCTGCAAATAACGCGCTATCAGAAAATGAGATTCAGGAAAGGCTTCAAGCCAACAATGTAGAAAGATCTGTTATCAATTTAAGTGATCTTTCCTTTCTTTCCAGGAAGAAGGAACACGCTCACACAATTTAGACATTAAGCTTTATCATTCCGGGATACTTTGAAATGAAAAAGCTTTCTTTTTGGTTGGATGATTTTCTGTGTTGAAGGTATGCAACACAAACTTGCAATACAGTCGGTTGGCGACAACTTCTATATTTCACAGAGCAATGTATGGTGGAAAGATGAAAACAGTGAAAGCCGGATAGTTGCAATTGGTTCTAATCTCGATAAAAACGAGATGCAAAAGAGCCTTTATTCATTAATTGTAAAAACAAATAAAACTGAAGCATGAATACAACTCTAATAAAAAAATCTTTTTCCTCTGATAACATAGGAATGGCAAGTTCCAGTCTATGTTTAGTTCATTGCATAATAACCCCATTTATATTTATTGCCCAGGCATGCACAGTGAGCTGTTGTGCTGACAGCCCGACCTGGTGGCGAGCTATTGATTTCATCTTCCTCGTAATATCCTTCGCTGCCGTTTATTTTGCTGCAAAAAACACTTCAAAGAAGTGGGTGAAGGTAGCATTCTATGTTTTATTTACTTTTCTGAGTATATTCATTCTCAACGAACATGCCGGTAGTTTACATTTGCCAAGAATCTTGCTTTATGCACCTGCATTTTTGTTGTTTGCGTTGCATTTGTACAACAAAAAGTATTGCCAATGTAAGGATGAATGTTGCACTGTCTAATAATCAAATATTATGAATAAAAAATTGCCTGTTACAGTTTTGAGTGGATTTTTAGGAGCAGGAAAAACCACCTTGCTCAATCACATTCTGCATAATAAAGATAATCTTCGTGCTGCGGTTATAGTGAATGACATGAGCGAAGTAAACATTGACGCCCAACTGGTTGAAAACGAAAATGTATTGTCTCGTACCGATGAGAAACTTGTTGAAATGAGTAATGGTTGTATTTGCTGTACCTTACGAGAAGATCTTGTGAAAGAAGTGGAAATACTTGCCAAACAAGACCGCTTCGACTATCTTTTTATAGAAAGTACCGGAGTCTCTGAACCAATACCGGTTGCACAAACATTCACCTATGCCTTTGAAGAATCAGGGATTGATCTTACCCAATGGGCAAATTTGGATACAATGGTAACTGTTGTTGATGCCCTCAATTTTGTGAATGATTTTGCCAGTTTGGATACCATAGCAAACAGAAATTTGAACGATGATAATTCTGAGGATGAACGTAGCATAGTAAACCTTTTGACCGATCAGATTGAGTTTGCAAATGTAATTATCGTCAATAAAGCTGACCTGGTAAGTTCTTCAGAACTGACTCAGCTAAAAGCACTTTTACATAAGCTTAACCCAGGAGCAAAAATTATTGCCTCCACCTTTGCTAAGGTCGACTTGAAAGAAATTGTAAACACAGGACTTTTCGACTTTGAGGAAGCTTCCTCAGCAGCGGGCTGGATTAAAGAACTTGAAGGAGAGCATACCCCGGAAACAGAGGAGTATGGAATCTCTTCATTTGTTTTTAGAGACAAGCGCCCTTTTCATCCTGCTCGTTTTTGGAATTATGTTAATGAGGCATGGGATGCTTCCATAATCCGCAGTAAAGGACTGTTTTGGATGGCCTCAAAACCTGATGTTGCCATTAACTGGAGCCAGGCAGGTGGTTCATTGAGAGCCGAGAGGGCTGGTGTGTGGTGGACTTCCCTTAGCAAGTCCGAACGTAACCAAAATCCTGTTTTTCAGCAAAACGAAGAGTACATTATGAGCAAGTGGGACAAGCGATTTGGCGACAGGCAAAATGAAATTGTTATTATTGGTCAAGAGATGGATGAGCAGGCAATACTGGAGGAACTGGAATCATGCTTGTGTACAGAAAAAGAGATTATCGGTATGGAGCAAAATAATCATGAGTTTATAGATGAATGGCCAGTTTAAAAAACGTAAAACAAAAATCAGCACCCTTATGTTCTGTGTAATTAAATCATTGGTAGGTTATTAGCTTGGCTTGCATACAACGATTCTATATATTCAAATTACCTATTATTTCTCCGTTAATTAGTAATACGAATAATCCCAGAAATCATTCTGTTAAAAACTTCACACAGTCTGGAAAATATGCTCAACCTTGAAGCGAAAGGACGGTACATTTTTGAATTATTTCTATCATAAGCTAAAATTTTCACCTTAATTTATTGCAACAATGCTGCAAATAATATATATTTGCATTTATGAAACCTATTGATATTTTAAATAAGCACGACATGAAACGCACAAGTTGTCGTGAGGGCATTATTGAAGTTGTAATGACAGCAAGCCAGGCACTTTCCGAAAATGAAATCAGAGAAAGACTTGCAGGAAATTATGACCGTACTACTTTTTACCGTTCATTTAAAACATTGGAAGAACACAACATTATCCACAAAATTGTGGTAAATAACCAACTTGTAAAATATGCACTGAATAATTCAGTAACACATAAAAACGAACATACCCACTTTTTTTGTAACAAATGTCAGTCTGTAAAGTGTATGGATGATGTTCCTGTACAAAAATATCAATTGCCCGATGGCTATTCTGATAATAAAACAGAAGTGCTAATAAAAGGTACATGTGCCAATTGTAAAACAGAGGAATAAAGATGACAGGAATTAAACTATAAGCATACCAATACAATTTACTAAAAACTGATTACTAATCTCAATTCTTTTAATATGGGCAAATTCGTCATACTTGTATTCGGCATGAGTATGTTATCAAACCTATTGTTCGGACAAACAAATTGCACGATTAAAGGCCTGGTTGTTGACGAAAACAATGAGCCTTTAACAGGGGCAACTGTATTGCTGTCCCCCATTGAGAGGGCGACAATAACGGATGCTAAGGGTAATTTCAGTATAAAAAACATCCCGAAGGGTAAATATAAACTCCAAATATCCTTTATCGGGTATCATTCGTTAATTGATTCTGTTAGAATGGATGGGGATAAAACATACAATGCCCGGCTCAGGTTAGCAGCACTTAGCTTGCAAGAGGTGGTCGTAAAGAATAATTATGTTGAATCACGAAAAAAAGATGAATCGCTCGATATTGAAATTGTGAATGATAATTACCTGAAACAAAATCTTGGAGGAAGCCTTATGAATTCGCTTGAACGTTTGCCAGGGGTCAGTAACATTGATATTGGTTCAGGCCAGTCGAAACCGGTAATCCGGGGATTGGGATTTAACCGTATTGTAGTTGTTGAGAACAGCATTAAACATGAAGCCCAACAATGGGGAGCAGATCACGGGCTTGAGATTGACCAATATGCAGTTGATAATATTGAAATTATAAAAGGGCCGGCTTCGCTCATGTATGGTTCGGATGCCATTGGCGGGGTCATTGACCTGAAGAACAGAAAACTACCTGCTGAAAATTCCTTTGGAGGAGTAATTGACCTTTCGGGAAAAACAAACAATGATTTCCTTGGAACATCTGTTTTGTTATATGGCAGAAAAAAATGGTTCTTTGTAAACTTTAGAGCAACTTTACTTGATTATGGCGATTATAAAGTCCCAACTGATAGTGTCGATATTTATTCATACCGTGCAGCATTGCATAAAAATCGTTTGAGAAATACAGCAGGAAAAGAACAGAATTATCACCTGTCGTTTGGCATTATAAAAAAACGGTTTCACACCAGGTTTTATGTCAGCAATACGAGTAGTAAAAACGGCTTTTTTGCTAATGCCCATGGCTTGGAACCCCGAAATGTAGATACTGATTTACATGATAGTTCAAACCGGGACATTCAATACCCTTATCAAAAGGTTGAACATTTTAAAATTATCAATATAAGCATATTTAGTTGGGATAAACTTAGAATGGAATCTAATATTGGCTTTCAAAGAAATTTCAGGCAGGAATGGAGCCAGTATGTCAATCATGGCTATATGCCTCCGATTTTTCCCGACACTTTGAGCTTTCTTCCTGACCTTGAACGGCAATTTGAAAAATACGTCGTATCAGCTAATTTAAAGTTTCTTTATCAGCTAAATGACCATGTTCAAGTCAATGTAGGAGTAAATGGCGAATATCAAGATAACCGCATTGATGGTCGTGGTTTTATTATACCTGCTTTTAATCAAAAAAACATAGGTGGATACGCTTTAGGTAAATATTCATTGCCCCAGAATCAAATGATCCAGTTTGGGGTTCGTTACGATTATGGAGTAATAAATGCAAGCGAATATTTCGATTGGTTCCCTTCTCCGGTTTTTGAAAATGGAAATACAAGCATGCAGTATTTGATGAGAGCAGAGAATATTAAGCAGGATTTTTCAAATATTTCGTGGTCATTGGGGTACAATTACCATCCGGGAAAGTGGTCGTATAAAGCGAATTTGGGAAAAAGTTTCAGAATGCCAATTGCTAAAGAATTGGCTGCAAATGGTGTCAATTATCACCGTTTCAGTTATGAAGTTGGGAATCCGAATTTATCTCCCGAAATCTCATGGCAGCTTGATATGGGCATAGAATATTCAAGCCGGAACTTTGCCATCGGAATGACTCCGTTCGTAAACTATTTCCCGAATTATATTTACCTGAATCCAAGTTCAGAACACGACAGGCTTTATGGCAATGGCAATCAGGTATATTATTATACAGAAAGCAGGGTGTTCAGGTATGGTTTGGAACTACATACTCATTACGAATTGTTTAAATCTCTGCAATTAGGTATTATGGGTGAATATGTGTATTCTGAACAACTCTCCGGCAAAAAGGAAGGTTATACGCTGCCTTTTTCTCCGCCTCCATCTGTCGTTTTTAATATTAAATACCAAAAGCAAAAAATCAAATTCCTTGAAAATGCTTATTTGTCGCTTGATTACAGGATTGTCGCCCCACAAAACAATATTGTTCCACCGGAAGAAACAACCAAAGGTTATCAGGTTATCAATGTTGCGTTTGGGGGTAATATCAAGCTAAAGAATCACAGCATAAATATTACTGCACAGGTTCAAAACCTTTTAAACACAAAGTATTTCAACCATACCAGTTATTATCGGTTGATCAACGTTCCTGAACCGGGAAGAAATTTAATTGTGAACATTTCGGTACCCTTTTCAGGAAATTTTAAACAAAAATAAATATGTATAACCTTTCTGCCGACAAGGCAGATAATTTAAATTTTAAAATCATGAACACAAAAAATCTATTAACACTAGTCATAATCACAACTTTGTTTTTTATTGCATGTGATAAAGAAGATGACATACCATCAAAACCTGTAATAAGTATTCTTGAACTTGGTGATGGCGAGACCCATGGAAATGATCATACGGCAAAAATTGGTGAGGATCTTCACATGGAGGTTAATGTTGTAGCAGAAGGGAAAATTGATAAGATTCAGGTAAGGATTCATCCTGAAGGTGAACACCATAAAGATGGTGGCCATGAAGAATGGGAAATTGACACCACTTATACAAAGTTTTCTGGCTTGAAAAACACGCTCTTTCATGAACATCTTGAAATTAGCAATTTGGCAGAACCAGGTGAGTATCATTTTGACTTTATAGTTACAGATATGGAAGGAAACCAGAGCAGTGCAGAAGCAGAACTGGAAATTATTAACGAATAATGCTAACCAAAGCCTGACATGCTTTAGCTAGTCAGGCTTTTTAATATGTTTTTGACATGAAAATTAATGGCAGATATATCATTCCGTTTCTCTGTGTCCTAATACTTTTTAGTTCCTGTGGAAAGGATAAGGAAATTGATACGGATAAACCTTTTATTGATATTAGTTTCCCAGAGGCTTTTCCAAAGAATTGCGATACCATATATTTTGGAGAATCACTTAACCTTAGAATATTGTTGACAGATAATTCAGAACTTGGTACTTTCAGTATTGATATTCATCATAATTTTGATCATCATTCACACAGTACTGAAGTAACAGAATGCAACTCAGACCCTGTCAAAGACCCTGTAAATCCTTTCATATATATCAAGGATTTTGATATTCCCGCAGGATTAAAGGAACATGAAACCAATTTGTCAATAACGATCCCCTCTGGTGATGGTAATGGGATATACGATGAAGGAGACTATCATTTCTTCATCAGTCTTACTGACAAAGAAGGATGGTCTGCACAAAAAGGATTGAGTATCAAAATGCTACATCGCTAGAATCAAGAGGTGTATCGGCAAAAAAAGCATGTGTGTGGATGCGTAGGGCATGTTTTCGTAGTTATTCTTTTTTCATTGTATTTTAGTCACTATTGTGCTTATATAATATTAGCATCAGAATATCAATCATCATAGGGAAACATAAATTCAACCAACTCTTCCATAAGTATTTTTGAGTTATTATAGGAACCTCCGGCAGGGGATGAAATTCTCAAAGTGAGAACCTAGCGATATGGAAGTATTTTTCCCCATTTGATTTAATTTTAAATCAAAATTACCAAAACTTGGTAACAAAGTCAAGTATTTCAGATTACTACACGATACAATCGTACAGCAGCTGGGTAAAATGGCAATGGCATAAGAGACATGTTGCTGTACACCGTTTCAATTGTTTTTTAAATAATCAAGTAAATTTGGGGAATCTTGTCTGTTGTCCCAAAATGCGGTTATAATTATCTTCCCGATTTCTCTTTTATATATAATAGAATAATGTCCTAATGAAATAGACCTGTGGTTCTTATAAGTAGTCTTTTTCCCAATGTCCGGGTATGACTTAAGTTGATTCATTCTTTCTTTAATGCTTTTGAGGAGTTTTTTTAACTCATCCTTGCAATCTCCATTGTACAAATCAGTATAAACTTTCATATACTCAAAGATACTATTATTATTCTAGCTCAAATCTAGTTATGAGTCTTTTTCAACATTGGCACTAGCGTTTTGATTTAGCTGTATATCAGATTTCTAGTCTGCCTAGCTATATTACTTCTGTTACTTAGTTATAATAGCAATACGATTTAAGTTTACTTAAGCTTTGTTTTTATTTTACTTTTTTCAATATATATTTCATGAATAACCGGTTTAATTTTATTATAACTATAAAATACCAAAACTACAACAACAATAAAAAAACTTATAATGTCAAACCGATTAAACCTTGAAATATTACATAATTCTGATACCACCAATAATTCCACCGGCTATACCTCCTACAATAACTCCTGTTCCACCTCCTAACAAACCTAAAAGTCCTCCTATTACCGCTCCTCCAGCAGTATCATTACTACTTGATTCAGCATTGAGATTGTCAATTGTATAATATTCTCCTTTAACTGAAAACTCAAATCCAATTTTTTGGGCAAGGTGTTGTCGAGTTTCAGGAGAAATATCTAAAACCTCTTTTTCACCTCTGCTAATAAAGTCTCATTTCAAATTTTTTGACCGTATCTAAATTCTATAAACTATTAAAAAAACATGCCTAATGAATGTATATATTCAACTACCTATTATTTCCTTATCTATTACCATTAGAACGAACACTTTCGCAAATTTTACTTAAAAAACTTCCGTAGTCCGGGGAGTATGTTCTCTCAAATTTATACTGACAGTCATAAATGAATAACCCATGTCATCCTGTCCAGATGCCTATCGGGATCAGGATCTCCATCCAGTTAGGCAAGTCGGTTATTAAACAGGTCATATCCAAAAGCTATTGTAGAAGTAGCTATACCTATTAGCTGTAGAAATAACATCAAGGAGATCCTGAAACAAGTTCAGGATGACATGGAGTATTCACTGGCTGTAGTGATTGGGATGATTAAAGGCTTTTATTACTATGGGATCGCGTCCCCTTTGGGGAAACGATCCCGGTCGACATTTCGATTCCGCTTCGCTTCACTCAATGACCGGGTTCAATAAACTATTGCAAAAACTCGCAACCCGCAACCTGCAATCCGCAACTCGAAACAATTTTACACTCACCATTAAAAGTTAAGGCTGCCGGATTCAACATCCAACAGCCTAACACCTAACAGCATTTAGTCAAATAACTAGAACGCAAATGAATCAATTTAGTTATTAACTAATCAATCATTCAATTTATTTGGGAAAATATTAACAGCTAAAAATCCAAATAAACCACTTACTAAAACAATTCCAAAATCTACAATATGATTTTTCAGTTTTGCTTTCCGCTTACGAATTATTAAGAAATGTGAACCAAGCAAAACAATATGAAGTATGATCCAATTGAAACCTTTTGTAAGATGAAAGTAAAAGTTAATAAACGCATTGTTTTCATCAACTAAGTTTAATTGCAGGGGAAACAAATAACTAAACACTTTTCCTTCAGGTCGCTCTGATCGTTTTTTCCACGATTTATAAAACACATCTACTTTTTCCATATTATCGTCAAGTACCGTAACTTTCATAAAATCTTCAGCTAATGCAATTACATTATAGTTAAACAAATCGCTATAAATACGTAATTGCTGATTTTCGGGATTAAATTCATCAACCGGTAAACGTTTCAGATAATAATCATCCTGGGTAATGATATAAATATTATGATCATGGCCAATCAGGTAACAATAAAACAGCTTATTACGAAAATCAACACACCCGATATGTTTAAAGATTAATCCTTTGGGGATTTCCACCTGTTGAACATAAGGTTGGCCCTGTTCCATTTTCACATGAAAAACCTGGTCGGCATTATCCACCACAAAATAGCCTTCATCACATGATTTCCGGGTTGTAGGAATCCCTTCTATCATTTTCGCAGGAAACTTAAATCCGAAATGCTGTAAGGCACCTGTAAATAAAGCTGTTTTTGCTTCATTAATTTTATTTCTGTCTGCATCTATAAATTCCATGCGGGAATTAATTCTGAAGAAATCCTCAGGCATCTCTAGTTTTGCCCTTCCCGATTCAGATTCAAACATTGGATATAAACCCGGTTTCGGAGCATTCTTGGTACTTGGTTTATACCTGTAGAATGAACGTGCTTTATTTACCACATGAGGGTCCATCTCCACACCCTTGATAGAATCCGGTAAAGTTCTGGAAATCATTAACTGCCGAATATTTAGCAATGGAAGTTTTTGTTCAAACTCTTCACGTGTAAACATTTCCCCATGTTCATTCATCCGGTACGATTTCCCATTTTCCGAACCTCTGATCATAAAACAATCATCCACACAACTATACATTACAAATGGCTTTGGAATCGGTTTTTCAAATGATAACCAATAGATCCAGGGTAAAATCACTGATAGTGATATGATGCTTATTACGATTAAATTATATCTACTTAAATTCTTCATCTCTACATTTCTCCTTTCCTGAATCGATATGCTGAAAACAGCAACGATACACTAATTAATACCGTTAGTAAAGCCAATGGAATATTGATGGGTCCATAAGCGCCAATCATACCTGATTTTAAATAGAGAGGCACAAACATGGCTGCTGCAAAAGCGTAAAGAATACGATACTTCCATACGGGTTCCAATACAATTAGACCTACCAAAAAATAAGCTGCTAATCCCGATAAAAACCATGGAGTGATGGTGATTAAGGAAGCCACTGTGATTTCATGTGCGAAATAATAATTACTTAACATCCAGAATACCATAAAGTGGAGTAAATAAGTCAGCAGAAGGCAAATCATGCCTACACTTAACATCATCATGAGGGCCCTGTTTTCAAATAAAGGCAAATGAAAGGTTAGTTTAATTCTTTTATTTACCGTTTCAGGGAAATACTGTGCAACGCCAATTCCTATTCCAATTAAAAGAGGAACGTATTTCATAATGCCAAAAATCATTTTATTCAGGAATAATATATTATACCAAACCGCATTGGCACCCTGAAATGTAATTGATCTTTGAACATTCATAAACATATAGGCAATTATGAATAAGCCCAATATTGCTGCTCCGATCAGAAACCATCTGATCTTAAGCCATTCTTTATAAATCATTGATTTTAACATACCCTCTAATATTTACCCGTTAAACCTATAAAAGCATCCTCAAGATTCATGTCGATTTTTTTAAAATCTTTCATCTCAACTCCGTTATCATCAAGGAATTTTTTTACAAATTCTTCTGATTCATAAGTATAGAGTTCAACTTCATTATTAACTTTCTCCAAATTCGAAACAAATTTCTCTTTCGACAAATCAACTCCTCCATTTAACAGCGTAAAGTTGAACTGCTTAAAGTTTTGCATGAACTCATGAACAGGACATTGTGCCAATACCCTGTTATAATCCATGATAAGTACATCATCGATGAGCCGTTCCATATCAGAAATAATATGGGAAGTTGTAAAAATGGTTTTGTTTTCGGATTTAGCATATGCCCGTAAATAATCAATAAACAAGCGACGATAACCCGGATCCAGGCCCATAGAAAAGTCATCTAATATCAACAAGTCAGGGTCCTGGGCTAAAATTAGCCCAAGCGCCACTTGTGATCTTTGTCCACACGACATTGTAGATATTTTCTGGCTTGGAGTCACTTTAAGTTTTGACATGAGTTCCCAATAGGGTTCATTATTCCAGTTAGGATAAAAACCTGAATAGAATTTTTCAATCTGATGAATATCCATAAAAGCATATTGAATATGTCCTTCTATCAAAAAACCAATCCTTCCTTTTGTTTCAGGAGGGAGTTTCTGTGTATTCTCTCCATAAATCAAACACTCTCCACTACGTGGCTGTAAAAAGCCATTCAATATATTGATCGTGGTAGTTTTCCCTGCCCCATTCTTCCCCAGCAAACCCAATATACTTCCTTCTTTCACATGTATATTAAGGTTCTCGTAAACAAGCTTCTGACCATAATAATGGGTAAGATTGTTACACTCAATCACATTATTCATAAAATTTTTAATTAAAATGTTATACCTGTACTAATACTGAATATCGTACGGGATTGGCCATTACCCTTATAAATATTCACATTCGATTTTATAAAATATTGATCAAATACTTTCTTCATTGGAATTTCTAACGCAAAGCCCATTTTAGGGGCATAGTAATCGCTGGTTAAAAATTCATAATCCGGAGCTAAAATTTTCTCAGCTATAAATGTATAGTCGGTTAAATTTAGTTCTCCATCCAAATTAAATTTGTAATCAAAGCCTAATGAAAGAGAAAATGTAGACTTTCCGATCATTAAGTTCTTATCAATGGAAGCACTCAGTTTAAGATTCTTGAAATTTTCTTTTTGCATAGGAATATAGTATTGCTCGCTGAAGCTATGATAAGTACCTTTAAACTTGAATGAATAGTTTCGCTCATTTTTATTTTTCAATTTAAGGTATTCGAAAAATACATTCATCTTAATATCTTCACCTTTATACTTTTCTTCTTCACCATAAGTAACCCACTGATCAAGCTGATTTTGCCCGACTCTTTCAAGATGTTGAATGATTTCAATTCCAAGCATCGTGTTAACATTTAACTCAAAACCAAAATGTTTAATATGATTTTTACTTTTTATACTGGTATAATTATAAATATCAAACTGAATCCCTTTTAGTTTTGAATCATCTTTTATAGCAGACCAGATTGCACCGGAAGCCTTTCTGCCATCACCATTTGTTTCTTTATAATACAAGAACTTAGATCCGAACAGCGTTTCAAATTTCTTTTTGGAGAAAGCAAGTTGAAAATCAAATCCTGCGGAATTTCTTTTTTGAAGTCTGTTGAAATTTTCTGATTCATGACTTATAGCCAGACCCAGTCCATGAGTAGAAAAGAATGTAGCATCCGTATTTTCCTGTATAATTCTAACTTCAATTTCTTCATTATAGTATTTATAAAGCATATTGAAACCAATTTTAAGCTTATCCTTTGTATAAATGATACCAGGGGATACAGTCATATTAAACACCTTATTTACAGGCCTGGGATCTCTGTCCTGCACTGATAATCCGACTCTGAAATCCATGCCTAATCCCAAAATTAAATTCTTTTTAATAGGAGTAGATATTCCAGCTACCACACTAAAGAATTCGCGACTATATTCATCATTTCCAATAGTATCTATCAAATGATATGGTGATAAGCGAAACGGATCATCCACATTTGAAAAATCCAATCCTTTTTCAACATTTCTTTCATAATTAAAGCTACCATAAACATTAAAGTTTTTGGTTTTCGCATATGAAAGTGTATTAAAATTAAACTGGTTTATTTTATCACCCCGCTGAACGCGTTTATACTTACCATCTTCAATCAGGTAGCTCGCATTAATGATTCCGGGTAATAAATCATGCATTTGGCTAAAAGCAGCCGGATTACTGGAGTTTAACCATAGGTTTTGCAAACGAATTAATTCGAACGAATGCAACGATACTTTTTGCAAGCTGTCAGATGCAGCCATTAAGGTAATACCCATATTCAAGATGAATAATACCGATAATATTTTCTTTTTATTCATAAATCCAAGGTTTAGGGTCCACATCTTTTTCAAAATCTACGGTAGAGTTATTCGTATCCTGATATACAACTCTTCCATCTACTACATATTTAACTTTACGACGAATACATTTCCCGGACTTCGACCCTGCTATTATATATGTATATCCGGCATCTAAGTCAGGAGAGAATCGTTTATACTGTGCCCGGGCTTCATCTCTGATTACTTCTACCGCATCAACTATTAAGCTTTTCTCCAAAGTACAATACAACCTGGTACTCGTTGATTCCGGTTTTCTGATTAAATGATTATTAATATAATCTGCACGTTCTGTTGCATCATTTGAAATTCGTGCCAAAGCAATTGCACTGGTTCCACTAACACCAAAAGTAACATCTATGCCTCTGAATGTAAATAGTTCTTCCAGCATATTTGGAACTGCAGGGTTATCAATATCACGGCCGCTTGGATGATCTACCCAAAACTCGAAATCAGCATTTCCCAGATCTACAGAGCTTAACGGATTTCCCAGAGGATCACTTTTATGATCAAAAGCATCACGGGCAATCACAATACTTTCACCCGGATTTATGGGAACATCATCACCATCACCAGGAATGGTCCATATCATTTTAACGACAATATCATCAGGCAAGAATTCCCATATATTTGTTTTTGTTCCTGTTGATTCATGTTCAACAATTGATAAACCGTCTGCATATTGAACGACTGCCGAATTATTGTAGATTTCAATATACTGGCCTTCGTAATATGATTTATTTGCAGGAGTTTTCGTTCCACTGTAATAAAATTCTTTTATGATGAGCGGATTGGATGTGCTTAAAATGACAGGTAGTGTTTCTTTCACTTCAGCAAACACTGAGAATTCAAACATCGCATTCAAATTACTATTATTAAGCCCATCTTCATATTGATGGCTCATTGTTGCAGTGTAGAACCCAGGTTCTACCATTGTGAATTTTACATTACCTTCAGCGTCAACAATAGCTTCCTGTGAATATTTTTTTTCCACATTATTTAAGAAAACCTTTGCCCCAACTATAGATTCTAGTGTAATCTCAACATTCGTTGGGATATTAAATTCAACATTATAAGCATTGAACTCAGGATCTTTCATACAGGATGAAAAGATCAGTACAACTGAAATTATATATAATATTTTCTTCATAGCATTTAAATTTTAATTCTAAGTTCTGCACCAAAATAAATTGAAGGATTTCGTCTTATATAAGATTCGCTTCTGGTAAACTTATAGCGTGGTCGATAATTGGTAAAGTTGTTTACATATAAACTCAAGCGCATATTATTAGAAATCTCTTTGGAAATGCGGATGTTTGCCATAAATAAAGGAGACATCACTTCTTTTTCCCAGTACAGGTCTGATTTTTCAGTTACATAGCGAACATACTGAGGATCCGTACGCATCTCGGTTGTAAATGTGATGGTATTTCCATCTTTATTTACTAAGTAAGTTGGGATCTTATCATAAAATGGATAATAGTATTTATCAAACCAGATCATTTGAAGTGTTGTAGCAACAATTAATCTCAAGCTGGGAATTTGCGTTACCATTCGCAGATTGGTATTCAAACGCTCACTTACTTTACTTTCACCTGCTGCATAAACACCTATATATTCATATTGTTGACTAGTGCCACTGCTTGGTAAATAATAAAGACCCCGTGTGCTTAAAATTCTGGTTGTTTTGAACCAGGCTCCATCTAAATTAAAGCTTGTATATAAAGATTTGATTTCCCCTAATTGCAAGTCAAACTCTATCCCTTTTTTTATAGAACTTTTCAAATTAAACGGCTTCTGATAGCTTACAAGATAATTTTTGATTTCTGTGCTTATGGTAGATAAATCAGGAAGCGTTCCTGCAGGAATTTCGCTGGCATCATATATATCATAACTAACGGATTCATATTGTCTTGCAAAGCCAAATCCATTCGTTAACTTTTCATGAAAAGCAGTAATATTACCTTTAATACCACCTATATTAAAATCAATACCTATTTCTTTTTTTAGGTTTTCAGAAGGTTTAAGGTCAGGATTAGAAGTATCATAAACTTCAGTATGGAACACGACCATGCTTGTTTCTAAATCTCCGGTATACCAATCCAGTGCTTTTAAGTCTTTATAAGCTTCGTCGGGATCCAGATAAAGCAAAGAAGGAGCTTTATATGTTTTACCGATTCCAAAATTCAGGCTAAAATCCTTAATTAGTTTTGTTCTTCTGTTTTTAAAGATCTGATAACTCATATTAAAACGAGGCTCTACATAAAATCCAAGGTCTGATTTAAATAAACCTGCAGCCTGGAAATTATTGATCCGCGCACCTGCCTGAACAGTTAAACGTGTACTTCCAATAGGAAAAGCGAACTTATCTTCAACATAAAAAGAAAGCGTTTTAAGGGAAGGAGAATCCTTAAAAGAAGTTGGCCTTGATGTACTACTGGACACATATGGAGGATTGGTTATATCATAAATCTGTCCATCCCCAGTATTATGCGTATACTTGAAATCAACACCGTATAATAATGTATTGATGGTTTTATTTTTGAAATTATTTACTTTTCGGGCAGTAATTTGTCCGAATATATTAAGTGGACGACCATCAATCGTTAATTCTGTCAATTGTTCCGAAGGAAGATAAATACCAATATTTTCTCCAGGGACTTTAGCTAATGAAAGACCCACAAGCCCGCTGGAACTACGATATCTCTTTTGGTAATTTTCCTGATGTGTTGTAGATAGTGAAAATGAATATTTAATATTTGTAGCCAACTTTTTGTTTAATTGCCATATTCCATGAATATTAATGCGACTCCCATTTTCTTTTGCTTTATACTCTTCATCATTGGTCATTGCATCCGGATCTGTTTTGCTTTCATCTATCGTTTTAAAATAACTGTACTTCAGGTTAAACGATAATGGATTATTTCCTTTGGAAAATGTTTTTGACCATGCAATAGAACCTGTTAATCTATCATAGCTATCAAATGTGCTTCTTAAGTCCTGATGAGATTTCAAAAATTCCATATCAACATTGAGAGAGCTATTTTCACTCAATAAAAATCCTTTTCCAACAGCAAACTGTTTTATTTTAGGATCGGTCTTAACTTTTAAATTAAGTGGTGCTCTACCTGCTTTTGTTTTTACAACAACAGCTCCTGAAGTAAGATCACCGTAGACTACAGATGGAATACCTTTAATCACTTCAATAGATTCGATATTCTCCGTAGGAATACCACGTAAGTCAATACCCTCACCAGCAACAGTGGTCGCAGCGCCAGTACTGGATTGCGAACCTTTATGATGAGCTGTACTTAAACCCTGCAAGTTACCATCATTGGATATAGGAGCACCATCGATGATAATTGCTGTTCCTAATGCACTATTTATATCACTTCCAATTTCACGAATTGCTAATTGTTGAGGTCGTGAAAGGTCAGGGTTAAGCGCTAAATTACCTGGTAATAATTGTAATATATCACCAAGGCTGGTTGGTTGAACATGTTCAATTGCAGCATTACCAAGAGTTGTCGAGGTATTTATATTTTTTCCTCTTTGAGCAATAATTACGACTTCCTTCATATCAAAGGAAGTTGGTGCAATTCTCAATGCTAGTTTTTTACCCTTGGATTTATTGAAGTCAAAGGTCAACGAATATTTTTCATATCCTAAACATTCTGTTTCAATCGTATAAATTTCAGGTTTGATGTTTTTAAGGATAAAATTTCCTTTTTCATCAGTCGTTGTCCACTTCTCAATTTCTTTAATGTGTACTACACAAAACATTACCGG
This sequence comes from Bacteroidales bacterium, assembly GCA_028280405.1. Taxonomy (GTDB): domain Bacteria; phylum Bacteroidota; class Bacteroidia; order Bacteroidales. The sequence continues at coordinate 114,348 of JANQLW010000031.1, forward strand.
CTCATTGGTTTTTTTGTCAATGACCTGACCTTCAAGATCAATATTTTGTTGAGCATAAAGATGACCGAGCATCAACAGTGGAAACAACAAAAAGGTCAATATTAATTTTTTTACCATATTTTTTATTTTTTAATTGTTCACATAGGTCATTTCCAATTACTAAATTGAAAACAGCATATGAATTACAAGAAAGAATAGAAAACCTATTATTACTATAAAATGCTTATTATAATAGTTTACGATCTACAGACTTATATCTAAAAATCCTACCATCATTAAGTCTGCTTTATTTAAACATCTTGAAAAAGACATTTAATTCAGTCATGCTATATATTGTGCATGGGGAGCTTATGTAACACAGCTTGTAGCTGTTATCCTTTGCAGATATTTCTCTGCAAACTTTAACTCAGTCCGGGGGATTCCTCATCCCAATTGTTTGCAGACTGCACCATTGCCATTGAGGCAAAGGAGGAAAATAAAATTAAGGGCGTAATTTTATTCATAGTTTTCGGTTTTTTAATTAACATTTGGTTTATAGGTTATGTTTTTAATGTAATGGCCTTTTACATTAATAAATTTCTAACTATTTCCCTTGTAGATCATCAATCTTAACATGCTTAAAATCAAACATATTTTTAACCACTCCTTTTTTCCCACTGCTATATGAAAAATGTAACGAATCACATTTTATCAGGTTAAGGACATCCACTTTTGTCATTACCGTATCTACATAATGTATTTCTAACATTTGCTTCAAATCATTATTAAGAAGGCTTCTTATTCCCAGTATTGCATTTTTATTGTATAGATGTGAAGCCAGGTATTTCAGGCTTTTTGTTTTAGATTTATTTCTACCCAAAGGAATAAGGAAACGTCCGATTACATCATCGGTATAATTTTTCTTACGGGAAAATTCTGCATCATAAGGCTTGAACATCAATTTTGCATAATCAGCAATTGATATATTCTCATAACTATAATCTCCTATGACGATATAACCCAATTCAACAGTTCTCTTAGTTTCTCTATAAGTATATGTCAACTTATCTGATTCCAGTATCTTCGTTAATTTCTCCTCATCAACATCAACATCCAGAGGGAAGAAGATATTTGCAATGACAGGACATCCGTATTTTGTTTCAATTCCTACAGCATTCGTTTCCTGTTGTAATAATTTTGCCAGATAATTAAAATCGAACGTATCAAAAAACTTATCGAGCTGAATATTTACTTTTTGAACTCCTTTTGCATTTCCAGGTAATGTACGGATAGGAGACTTCATTGGAGTAAAAATTGCACTCTCTACCTTAGACTCATCTATTACTTTTGGATCATAAAAGATTTTTACTGTCTTCGTTCCTACATAAGCAGTTACTCCCATTACTCCATTCACTTTTTGCATTTGATTTGCAAATGATGCACAGCTTCCATAACATTTAATGCTTTTCAATCCCGAACGGGAATAAACTTCTGCTTTCGCAAGATCAGAAGAATCAGCCCATTTCCGATCGATTGTCGGCACTTCAAAAAATGAACTAATGTATAATGCTAATAGAAATAATATGGTAACAGCAATTGGAGCCAACCATTTGAGTTTATTAGTCTTATTAATTTGAAGTGTATTTTTTGCCGGACAAGCTATCACACATTCACTACACAAATTACAGTCTACATCACGTACTTCCTTCATGTTTGCCACATCAATATTCTGAGGACATTTTATAGAACATAACTGACAATCTGTACAACTATCTTCATTACGGGTAACTTTAGCAACAGGGAAAAACTTAGTTTTAAATCCGCTTATTTCAATGATGAAACCTCCGACACATGCAACAGTCAATGGCCATACATAAGACATCTCGATTCCTGCTTTTAATAAGATGATATAAACAGCCATAACTAAGACAAAAAATCCTGTAAACTTGAAAATATTAGCTAAAGCTCCAAACGGACAAATATATTTGCACCAAAACATATTGATGAAAATAGAGCCAATAATAACGAGGAAAATAGCGATGGAAGCATACATAACAACTACATCCATATCAAAACCGGTTGTTGCGGCATAAAACGGATCAAACTTTTTACAAAACAATTCACTTGAATCTAATGTATAATAAAGTGTAATAAATAATAACACATATTTTAGTGAACGTAAAGCTTTATCAAGGATTCCACTCACATTAATTTCAATCTTTAACTTCTTTCCGAGTTTACTCAGGGGTTCGGTTATGGTACCGATCGGACAAATAAACGAACAAAATAATTTACTGAAAAGGAATACACCTACCATCATGGCAATACCCATCACAATTTGAATACTGGTCATTGAACAGGTTAATGAGTTATTAAGAAAATAACTTCCCAGGGCCTGAAGTCCTCCAAACGGACAATACGCCTCAAAGTCAGGAACATAAGAAGTAAGCGCTTGAATAATTACTAAAATTAGTACATACAAAATGACACCCCATTGAAACGCCAGTCTAGGCCAATTTGATTTTGATAGTTTGAATTTCATTTATATATTTTTTAGGCTTTTGTAAAATGATTATTTGAATATATAAGCCCGGTCGACTAATAAGTGATGGCTTATTTTGTACTCTATTAATGATCTGTTTTTCTTGTTTTCTTTAGATGTAAATAAATTTGTATCCGCATTTTTACCCAATACAACTCCCAGAAAAACACCAGCGGCCAATACAGCAGCAATTTGTAGATAAACAGCAAGGTTCTTTCTTACCTTTCTATGGGGTTTTATATTTGTACAATGAGATAAAATCTTATCGGTAAGGTTTTCAGGAACCTGGAATTCTTCATCCAGAATACTTAAAGTAGTTTCTACTTTTTCATTCAGGTCCCCGATATTTTTTAGTTCTTTCATTCTAATTATTATTCTTTATAAAATGATCATATTGAAAATCTATTTGGATTTACATATAACTACAAGACGATCCTAATTTTAAAATCTGGCGTTTAATATTAATTTATTTTTCATCTAGTTTCTTAAGTGACTCACGTCGTGAGCAATACTTTTTATTACAATATTTACATTGATCGTCGAGTTCCATCATATCCTTGATCAATTTATCAAGCAAATGAGATTGTTCTTCCGTACAAACACTTCTGATATTCATGAAATGTTTAATGGTTTGCCGCTTGAGTCCGGTATGCAGGTTTCCTATTTGTTTGGCAAGAGAGTCCATATATTGCATATTCGGTTGTTCAGAGCACAATTCTTCCAATATTTTAAAATTGGACTCACATTGCATATCCAGGATATTTTGATAAACCCTGAAAATTTTATGATCCATAGAACTAACTTCTTTATACTGTTCCTCAGTAAGATTGAGTGCTTCTTTTAGAAATTCATTTGATTTAAAATGCTCAGTTGAGTTCGAATCAATAGGATCAGATTTACTATTCATCAGCAAAAGAGTCGTAAAAGCTGAAATATTTATGACCAGCAAAAATATGCTTAGCCAATTGATTATACGTTGTTTTTTACTCATCGCGAATTAGTTTAATTGATTCTTGAAATATGAAAACAATGACTTTCTTAAATTAGTTTTTGCACGATAAATAAGAGATTCAACAGAAGTCTGACTAAGATTAAGGGCCTTACAAATTTCCTTTTGGGAATAGTCCTCAAACTTATGCATAAGCAGTACTTTCTTCTGTTTTTCAGGTAAAGAATCTATTGCCTGAAAAAGTACTTGTCTGGCTTCGGCATCCTCCAGTTTACGTGCAGGTGTATTCTGTTCTGTATTTTTTTGACTTATTTTATTCTGAATGGCAGCACTTTGGATATCAGTGGCCATTTGTGCTTTAGCAGGATTTCGCTTACGAAGAAAACTGATCGATTTATTTTTGGTAATTTTAAACAACCATCCTGAAAGGTCATCTTCATTTCTAAGTTTATGAATGGACTTAAACACTTCAAGGAATACCTCCTGACAAATATCCTCTGCATCAGAAGTATTCCCAACAATACGATACGAAGAACCAAAAACAAGATTCTTATACTTCTCGATTAAAAGCCTGAAACTGGGTTCGTGTTTTCGTATAATGCCTTTTATGATTAGCTTATCTTCCATTCAGAAGTATATTATTTTTGCAATAATCCTTGCTTGCGAAGAAAGGCTTCGGCTTTTTCTTTGGTTTGAAATAAATCACCATCCTTTTCCCACCAGGTTTCCCCGTATGACATTCCCATTTGATTACATCCTTCTTTTGGGCCAATATTCACACTTTCCATGGCTTTCATTTTAATCTCATCTTTTTTAATGCGGATGATCTTTGCTTTCACAGGTAAGCCATGCTGAGGAATTCCATTTTTATCCACAGCTACTACAACACCATAACATTCTATCCCTTTTTTTGCCCAATCTCCAATTTTAGCTTTTAATGCGGCACTCATTTCAACATTTGGCTCCTTATAGTCATAAGTTGCCGTTTTTTCTGATTTATTACCCGAATTACAACCACTAATCGTTATTGCCACTAACAGTGCAATGACTGATATCCATTTTTTCATAAGTTTTTTAGTTAGGTTCACGTACTATAGACGCAAGGCCTGAAAAAATCTGGCGCTATCTTAATATAAAAAGGTGTAATATGTCAAATTTTTAAAACTAATTGCTTAAAAATTAAGGGCATTGAAATCAAATAAAATGTCTAAAAATTGGAAAAAAGATGTATGGGATCGGTTCCTCTTTGAGGAATCGATCCCGGAAGAAACTCATTTCGATTCCGCTTCGCTTCACTCAATGATCGGGTTTAGCAAACTCAACTCCCAAATTATCGAGTGAAAGCGAAGTATAATTTTATATAAAAGCATGTCCCCTCGAACGAGTTCAATAGGCTATTGCAAAAACCTGCAACTCGCAACCTGCAACCAAAAATTTGAATAAACCGGCTTAAGCCGAACTCACATTATTTTAAATTCAGATTAGCATAATTCCTTTAACTTTTTACCTTTGTTAGAAAGGACAAGGCATGGTCGCATACAATTCTCTTTCTGATCTTGAGTTGTCAGCCTTCTTAAAGACAGGTGATCATGAGGCATTTGCTGAAATTTATGAGCGGTATTTTGGCTTGTTATACCTACATGCTTTTAAGCGGCTAAGAGATGAAGAAGGAGCAAAGGATGTGGTTCAGGAACTCTTTGCCACACTTTGGTCAAAAAGGGAAACCTTGGTATTTAAGACCAATCTTTCGAATTATTTATATACGGCTATCCGTAACCGGGTTTTGGATGTGATTGCACATAAACAAGTGGAGTCCAGGTATATTTCAAGCCTCCCTCAATTTATTAAAACCGATACCTGCCAGACAGATCACCGTTTAAGGGAAAAGCTATTGGCAGAGATGATTGAAAAAGAGATACAAGAGCTACCTCCCCGGATGCGGGAAGTTTTTGAACTCAGTAGAAAAGCAAACCTCTCTCACAAAGAAATTGCCGATCAATTAAACCTATCCGAACAGTCGGTAAGAAGCCATATAAAAAACGCACTAAAAAGACTAAGAAATAAAATTGGTTTTATACTATATGTGATGTGTTTACTCAATAATCACTGAGTCTGGCCCGGAAGATGTTATGATGATCAGGAGATTAGTAATACAATTGTCATTCGATAGTCATTCAATTGTAATTCGGTTGTATCTTGGGAACGCATTCTCCTAATTAGCTAATATCCCCTTATATTTAATTTTGTGTATTCTTTGCAAAACTGAGGATGCATTCCCAGTCACATTGAATTATAAATTGAACAACGGTATAAACCATTCTAAAGTTGAAAAGTTATTTTCAACTAAGAATTGGTATTATCTTTAAAAAAACTGGAAATCCCATAAAAAGGAAGAGAAATAATATTTTCTTCACGCTTATAACCGGCTTGCGAAATTTTAACCCCATAATCCGTATTATATGTCTTCAGAAACATATTCATACTTTTAAGGTGTCCACTTGAGCCCGATTTTATTTCAATAGGAATAACTTTCTCATTTTTCTCTACCAGGTAATCAACTTCAGCATTGCTACTTTTTGCTTCCCTTCCCCAATAATACAATTGGGGTTTTATATATGGTTCCTGGGAAGCAATCATTTCCTGTCCCGAAAACTGTTCAGCCAGAGCACCTTTAAATATAGCTGTTAAATCCTTTTCTTTTATGGTTTCGCTGTAAATTCCATTAATCGCCTGCATTAAGCCAATATCCAGAAAGATCATTTTAAATAAATTCTCTTTTACGCCTGCTTCCAACGGAAGCCCGGCTCCACTGCTTCGTTTTACACGGTAAACAACACCTGCAGTCTCCAATAATTCAACAGCTGCTTTCAGGTCTCTCGATTTCATTGAATTATCAACCTTCGCATACACAAATTTATCACCTACCATTGAAGGAACAGAATTAAAAACTTTTCTTAAATAGTTAAATTTTGATTCCCGGGCATACTTTGAAAAATCATCCCTATAGGTTGAAATAATTGAATGTTGAATCTTCTGGCATTTTAATATATCTCTTGTCTGAATGTATTCATTCACAACAGCAGGCATTCCGCCAAGAATAAAAAATTTTCTGACATACTCAACTAATTTATGATGCAAAGCCTCTGGCAACTTCGATAAATTCGACAAATCCAAAATATGTTCATACAGGGCCTCTTCTCCAAGTGCATTCAGAAACTCACCGAATGAAAGTGGGAACATATATATATACTGTATACGGCCAACGGGTATCCTAAGGTCTTCAGCCTTCAATGTAAATTCGAGTAAAGAGCCTGCTCCAACGATATGCAGATCCGGCATTTCTTCATAAAAATAACGTAAAGCCATGATCGCTTTAGGACAATCTTGTATTTCATCTAAAAAAATAAGACTCTCACCTTCTTTTACCTTTTTACCGGTAAAAAGTGTTATTCTTTCAATGATTTCAAGCGGATTATAAGTTGTGAATATCTCTTTATACTCCGGATTCCGTTCAAAATTGAGTGAGATGAACGATTTAAATTCATTATTTCCAAATGCATTGAGTAGAAACGTTTTGCCAATTTGCCTCGCTCCTCTTATTAACAATGGGCGACGGTTCTTTTCATTTTTCCACTCTTGAAGCGTTTTATATAATGTTCTTTTAATCATTTTTTTAATTTTGGCTGTTTTACAAGGTAAAAATATACAAATTTTGGCTGTTTTACAAGGTAAAAACACATAAATAATGGCTACTTTACAAGGATAAAACAGTCAAAATTTGGCTAAAATCCAACCATATCCTGGGAACGCATCCTCCTAATTGAATAACGAACACCGATTAACGATTTTAGAATGAATTAGGGAAGCAATCCTATTATTTTCTATGAATGCCTAAAATATTAAGACTTAGAGGCCTTGAATTGAAGAAAGGATTGCTTCCCTAGGGCTGCAAGACAAAATGTCGAAAAATCGCATATCGCATATCTAATATCAAATATCTTATATCTAACTACCCCCCTCTCCCCTCCCTTCACCGTCTATCTATAAAAGACACCTATATAAAGCGGTAAAGTATGCAAAAGGTAGACATTCAATATTTATTAGAAAAATATAAAGCAGGCACTTGTACACCGGAAGAGTTTGAATTACTGGAAAACTGGTATCTGCAATGGAATCCGGACGAAGCAAAAGTAGATCCGGAACGGCTGGAACAAATAAAAGAAGAGGTTTGGCAGATTCTCCTGTCAAGAAACAATAAGGAGAAAAAGATTCACAAATGGGTACGGGTTGCTGCTGCCGCTGCCATTATTTTCAGCCTGTCGGCAGGTGCTTATTTCTTCCTGCAAACAACAGATGAGGCTATACAGCAAGCCCAACTTTATGATGTTGAACCCGGAGGAAACAAAGCCATTCTTACCTTAGCTGATGGCTCCAACGTCGTATTGGACAGTATTCAAACCGGCGTTTTTGCTAAACAGGGAAATACACAAATTATTAAATCAGATAGTGGCCAATTGGTATATAGCACTTCTCTTTCTAAGGGAAGTAAAAATCTCCCTGGGTCCCTTAAAAAGGGTGACACCCCGGTTCAAATGAATACATTAACGACACCCCGGGCCGGTCAATACAGGCTTGTATTACCGGATAGCAGCATTGCCTTCCTGGATGCTTTTTCTTCCATCCGTTTTCCTACTGCATTTAACGGGCAAAGCCGGGAGGTCACAACTACCGGGCAGGTCTATTTTGAGGTAGCGCATGATGAACATAAACCATTTAAAGTAACGACCAAAGGACAAACTATCCGGGTATTAGGCACACATTTTAATATTAATGCTTATGATGATGAGGCCGTCATCAAAACGACCCTGCTGGAAGGATCCATAGAAGTTTCCTCATTGCTTACCGGACAATCCTCACTGATCGTACCCGGCCAACAGTCTGTAATAGATACAACAGGCAACATAAAGATAGAATCCGCAGATATCGATGAAATCACCGCCTGGAAGGATGGTTATTTTCGCTTTAATAATGTTGATCTCCCTTCCATCATGCGTCAGTTTTCCAGATGGTACGATATAGAAATAGTCTATGAAAACCAAAACTTCCCACAACAATTCAATGGGAAAATTACCCGAAATGCCAGCCTTTCCAGAGTACTCAAAATACTAGAACTGGGAGGAGTGAAATTTAGGATTGAAGAAAAGAAATTGATTGTTATAAGCGATGAGAGTTATGAATAATAAAGCACGATAGCTATCGGAACGAATATCGGACTTAATTAAGGACTTTAAAATTAAAAAAAATCGAAAGGAGGAAATTAAAAAGAAAAAACAAAAAAAGCTTATCCCCAAAAGAACCGGATTCCGCTAGTGACGGAACCCGGCGAAAATTCGGGCTAAAAGTTAAAAAATCGAATAGGAAATCAATTAATAACCAAGTATTAACCCAAACACTACAAAAGTATGAAAAAAGAAAATACGCGAAAACGTAAAGTATTCATTAAAATAATGTGTGTAATGAAACTGACCGCTATACTATTATTAGGGACCTGCCTGCATGTGAGTGCCACGGTATACTCACAGAAGATCACTCTGAATGAGAAAAATGCATCGGTTACCAAAGTGCTGAACAGCATTCAGCAACAAAGCGGCTATGAATTTTTCTACAATAGTAAAGCCATCCGTGAGGCCGGTACAGTGAGCCTGTCTCTTAAAGACGCCACCGTTAAACAGGCATTGGAAGCCTTGTTTAAAGAACAACCTTTTACTTATACCATTAAGGATAAAACCATCGTGGTAAGGCCGGTGGAAATAGTTTCCATTGAGGTTACAGGGAAAGTAACCGATAAAGAAGGCAAGTCTTTACCTAATGCCACCGTACTGATTAAAGGTACCTTAAAAGGGGTCACCACAGACCTGGAAGGAAATTATAAGATTACCGTACCCAGTTCCAAGAAGGTATTGGTCTTTTCCTATATAGGTTTTGCCAAACAGGAAGTTATAGTAGGGAACAAAACTACCATTAATGTTACATTGGAACAATCTGCTATGGAGCTGGAGGGGGTAGCTATTAATGCGGGATATTATACAGTAACGGAAAGAGAAAAAACGGGAAGTATTTCCGGAATCAAAGCAAAAGAAATTGATAAACAGGCGGTATATAGCCCTCTACAAGCTCTTATAGGACGTGTTCCGGGATTGGAAGTAACTCAGTATTCCGGAGGGATTTCAGGAGGTGGATTTTCTATTAGGATCAGGGGGCAAAACAGTGTCAGGTACAATGGTAATGATCCCTTATTTGTGGTAGATGGTGTGCCTTACCCGACTCAGAGTATAAATAAATTGGGTGCCAGTGGTTTTACTATAGGCCCTTTAAATGCCTTTAACCCAAATGATATTGAAAGTGTTGAGGTACTGAAAGATGCCGATGCCACTGCTATTTACGGCTCATTAGGTGCTAACGGAGTGATACTCGTCACTACCAAAAAGGCAAGAGCCGGTAAAACAACAGTGGACATAAATATATCCCAGGGCTTTGGCAAAATCGGTAAAAAAGCAGATTTGCTGAATACCCGTCAATACCTTGATATGCGCTATGAAGCCCTTGCCAATGATGATGTAACTCCAAGCATTAGCCGGGATCCTGACCTGCTCCTTTGGGATACCACCCGTTATACAGACTGGCAGAAAGTGTTGCTCGGCAATACAGCTCAATTTACCAATGTGCAATTATCTGTTTCAGGAGGAAATGAGAATACACAGTTTTATGTAAGCGGAGGCTATAACCGGACTACCAATGTTTTTCCCGAAGTTTTTCCCTATCAAAAAGGATCCCTGCATTTCAGTGGCTCACATACCTCAAATAACCGAAAGTTTAATATTTCCTTAGTATCAAATGCAATAAGAGAACACAGTTCCCTGCCGGCTAACAATTTAGCAAGAGAAGCTTACAGACTCTCTCCAAATGCGCCCGAACTCTTCGACGAAAAAGGAAAACTGAACTGGGAAAACGGCTCATTTAATAATCCTTATAGTATATTGTTAAGGACATCTGATGACTTTATGACTAATTTTATTAATAATTTGGATGTCAGCTATAAAATTCTTCCTGGTCTTAAATTGAAAAGTAGTTTTGGCTACAATTTAATTCGAAGTGACGTTTATAAAATTACACCTATAGCATCAGTCAATCCAAAGTGGAACCCGAGAGGTAAAAATGTAGAATCACATAGTGATATCAGAACCTGGCTCTTAGAGCCCCAATTGTTCTATAAAAGCACTATTGCAGGCAAAGGCAAACTATCTGTATTAATCGGAAGTACCTTCAGGGAATCGATAAATAAGAATTTTCTGATCTCTGGACAAGGCTTCAGTAGCGATGCCGTGATCAAAGACATAGCGGCAGCCTCAGACAAATTTATAACTACTACCTCTACCAAGTACAAATACATGGCTGTATTTGGCCGTATCGGTTTTGATTGGGACGAAAAATACCTGATCAATCTAACGGGCCGGCGGGATGGTTCCAGCCGCTTTGGACAAAACAACCATTTTGCCAATTTCGGAGCTATGGGACTGGCCTGGATATTTTCCCGTGAAAGCTTTCTGGAGAATTCTTCCCTCATTAGTTTTGGGAAATTCAGGTTTAGCTATGGCATCACAGGTAATGATCAAATAGGTGATTTTCAGTTTTTATCCGCTTACAATTCATATTATTACACTTATGACGGGATTAATCCGCTTCTTCCTAAAAGACTTGGAAACCCTGATTATCAATGGGAAGTGGTAAAAAAGATGGAATTGGGCCTTGAACTTGGGCTATGGGATGACCGGGTATTCCTTACGGCCAGTTACTATCGTAACCGTTCTTCCAATCAATTGATCGATTTCCCCTTGCCTGCTGCAACGGGTTTTACAAGTATTACAGGGAACCTGGATGCTATTGTACAAAATACGGGCTTTGAACTGGAGCTGAATACCAAGATTATTCAAACAGAACAGCTTAGCTGGACCACCTCTTTTAATCTTAGTATAGCTAGGAATAAGCTTCTTGAGTTCCCGAACCTGGAAGGGTCCAATTTCCGCAATCGTTATATTATAGGTAAACCTTTAAGTGTTATAAGAGCTTATAAGGGACTGGGCGTGGACCCAGAAACTGGGCTTTACCATTTTCAAGATTTTGATGGAGATGGGAATATTTCCTATCCGAATGATTACCAAGCGGTTATTGATTACACTCCACAGTTTGAAGGCGGTTTACAAAATAGCCTCAGCTATAAAGGTTTTCAACTCGATTTCTTCTTTCATTTTCGTAAACGGACTTACAGAGGCTATAGTCAGTCCTTTAGTGCAGTTGGATTCATGGGCAACCAACCCACCGAAGTGCTGAGAAGGTGGCAAAGCCCAAGGGATGAAACGGATGTACAGCGGTATATAAGCGGATTCGGAGAACCATTTCAGGCCTATCTGAATCATATACAGACTGGTACCAGATCTTTTACGGACGCTTCATTCATACGCTTAAAGAACGTATCCTTGTCTTACGATTTACCCTCAAAACTGGTAAATCAATGGAAAATGCAAAATCTGCGGGTGTATGTACGAGCGCAGAATTTATTTACTATTACCAGCTACAAGGTTTTTGACCCCGAATCACCAGGACAAGTACCACCATTAAGAATGATTACGTTCGGACTTCAGTTAACACTTTAAATAGCAGAAAATTATGAAAACGATTAAAAATTTTTTCAAGATAAAGAATAAAATAAAGCAAAACAGCAAATATTATTTTTCCAAGTTTCTACTGATCTTAATAATCTTTATAAGTGCATGCAAAGATTTTATTGTTATAGAGAATCCTCAAGGCGAGCTTACGCCAACAGCCGTTTTTTCAACAGAGGCTTCGGCTACTGCAGCGGTTTTGGGTATTTATGTAAATATTGCAGGCTCGCTGAGCTATGATATAGCCCATAGCACAGGTCTGGCTGCAGATGAATTAACCAATTTTTCAACAACGCTTGACCAGCAACAGGTTTTTGCCAATGAAATAGCAACCAACAATAGTATTGTTGAACGTATCTGGACGAACCTTTATAAGCCTATATATGCTGCTAATGCAGTGATTGAATCTATAGCCGATGCAAATAATGATTTAAAAGAGGAAACCAAGCAGCAATTAGAAGGGGAAGCCAAATTTCTGAGGGCCTTTGCCTATTTCTACCTTTTAAACCTATACGGGGATATACCGCTCGTTACCAATACGGATTATCAGATAAACCAGGTATTATCCCGTTCTTCATCGACTGACATTTATGAACTGATCATAAGCGATCTGACACAAGCACAGGGCCTGTTAAGCGGAAATTATCAAACAACTGAGAGGATACGGGCGAATAAATCAGCAGCTTCTGCTATGCTGGCAAGAGTACATTTATATCATGAGAACTGGACAGAAGCTGAAACCCATGCAACTACCGTGATAAACAACGAAAGTTTATACGAATTAAAATCAAATCTAAATGATGCTTTTATCCCGAATAACGAGGAAGCAGTATTACAAGTTTTTCCCATGTCCGGATCAATAAATGCCTGGGAAGGATTTTATTTTATTTTGACATCTGCCCCCCCTTTTAATGTCTCCTTATCCGATGATTTTGTGGCTTCTTTTGAAGCAGGAGACCAACGTATGAACCATTGGGTTGGTAATATTTCGGGTAGTAATAAGGATTATTATTATGCTTATAAATATAAAATTCAGTTTTCATCTACAGTAGCCGAATATCCTACATTACTGAGGCTGGCTGAACAATATCTGATACGGGCAGAGGCCAGGGCAAAGCAGGATAATCTTACAGGAGCTCAAGATGATTTGAATAAGATCCGTAATCGTGCAGGGCTCTTAAACACAACGGCCAATGATAAAGCATCGCTTTTACTGGCCATTGAACAGGAAAGGCATTTTGAACTATTTACCGAATGGGGTCATCGTTGGTTTGACCTGAAACGTACCGGCAGGGCCGGCGCTGTTTTAAGCCTGGTCAAATCCGGATGGCAGGATACAGACAAATTATTTCCTATTCCGCTCAGAGAAATAACCAATAGTCCAAACCTTACGCAAAATCCTGGTTATTAGAAGTTAAAACCAAGCCCTTGTCTGTCTCAATGAAGGCAGGCAAGGGATCAATAATACAAAGATGAAATCATTAAGAAATATCATACTTATAGTATTAGTATGTTTATCCTGTTATGAACTGATTGGGCAGGGCTTTAGTAAAAAAGAATACCTTGGAATTGATAAAAAATCAAAAAGAAATGAAGGCCATAGTGATTCGTGATCCTGAAAATAAAACGATTGAATAATATATTAAAAATAAACATATCAAATGATGAAAAAACCAATTTTAACAATAAGTATATTTCTTTTTATGCTTGGTTTTCAGGCATATTCACAATTAAATATAAAAGATAAAGCTGGGCATATCGACGGACCAAATGCTTTTCCTGCAATTATCAATGCAGAAATTCCCAATGCTCCAAAGCTAGGGAAGCCTATACTGGTAATGGGAGATAAGCAAGCAGTTGTTGCGAAAGGATATGGCATAGCCGCACCAGCGTTTTGGGACTGGGATGATGATGGCAAAAAAGACCTGTTGATTGGTGAATTCGGTAGTGGTATTGAGCATGGAACTTATGTAGGACATTTCTTGCGGGTTTATAAAAACAAGGGAAGTAAGACCAAGCCTGAATTTACAGATAAATTTGATTATGCCAGGCCTGCTTATGATGTGTACAGTAATGGCACCCCCTTATCCACAAAACAAGGCTGATGCATGGGGTTTACTCCACAGTTTGTGGATTTGAACAAGGATGGCCGGATGGATATTATTACCGGTCAATATAGCGGACATGTTAGCTGGTTTCAAGAATCAGAAAATGGCTTTGATACCGGACAACTCCTTAAACAGGAAGGAAATCCAGATTCCTGTGATTGGGAATTAACTAGTATGGACGATGTCAAAAGTCAGCTTTATTGGCTGTATTCAGCAGCTAGTTTTGGTGATTTTGATAATGACGGTCTGTTGGATATGATTGTTGGAGGTTCCTCCCTTCGAATAAGCAAGAATATTGGCACCAAGAATCAACCTAAATTTGCCTACCGGAAGTTGTTGCTTGATGTGAACGAAAAACCCTTGAAGGTCCTTAGTGAGTTTACACTTGTTGGTAAACTTACAGAAGAAGAAAAAGAACAAACTTTGAAATATAGTAAACGTACACCAGGTGGTACCGGTATGATTTCACCTTTGGTCGTAGATTGGGATAATGACGGAGTGCTGGATTTACTAGCAACCAACCATTATACTCAAAAGGGCATGCCGGCTGTCGTTTTTTTTCGGGGTGTTAAAACAGCAGATGGGCATCGCTTTGAAGCGGGAGTTTCCTTATTTGAGAGTAAAGACGGCACTAAATTATTCCCCGGAAGATATCTTCATATTCATATATGCGACTGGAATAACGATGGCATCAATGACCTGTTGATCGGTACCAGTGTAGTCACTTTGCATAATGACATATTTAACGGCTACCTATCATGGAACTGGGAATCAGAAACCGGCGTGCAAAAAAACGATCCGGGCAATATGAAAAACTATCCTAAACATGTTGAGGATTATTGGGTAAAAAATTACCTAGATGCAAAAACTTCAAAAGAAAAAATACCTGCTGAGGATTACCGGACGATGCGTCATCGTGGGTATGTATATGTGATGCTAGGCGAAGAAAAAGACTAAAAGACGAAAAGGTAGGAAAAGTAGCTTGCACAGCCAGTAACAATCCAACAATAAAACAATCGAACAATAAAAACCTATGATCTATAAAAAACAACAGTACCGAATAACAATAATATTTCTATTATGCCTGTCATTTGTCCTCACTAGCCCCACATTCTCACAAAAAGAATTAAAAGGCCCTAGCCGATGGTTAGGCGGGCCTGTAAGTTACTCGGTTCAGGCACCCGATACGGTATGTGCCGGAGCACAATTTAAAATCAGTGTAATTTTTAATATTCAGGAAGGCTGGCATGTATATGCCCCCCTTGATTTTAATGAGGAAATGTGTTATCCCCCGGTGACGGAGAAAGTAAACATCATTATTGATCTAAAATAATGGATATGTTCCCTAAAACAATGCACGTGGCTCCTTTGAGCTACCCCTTGTTCGGCTGAGGGCCTCGATGCCTCAGTCGTTCCTTTTGCTTACAGTGGGACAGCGTCCCGGTCGTCAGAGAACGAGCTATGGGAAGCCATCCTTTCACTCTCAAACAATTGCTATAGTTTGAATACCAGCCTTTACTTAAAGAAAACAGGATGGCTTCCCTGCCAGGAATGACAGCCAACTAGCTGACGAACAACCGGCGGACAGAATGAGTTCCCGGTTCACACCTTAATAAGCTCTCCTTAATTAAATTGATTCATATTTACCCCGGAATTTGTGCCAGCAGGTTCTGGGGTTTTCTTTGTGCCTGTGGGATCGCGTCCTCTTCGAGGAAACGATCCCATTTTATTTACATGTAGCTTGTAGCTTTCATAGGCTCCGCCTGAAAACATCCTACAGAAATTTAAATATTGTTCAGCTAATATTTTAGGAAATAATTAAGTAATTTTAGGGATGGATATATAAGAAAAAGAGAGGTATATTTGTAAATATGCAAGAACAACAAAACATAGAATGGAAAGAAAGTTGGCGCGATGAGTACCTGAAATGGATTTGTGGTTTTGCCAATGCACAAGGCGGAAAAATTTACATTGGCAAAAACATTCTTCGATTCCATACAACCCTGATATTGCAAATGCCTTTTTTAGAGCAGGTCATGTTGAATCGTGGGGACGTGGAACAATTTAAATTTTAGAACAATGTAAAGAACATGGATTACCAAAACCTGAATTTGAGAATAATGGAAAAGACTTTTGGGTGATTTTCAGAAAGGATATTTATACCAAAACTTATTTAAAGAAACTTGGCATAAATGAGCGTCAGATTAAGGCTATCTTATATACAAAAGAAAACGACAGGATTTCAAATAAAGAATACCAAAATATCAATAGTGTATCTAAAAGAACAGCAACAAATGATTTAACAGAATTAGTAGAAAAATTTAAGATACTTAATAAGGTTGGAACTTCTGGTGCAGGAATTTATTATAAACTAATGGGGAATTAATGGGGCAATGAAAGTTTGATATAAAAGTATAAATAATAGATTATCAACAACTTAATTTAAAACTAAATGGGCATTAATGGGGCAATAATGAAATTTTGCCGGTGCACACAGTCAAGCACATTTGCAATTACTCACGGTGCAATTATTTTTTATGGTGTTCGTGAATGTTTCACATTTCGCACAAGCCAGCCCTGAAACCCAAAATTGCAAAAGAGTTTGCCTATTTTCCATCGCTTTTTTGCCAAGCCGAAAAATTAAATTTCACACTTCAAAAAATTATTGGTAATATTGAGCATATTAAAAAGATCCCGATAGAGAAACGACATTATGACTAAACAAGAGATTAAACAAAAAGAGGAAAAACTTCTTGAAATGACAGGAACTTTTTGTACTCAAAAGTTAGACGGTGATTACTTTCAGCTATGTGAAAAGTTAATTAAAAAGCTTGGGAGAAAAAGAGACGTTCCTTTTCAGAGAGGTAAGCTAGAGGGCTGCTGCTGTGGTTTATGCTATCGGGTCGATTAATTTTCTATTTGATAAATCATTTGAGCCATATATGACAGCGGAGCAGATTAGTGAATATTTCGGAACAAAAAACTCAACTGTATCGAATAAAGCCAGACAGATTAAAGATATGTTTGACATGTGGCATTTCAACCCTGAATTTTCGACACAAAAAATGACAGCAGATAATCCGTTTAATAATATGGTAATGGTTGACGGATTTATTGTGCCTCTGGATACCTTACCCGCAGATTTACAAGAAATGGTTAAGAATGCGAGGTCACGAGGAGAAGATATTGAATTTCAAACAGAACAGAACTAACGCTCTAACCAAAAATTACAAAAAAGTATGTCTTTGCCAACGCTGAGCACAGATGAAAACTTATAGCAAACCTGAAAGGATAAATGATTGAAAATGAAAAAAGCCAGTGCCTAACATTTGTAACTGTTGCACAACTAAGTCAGGTAGTGCCAGAACAGAATTTCTACCGTCAATTAAAGTCGGTTCTGAATTTGGATTTTTTCCTCAAACAAACGGCCCCGTATTAACGCTTAAGGGATCGGTTCCTCTTTGAGGAATCGATCCCGAAAAAGGGTGGTACCTAACCTGTCGAAGGTGGTTCCTAGCTTGTCGAAGGACATTTCGACTCCGCTTTGCTCCGCTCAATGACCGGGTTTAGCAAACTTAGTCTCCCAATCTTTGAGCGAAACCAAAATATAATTATATAAAAGTATTTTGATTTTAATAATAATTTTATTTCTTTTACAAATGAATGAATATTCATTTATTTAAATAATTCATATGAGAATTACAGACGAAGAGAAAATTAAACGGGTGATTAAAGCCACCAAAGAACTGATTGTAAGGAAAGGATTTCATGGAGCCTCTATCTCTGAGATTGCTAAAAATGCGAAGGTATCGGATGGTTATTTGTATCGACATTATAAAGGCAAAGAAGATTTGGTGACCAGTATATTCGAAGAACAATTAAAGGAGTTTCACGACTATGTATTTGAATTAATTGAGGCCAGAGAAACAGTTCGGGGAATCACGGAAGGAATTATTTCCTATATATTGGATCTTTATAAAAACGATCCGACAGCCGTCAGTTTTGCGAATTCCCTGGTATATGATTTTTCCTTTAAATATCCGGATTCAAGAGCGGAAGCCATTGACAGAATTATCATGCATATTAGTAATCTGGGAAAATCAACTCAGGAAATTGGCCTGCACATTCGTGAAATTGATATCCTATCTACTCTATTTACGATTCCCGTTAAATATATCGATTATAAGCTGAAAGGTTATGGAGAAAAAGACAGCGAACTCCATAAACTCTATGAAGTAGAAATATTATTAAACATTTGTATGAACGCATTAAAATAAGAGCATGGAAATTAAAACATTAAAAGGCATTGCATTCGGAACAATTCATAAAGCTTTCACCAAAGCTTTTGAGGATTATGAAATGTCGTATATGCCGGAAGAAGTATTGAAACAAATGCTAACCCGCCGTGGAATGAATCAGGATTTGTCAGTTGGAGCATTTGTAGATGATGAAATTGTAAGTTTTACCTTTAATGGTATTGGAGAATGGAATGGCAAAATCACCGCTTATGACACGGGAACAGGAACTGTGAAAGAATACCGAAAACAAGGCCTGGCACGTAAAATATTTGAAGCAGCTGTTCCTGTTCTAAAAGAAGCAGGGATAGAACAATATTTACTGGAAGTGTTACAACATAATGAAAAAGCTATACCCTTATATCAAAGTGTAGGATTCAAGATCACGAGAGAATTTGACTACTTCGTCTCCCCCATCAAAGATTTAAAGTTCAATAATGATCTAAAAGCTAATATCATAATTAAAGAAATTGATATCCCGGATGAAAGCATGGTGAAAGTATTCTGCAATTATGAACATTCATGGCAGAACCATTATCATTCGATGAACCGGACTCCCCATAAATTTAAAACACTTGGAGCATTTAAAGAAAACCAATTCGTTGGTTATCTAATTTCTGAATTAGAATCGGGAGATATTACACAGTTGGCCGTTCATAAAAACTTTCGCCGACAAGGGATTGCAACAGCACTTCTAAAAAAGATTTTAAATCATATCCCGGGAGATTCAATTAAACTCATTAACACCGAAAGCAGCGATTCAACAATCAATAATTTTTTGCTAAGTGTTGGGGTTAAGATTTTAGGGAAACAGTTTGAGATGATTAAGCAATTGTAAGATCATTTACGATTCGACAGCTCAGTAACCAGGTCATTGAGCGAAACGCAGTGGAGTCGAAATGTACGACACAATTTATCCATAATTTCCACTAATTCTGCTATAATAACATTTTGGTCTCCAATTAACAGGCTTTCCAAGATACATTCGTTTTCCAACAGTATCAGTAACTGCAAATCCATTTTTAAGAAGGTAATCAAGTGCTATGACATTATCTTCCGGAATCACGGCTTTATCTCTGGTTGCATATTTATAGTCCATTAACGCAATTCCGGCTTCAGGCTTAGAGGCAAAGATGAGCCCTTCTCCCAATTGAGGTAAATAATACCCTTGAATTTTATTCTTATCTAAATAGATCACACCATCATTCAAAAACAAATCAATTAAGTTCTTTCTGTTCTCCCCTGAAATAAATTGATCCAAAAAAAGTAATTCTTTGTAATCGTTTTTAGTCAATGGAAAAATATTCAGACAGGCATCTTTCGGATTCCATTCTTTATCTCGCTTCGTATAAATATAGTTACCGGAATCTAAAAATCCGGCTTTATAATAAACCGGCTGTCCAAGTTCTGTAGCAATCAATAAAACAGTTTCAATCTGTTTCCTTTGTAAATCTTTCAATAAGAAATCTACAACCTGAAAACCGAGTCCCTGATTTCGGAATTCTTCATCTACAATAATATGGGCCAGCCAGGCGGTTTTCTCAAAAATGATGGAAGCCCCTAAGGCAATGATTCGATCATCCTTCATAATTTTTACAGGAAGACAAAAATCAAAATTTATATAACTCACGAATTCAGGATAAATATCCGACCAGCCATCAGGCTGAAGATGTTTTATATTTTCGAGGTCTAATGAGGTAAATTTTTCAATCTTCATATGATTAAGCTAAGCATATAAAGCTAAGAAAATGTAGAGTGAATTCAAAATCAAGATTATGCCGATTAAAAATGCCTGTTCCGTGTTTTTCTGTTCTTGTTTATTTTAGTTGTTGGGGGAGTTCCTTTTCATCTATATTAGAATTTCAATCCTAAATTACGGAACAGGCATTTAACTTTTATAACTACGTCTTACTTAAAGAATAAATCCGTATTTCTGATTACATTTATTTCTTCATCAGTAGGTAGCGCTATTTTTTCAGAATATCTGTCAAAAACTTATCACCCGCTTCGGCTGTTACATTTTCACCAATAATATAACTTTGGCCTTGTTCCTATGCCCTCATCAAAGTACCGTCTTTTAAGTAGAAAGAACCGAAATAGGTAGCCTGGCGCTCGGGGCAAAAATACACATCACCTGTTATCGAACCGGCATACCAGGTATATATTTCACTGGCATAAGTGCTTACGGTGACTCTTACATCTGCTTCCAATCCCATGTCCTTTGAAGGATCTTTCAAACTTCGATCCCAATTACCAACTCCTTTCAGATTTTTAAGAGCTACAATTTGGTTTTTTTGAGCATCCGTAAGCGAATTAATAACCCGGCCAAAAAGTTCTGCCCTCCCATAACTGATCTCTTCATCAATTTTGTATAATTCGGCAGAATATGCTTTTATAGCCTCCTCATCCAGTCCGGTGGTTCCATCCGGCAGATCTCCTACAAGCAATCTTTGAAAAGCTTTACAAAGTGGAAGCCGCATATCGGCATACTTCCTGATAAGGGTGATCTGATCCTGAGCTCCGTCTACAAACATCTGAATTTGTGCATCAATAAGAATGTTTAGTATATTATTACTAATAATAGAGACAAATTCATTGTTATGCCCCATATTTGTCTGGTCGTTGTCACGGAAATACTGAAAGCCGCAATAATCAGCTACTTTTCCCGGAGGCAAAAAAGTAAGTCCTCCAAAATTACATGACATAAATCCAAGTGCATCAAAGGCAATGGTTTTTTCCTGTGCATTATCCGAAAGCGTTTTATCCATCGTCATTGTCGGATTTTCAAAAGGTTCCTCATCCGTATTTTCCGATTCTATTATTTCATCATTATTGCTACATGAAAATAAAATAGCAGATCCTGATACGAACATTATTAAAATCATCCAGGACTTTAATCTGAATACATTTGTAAAAAATTTAATGGGTTCCATATCTTATATTTTTTAATGGTTAATTAATGACTCGTTTATAATATGACTTGATATTTTTTTCACGTGTTGTTATGAACAATCCTTAATATCCAAATTAACAACATGTTAAGAAGAATACAAAAACTAATCAATGAGATGCCGGAATTTGTCCGTCAAATGTCAAAATCACTGAATCAAAGTTCAAATATGAAGCAATTTCAGAAAAGGATTGAAAAAATACATTTGTTACATTAAAGAATCACAGCACGAATCCGCCACAGCAAATATGGAAATTGAGCTTAATTTACCACCGCAATAGTGTTTTAATATAGCAAATCCGCTTGTTGATATTAACAACAAGAATGAAAGTATTATATGATTTGCCTTTTTTATCATTTTATATAAACCTATTTAACAAAGAAACAAATAGACGCTGTTTATTGCGTTATATAATTTTGGAATTGATTTATATCATTTTGGGGGTTAAGTTAGCAATAGCTTCTCTTTGATTTAATTGGTGGTTTTTTTCCTTACCATATAAAGATAAACAATTAAACACATTTATATCCTAAGCTGTTAATCATATTAATCGCTTTCTCAGTTTCAAGATTGTTACCTTTAATCGTCACGGACTTATCTGCTAAGTTGACTGTAGCAATATCAACAAACTCAAGTTGTTCAAGATTAGACTCTACATTTGCCTTACAGTGATTACAAGTCATTCCTTCCACTTTAATTGTTTTAATTTCCATTGTATTACTCTTTAAATGTGTTTTACTTTGATTCTTCGACTCAAGGTGTTTTTGAATATAGCCATTAATAATAAGTCCTAATAATATCACTCCTGATGCTATTTGCCACCACAATAAATGACTTCCATGGTTATGCCCTAAATGTTGGTTTGTAATTTGAGTAAACCATTCAATGGGCAAGACGTAATCTATTAAGAAACCAAAAGACAGTGCTCCTGCTATGATTGTTCCCAGGTAAGCAAACAAACTTCTTTTACCTAAAACCTTTCCGATCATTGTTATGGTTGCTGCATTGGTTGCTGGTCCCGCCATTAATAAAACAAATGCAGCACCCGGACTAATACCCTTTAAAATTAGTATCGCCGCTAAAGGAATTGATCCAGTTGCACAAATATACAGGGGGATTGATACCGCCAAAATTAAAAGCATCTGTATAATTGGAGGCATATTCAGTAATTCAAAGAACTCATTAGGAATAAGCGCTGAAATTATTGCTGCTAATACCAAACCAATCACAAGCCATTTAGAAATATCCTGGATAAACTCTACAAAACCGTATCGAAATACATTTGAAATCTTTTGACTTAGTGTTTTCTGCTTTTCCTCTCCTTGCTTAAAAATTCTTTTGTCAGTTTCGTTTTTTGTAATTGTACTTGTGATTAACCCTCCTGAAATACCCGTTATTAATGCTGCTAAAGGTCTAATGATGGCAAAAGGTATTCCCATTAATGAGAATGTTGCCAAAATTGAATCAACTCCTGTTTGTGGTGTTGAAATAAGAAAGGATATAGTTCCACCTTTTGAAGCTCCGTTTTTATAAAATGCCGTTCCTGTAGGAATAACACCGCAGGAACACAATGGCAAAGGTATTCCGAATAAAGAGGCTAATATGGATGACCGAAATGGTTTACCATTAAAGTATTTCTCAATACGTTGTTTAGGAATAAAAGCGTACAATAGTCCGGCAAAGAAAAAACCAAGTAAGAGAAAAGGAGACATCTCGCTTAGAATGGCTAAAAAATCTTTGAAAAACCTTACTATAAATTCCTTTACTTCCATCATTTACAATTTTATATTGCTAAGAGTAATCGTAACCTATTTCTCTCGATATATAGGCTGAACTATTTATGGATTCTAAGTTGTCCTTTGAATGATGAATGTTTTCTATTATTAAAGTTTTAATATTGTCAATTAATCTACTTCTCTTATCATCAATTAACTCAAACCCATTGCCTTCTAAACTTTGTTTTACTAGCTGAATTTGCGCATCATTCAATTCGAAAGTAGTGGTAACGATCCCTGATTCAATACTATCTGTAGGAATATTTAATCTTTCAAATTCGTCTTTAACCACCTTAATGCATCTTGGGCAGACTATATTTTTGATATGTAGCTTAAATCCCATTTAAATTATGATATATGATATAAATGTAATTAAATATTTTAAGTATTCCATAGGGAAATTTAGGGAGTATGGTAATAGATTTTGGAGGGTAAATATGCGTGAGCGTGCAAATAAAAAAAAGCTTCCCAAATTAGGGAAGCTTTAATTGTTTGTGGGCGATACTAGATTCGAACTAGTGACCCTCCCGACATTGTATGTCGGGATACTCTGAA
>JANQLW010000046.1 GCA_028280405.1 Bacteroidales bacterium
TCTTCTTCGCTCGGGGAACCTTATGCCAGTTTAATTCTATATCCCTTCGGCTCCGCTCAGGGGCCCTTTTGGATAATGCGTTGAGCAGAGCCTTTTAGGGATCTATTCGTTTTACCGGACGACAATGAACTTGTTTATTAGAGCCTGTTAGACAGGCAATACATAAAATATCCCAAATAAAAAAACCTTAAGTTGACGGCTATGGGATGTCATCCCTCCACTCCGAATTCATAATTTTTCTAAATAACTGTCCTTATCATGGTTAATTTTGTTTCTAATCCACTTCTTTATATATTTGCCGATTAGTAAAAAACACCCTAATTTAAAGCAAACGAAACCACTTAAAAAGAGAGATATAATGGAAAAAGATCAATTGATTAAAGGCGGTGAGTTTCTGTTAAAAGAAGCTCAGGCTGAAAATACTTTTATCCCTGAAGAATTAGATGAAGAACAACAGATGATTGTTCAAACTTGTGAAGATTTTCTTGAAGCAGAAGTATATCCGAATCTAGATAGAATTGATGCACAAGAATCTGGTTTAATGGCTGAGCTTGTTACTAAGGCCGGTGAACTTGGGTTATTAGGAATTTCAGTTCCTGAAGAATATGAAGGATTCAACCAAAATTTCCTTACCAATATGCGTGCGAATGAATCCATGGGTGCAGCTAACTCCTTCTCAGTAGCATTCATGTGCCACACTGGTATTGGAACTTTACCCATCCTTTATTATGGTAATGAAGAGCAAAGACAAAGATATGTCCCCAAATTAGCAAGCGGAGAATTAAAAGCGGCCTATTGTTTAACCGAACCCGGAGCAGGCTCTGATGCAAATTCAGGAACAACTAAAGCTACCCTTTCTGAAGATGGAAAACACTATATATTAAATGGTGCAAAAATGTGGATCACCAATGGTGGTTTTGCAGATGTTCAGACTGTATTTGCTAAAATTGACAATGATCGCGTATTAAGTGCTTTCATCATTGAAAGAGACTGGGACGGAGTCGTAATTAATGCTGAAGAAAAGAAAATGGGTATTAAAGGTTCTTCAACTACCCAGATTTTCTACAATGATGTTAAGGTTCCTGTTGAAAATATGCTTGGGAAACGTGGTGAAGGTTTCCGTATTGCATTAAACATTTTACATATTGGCCGTATTAAATTAGGTGCTACAGTAATAGGTGCTGCGAAAAGATCAACTACTCAATCGGTAAACTATGCTAATGAGCGTAAGCAATTCGGACAATTAATTTCTAACTTCGGTGCAATTAAGCATAAATTAGGAGAACAAGTTGTTCAAACGTTTGCTTCTGAATCTGCAGTTTACAGAGCAAGTAAAGATGTAAATGATACGATTGAAGCTTATATGGCAGAAGGTATGGATCATGGTGAAGCTAATATTAAAGGTTCTGCTCAATTCGCTATCGAATGTGCTTTATTAAAAGTATTAGGTTCTGAAGCTCTCGACTATGTTGTTGATGAATCTGTACAAATTTGTGGTGGAATGGGATTCTCTTCTGAAAATCCTGTTGATAGAAACTATCGCGATTCTCGTATTAACAGAATATTTGAAGGAACAAACGAAATCAACCGTTTATTAGTTGTTGATACAGCTCTTAAGAGAGCAATGAAAGGTGAAATAGATTTATTTGCCAAAGCTAAAGAAGTTGTTGATAAGTTGAACGAAGGTGCCGATCATGTATTTGAATTAAAAAGTTATTATGAAGATAAGAGAGCTGCAGTTCAAAACTTCAAAGATGCTGTATTAATGATCCTTGGAGTATCTTCAGAAAAATTCAAACGTAAATTTGTTTTTGAGCAACAAATATGGATGAACATCTCTGATATGCTCATTAAACTTTATGCTGCTGAATCTACGCTGCTTCGTGTTGAAAAATTAGAGAAAATGAAAGAAGAAAGTGGTGAAAATGGTATGGACCTTTACAAACATATTCTTGATGTTTATACTTATGATGCAGCTGCTTCCATCCGTAAAGCCGGTGAAGATGCGATCAATTCATTTGCAGAAGGTAAAGAGCAGGAATTATTATTGAATGCTTTAGCCAGATTTACTAAAGTAGCTCCTGTAAATGTAAGAGATGCCCGTTTAGCTATCGCTGATAAACTTATAGAAGATAATAGATATAATTTCTAGTTTTATACAGTTACATTGTTTCATTGTTCAATTGCTTCATTGTTATATTGTTTACCTAAACGCTACTTATGAACTTTCAAACAGTTGAACAATGAAACAGTAACCTTTTTACATCGAACTTACGTTAATATTAGTATCCAGGATTTTGAGTTAAATTTGGATTCTTTAGTATATCCCCGTATGGAATAGGATATAGCGCAGCTTCAGGCGCCCATCCACTTTTATGTGCCCCAAAAACAGCATCAGCCCGGCCTGTTCGTTTAACATCAAACCAACGATGTCCACATTCAGCAAAAAGTTCTATCATTCGCTCAGTGTAAATAAATTCCAACATTGCATTTTTATCAGCAGTTGTTCTTCCCGGCATACCAGCCCTTGCACGGATGGTATTCAAATCGCTTTGAGCACTGTTCTCTCCTGTAATATTACCTTGTTGTGCACGTGCCTCAGCTCTTATCAGATACATTTCTGCCAGCCTTATCATAATATTAGCTTCGACATCTTCCGGACCTCTTGTATTTGAATAAGTTTTGTATTTATAAATACCATTATTTGTAGGTGTAACCCATACTTCTTTTCGTTTATCTCCATCTATTAGGGAATCTGCTATATAGTTTGATATTCTATAATTGGGATTCGTAAGTATAGCTGGAGCTAAATATAAATTTGTGTATCTATTTGATCCGGGATTTGACAATTGAAAAATACTTTCACCCGATTCGGCTAAAAATACTTTGTCCAAATCATCTAATATATAAAGCCCTGCCTCAATAACTGTAGTTGCCAGCGTTTCTGCTTCACTCCATTCATTATTATATAGCTTTACTCTTGCCAGTAATGCTGTGGCTGCATATTTATTGGCACGTGTTCTATCTCCCTTTGCTGCATAGAGCGTACTGCTTAGTTTGTTTTGTGCATCTACCAGATCGTCTGTAATTTGGGCATAAACTTCCTCACGTGAAGAACGGGGAAGTAACCTCGTTTCCTCATAATTTACTCCCAAAGAAAGTGGAACACCATCCCATAAGTTAACCAGGTAAAAATAGCTAAGAGCTCTTATAAATTTAGCTTCTCCCTCTAATTGTTTCTTCAGGCTTTCTGGCAACTCATTTGATGCAGATACATTTATAATCATATTATTGCATTGATAAATAAGATTATAATATGCTTTCCACATGCTAAAAATATTGTTATTGGAGGGGTCAATGACATTCTCCGCAAATGGTTGTTGAAATGACGAAAAACTGGCTCTTACCACATCATCTGATGAAAATCCTACATAACTATACAAGCCTCTTATACCGGAATGATTAGCCGCAGAAGCATAAATTCCCAGCATGGCTGACTGGCTTGAACCTTCATTTTTAAATACATTCTCTGTACCTACCATATCCGGTGGTAATTCTATATCTGTAAAATTTTCACAAGCCGTGTTACTTATTAATATACAAAATGCAATAATCAGCATTTGCGTTGTCGGATAGTATACTATTTTTTTATTTTTTATTTTCATAACTAAATAACTTTAAAATTAAAGGCTAATTTGAACACCCATGATAATCGTACGCCAAGGTGGAAGTATGCTACTAAAACCTGTTTCAGGATCCCCCCCTTTGATAAGCGACCATGTTAGTAAGTTGTGTCCCTGTAAATAAATGCGTACAGAAGACATTCCTAGTCTTTTTGTCAATTTTTCAGGAAGATTGTATGATAATGAAACGTTCTTTAAACGTACATAAGAAATATTGGTGTATGCAAAAGTGGAAGAAAGTACAGGGGCATGGCCTTCTAGTTTATAAAGATCCCAAAATGAAGTTTGAGACGTAAACTTTTGTATTTCTGTAACATCACCAGGATTTTGCCAGCGATCTAAAACAAACCTTGGAGCATTCGTTCCGGCAACTCCTACGGGGGTATTAAAACTTGAAAAGTTTGTGATCCAGCTTCTCCCCATTTTTTTTGTGAATTGCATTAAAAAATCCAAACGGAATCCCTTATAAATAAGGGTATTTTGCAAGCCTCCGTAAAAATCAGGATCAGTGTCAAATTGAGGGATAAGGTCTCCATCAACAGCGGTAATATCTAATTTGCCATTGTCATTCAAATCTTCTATCATATATAAGCCTGTTTCAGGGTTCACGCCTAAATAGTTAGCAAGCTGAACAAGGTTAAGGGACCTGCCTATAATATATCTACTCTTGTATGATGATTCTTCGAGACCGGGAAACTTTACCAGCTTATTGCTTGGAAACGTTATGTTAAAGTCTGTAGACCATGTAAAATCTTTGGTTTTTATATTATCAGAACTGATAACTAACTCCACTCCCTGATTTTGCACAAGTACACCTTCCAAATTAGCAACGACACCACTAAACCCGGTTATTCCAGGTAAGTTATAGGTTACTAATGGATCAGAAGATCTATTTCTGTACCAGGCCATAGAAAATTGTAAACGGTCTTGTAGTATGCGTACATCTAATGCTACTTCCAGTTTAATATTCTTTTCCCAATGCAAAGTAGGTTTAAATAATGATGCAGGTGTAAGTGCCGTCATGCCGTCATAGGTAGCAGTACCGGAAAAACCACTAGCGATCTGATAGGTATCCTGGTATTTATAATTTCCTATTTTATCATTTCCGGTAACACCATAACTAGCTCTCAGCTTTGCAAAACTAACAAAAGAAGATTCTTTCATAAATGGTTCATTACTAATGATCCATGCACCACCAACCGCTCCGAAATTTGAAAACCGGAAGTCCGGGCCAAAACGGCTGGAAGCATCCCTCCGACCGGATAAGTTCACAATGTATTTACCATCATAATTATAATTAATACGGCCAAATAACGCCTGGTATTTATATTCTGTAAAATTACTTGAAGTAGATTGCAACATATCTTTATTAATATTCCTTAACGATCCTATAAAACTATCATCGGTATATTCATCAATGCTGATATCATAACCTTCACTTTGTTGGCTTTGAAATGAAGCTCCAACCAAAGCTGTTAACGTACTTTTTTCAAAGGATTTTTTGAAATCTATTTGTGGTTCCCAAATCCAGCTTTTAAATTGACTATGGCCAAAAATATATCTACCATCAGCTCCCGTCCTGTCCAGTGGGTTGATTGCCGTTGATGGAATAATCAATGACTCATCAGTGGTTATAACATTATAACCCAGGCTACTTTTAATCGTGAGTTCGGGGATAATTTTGTAAGACAGTAATACATTAGAATTCAATACTGCTGTATTTACTTCATATTTTTTCAACATGGAAGCCAACGGATTATTTGATTTATAACCACCTTCATTCCAGGCAAGTTCTCCATTGTCTTCATATAATTTATAATTGGGGGGAAGGTCTATATATTGGGAAAGATCTGTTTGGGTATTAGTATTTTTGGTAGATGTATAACTTCCTGAAAAGCTACCCATAAATTTTTGGTCGGCCGAGCGAATAGTAAGATTAAAACGTCCGGATGCCCTTGTGTTTGGAAAATCTCCCGGATAAACATTCGTTTCCCTGCGATACCCACTTCCAATGATAAACTGGGTTAACTCACTTCCCCCGGACAAAGATGCCTGAAAATCCGTAGTATGAGCAGTTCCTCCGATTAATTGTTTTACCAGATTATCATCCCTCAGGGTATCGTATTGAATCAAATCATAAACCTTATTGCGGTCAGAAAGCTTGCTGCTATTTGCAAGGGTTTCCAAATCCAGTCCATCATTCTTTAAGGCTTCTTTTCTCATCGCTACGTATTCTGCTGTATTCAGCATGTCCGGAAGTGGAGCTACACTCATTCCGGTTGAAGCACTAAAATTAAATTTCAGATCACCTGCAGTTCCTTTCTTGGTAGTAATCAATATTACCCCATTTGCTCCCCTGCTTCCATAAATAGCTGTAGCATCAGCATCTTTCAGAATTTCTATGCTTTCAATATCCGCCACATTAATGCTGTAAAGCGGGCTCATTCCGTTTAGCAAGTATGGATCCATTGCAGAGTTAAGTCTGTTAAGGTTCTGATCACCATTAGCCAACGGAACCCCATCTATCACATACAATGGAGTACTACTGGCACTGTTTTGTTTATCAACTTGTGTACGTCCCCGAATTTCTATATTAAAAGATGATCCAGGTTGTCCACTTGATTGGGTGATAATCATACCAGGAACTCTTGCCTGTAATGCTGCCATCGGATCCGCAACAGGTGCTTTACTCAATTCCTTGCTCGTTACTTTAGTAATGTTTCCTGTTTTCAGGCGTTCTGTAATGGAGTAATAACCTGCATTAATAACAACTTCATCAAGTACCAACTGATCTTCTTCAAGACTAACATTAATTATTGTTTTTTGATTAACTTTAATTTCTTTTGTTTTAAAGCCAATAAAAGAATAAACCAGGATTGCGTTTGAAGGTGCCTTTATTTTATAGTTTCCGTTTTCATCTGAAATCGTGCCTTTCAAAGTACCTTTAATCTTAATTGTTGCTCCGGGTAAAGCAAGTCCATCATTGTCTTTAATCTTTCCCGAGATTTCAATAATTTTAGACATTACTTTATTCATTACGCTTTCTTTGCTTTTATTTACAGGGAAAATGACGAATACATTTTCATCCTGCTCATAATTAATTCCTGATCCTTGTAAACAATAATCCAGAATACTTTCAATTGAAGCATTCTTAAAATCCTGAGTCACTTTTTTTAGGGATTGCACATTTTCACTTAAGAACACAAATCGATAATGACTCTCTTTTTGAATTTCTTTAAATACTTGCTCTACACTGGCATCTTTAAAGGATTTAGTAAATTTATGTTGCGCTTGTGCTCTTGCATTATATTGAAATAATAACAAAAGCATTGCAACAAACAATGAACTAAGTTTCACAGGAGAATTTAGATTCTCACAAAATCGCATTATGCGATGTCTTTTAGGTAATTTTTTCTTCATATATTTGTTATTAGTTATTTATTACTTACCGGATTTTCCGGTAATGATTATAAAGAAGGGGTTAGCTGCTATAACTCCTTCTTTTTTGTGTTGGATAAGCTTCATTATTGGCGCTTTACCAATATATAATTTCCAGATACATCAAATTCTATACTTTTAGTTTTCTTTAACAATTCCAGGATTTTATAAATTCCCTTATCCCTTTCTAAATAAAAAGAAAATTTCAAATCCTTTAAGCTTTCACTATCGTAGAATACTTCAAAATTGTACCATCTCGCCAAATCTGATAAGATGACTTCCAATCGATCATTCTCAAATATGAATTCACCATCTTTCCACATTAAATAACGATCTAAATCAACATCCAGAATATTTAATTCATGGCTATTCTTATTAATAACCGCCTGTTTACCAGATGTTAAGTAAAAAATAGATTCATCAGGAGTTTTGATAGAAACTTTTCCTTCTGCAAGAGTGGTATATGTATTATTTTCATGTTCGTAAGATCTAACATTAAATGAGGTGCCTATTGCTGTTATAAGCCCTTCTTTTGTAAGAACCCTAAATGGAAGCTCTTTGTTATGAGCAACTTCAAAAAATGCTTCTCCTTTTATTAGTTCAATCATTCGATTTTTAGTACCAAAAGGTACCTGATACTTCAAACTGGTTTCCGAATTCAAGATTACTTTAGTACCATCATTTAAAACCAACCGAAATTCACCACCTCTTGGTACATCTATCTTGTTTAATTCAAGTTGCTCTTTATTTTCTGTCCGTCCGGCAAGCGGGTTATATTGAAGTTCTCGTCCATTCGAATTAATGATATTTCCAACATCATAGATTGTCTGCAGGCTATCTTTCTGCAAATTAATTTTGCTTCCATCCGATAAGGTAAGCATTGCTTTTGTTGATCCGGGTAAAATTTCAGATGTAGTATTATTCATCTCAGTATCAAAATAAATTTGATCCACCAATATATAGATTCCCAATAAAGCAATAAATATAGCAGCTCCCCGCCATAATAATTGCATTGAAATTCTGAAACGATTTCTGTTCTTAATTTTAGGATATAGTTGATTCCACTTTTCATTAATATCAATAGAATAAAATTCCTCAACTTGCTTTTCAATAGTACTTTGCTTTTGAAAATTGGCAAACCATTTTTTAAATTTAGGGTTCTCTTCAAATAGCAAATTCAGCTCAAGCCTTTCATTATCTGAAAGCTCATTTTTCAAATTTTTCCATAATAAATGAGAAATTCTAATATGTTTTT
Source organism: Bacteroidales bacterium (assembly GCA_028280405.1). Lineage (GTDB taxonomy): Bacteria > Bacteroidota > Bacteroidia > Bacteroidales. Next base: position 8,377 of record JANQLW010000046.1, read on the forward strand.
CAATATTCTTCATAACAACAGTTATAATTTAATGAAAACTAAGTAGCGCAGGTAGGTGATCTAAAAATTAAAAAAATTTGAATATTTTATTAAAAATATAATAAATAAAGTATTTTTTAATTGTGAACGTAGAAATTTTCGTGCTTTTTTTAAATGAGTTCTTACAGTATTCATAGATATACCCATTTTCTCTGAAATCTCAGGAATAGAATCACCACTCATTCTATAAATTAAGGATTCTTTTTGTTGTTTAGGTAACTGTTCAATCAAATTACTTACCCTTCTCATTAATTCTTGTTCATAGAAGGGTAGCATACTATCTATACTTTCATCAGCTCTTGATTCCTCAAATGAGATATATTTTTCTTTTATTTTTTGATGCTTAAAAAAATTTAGGCATTTATGGCGAACATCAGTATATAAAAAACCGGATATGGACTTTATTTCAAGAGTTGTTCTATTTTTCCATAAATTATAAAAACATTCTTGAACAATATCATTAGCTTCATTTTCATTCTTTAATAAACTTTTGGCATAAATAAATAGAGGTCTGTAATATTCTTCAAAAAGTTTTTTAAAATCTTTTTCTGAATTTATTCTTGATTTTATTTTGGGATTTTTTCTTAACATTTAATTTCCGGTTCGAAGCAAATATAAAATAAAATCGCTGTAAATTAAAAACACAGAAATATGTAGCAAGTATTTTTTATCCCCCAAATAGCTATCCTGCAACATTTTAAGAACACAACAAAAACCTCTAGTAACACAAGGGAAGCCATCCCATAAGCGTCAACTTAAGAGAAATTTTTATTTTTTCTGTGGTTTTCTGTGATTTCTGTGCGCTAATTTTGATTGTTTCTTCTCACACAGACTACA
>JANQLW010000081.1 GCA_028280405.1 Bacteroidales bacterium
GATCTCAAAATGTAGAAAAGAAAAAAAGAAAGGAAAGCTTACACCTATGATGATCCTAAGCAAAATTCCCTTAAATTGACGGCTATGGGATGACATCCCTGTTGAATTATTTTTTAGCAGTTACTTTCGTATTATTTGCATTCAGGCTGATAATGGAAATGATCATGATGGTAGTACTGATCCATTGTACGGTACTAAGTACAGAGTCATTTACCAAATAGTCCAAAACAATGGCAGTAATTGGGAAGAATAACTCACAAATGGTACTAATGATCGCTTTTACCTTATTTAGTCCATAATAATAAAGAAAAATAGCTCCTGAGCCTGATGTCAGACCAATGATGATAAAATAAATCCAGTTGGTAGAGGTAGTAAGTTCAAATTGAGAAAGTTTTCCACTAAAACTAACAATGATAAACATAAAAAAGGCAGTAAACCCATAGCGGAAAAATGTAGCCGTTTTAAAAGTATATTTCTGTAACATGATCTTACTGAATACCGTAGAACTCGCAAAAGAAAATGCTGCTAATAAAGCGAGTAGAGAAGCATAGAAAGTATGAGCTCCCGTATTAAAATCAGGAAACCGGAATCCAAAAGTCATAAAATATCCAGATACAATGGCTATGGTAGCCCAAAATAAAAAGTTCTTTCTTAATTTTTCTTTCAGTAAAATTGTGGCAAGTGCAATAGCGAATACCGGTTGTAATTTTTGTAGTAAAACGACTACTGTTAATTGCTGAAAATTAACCAGGAATAATGCTTTTACAATGGAGATGGTACCAAGGGCTCCACCAAAAAGAGCAATTAGAGACATTATAAAAATATCCTTGCGTGTAAATTTCTTTAATTGGACATATTCTTTATAAAAGAATACATTCATTATCAGAAAAGGAATGGTATGAAGAATGAAAACCACATAGCTAACGTCCAGGTTGAAGAGGTGAGGAGTAAGGATAATTCCATCCATACCCCATAACATGGCGGATATACTTATTGCAATCGCTCCTGTAATAATAGATTTTCTGGTTTTTGTCATATCCTTCGATTCAGAAGCGCAAATTTAAACTTATTTTTATTAAAACAGAATTCCTTATGTGAAGATTGAATATCTCAGCATATGTAAAATGTATAAATATAGTGTATGTAATTGACTGGTAGTTATTAAGGAGAACTTGTTAATTGTTGACAATTAAGCTGTATATCATCTCATCAAAATACCTTCCTCTACCATATGAATGATCTTTAAGGTGAGCTTCCTTAGTGAATCCATTTTTTTCCAGTAGCTGCACTGATGCAAGATTACCGGGGGTTACTACTCCATATACTTTGTGAAGCTTTAATTCTTTTATTCCGAACTGAAGAATGGATTCCAGTATTTCCGACATATATCCCTGATTCCAGAATTTTTTTAATATTCCGTATCCAATTTCAGCTCTTTTGTGTTCGGTTGAAATGTCAAATAAGCCACCATATCCTATTTTTTCTCCGGTGGCTTTTAAGATAAAGGTGCACCAAAGAGCAGTTTTGGATTTATTGGCAGAAACAAAATAATTTAATTTATCTAAGGCTTCGGATTTGGAAGTGAATACTTCCCTTACAATATAGGCCAAAGAATCTGCACAGGAATTAAAATCATAAACCACATCTATATCTTCAATGGTCATTTCCTTAATAAGGATGCGGTCAGTTTTTATTTCAGGAATGATGTTATTGTCAGAAATCATAGTATGTTAATAATTAATCTTTATTTCCAAGCTTCTCTTTTAAGTCTTTAATGATTTCATTCTTTTCTTTGAGAAGAATACCGAAGTATTTGATTACAGCTATTGCAAATACAAGCACCATAATATTCATGATTAAGGAAATATCAACTGATTCCGGAATTCCCATTTGTTCAGCATCAAAGGCCTTTTCAAACGCAAAAAGCATTAAAAATACGGTTATGGAGATGGTGAGTAAAATTCTGTAAAAGTTTTTCATAATATTCGATTCAGTTAATTTAAAGTAAATATACTCTAATTAATTCATCCTTGATTGGAAAAATAAAATTCTTCTTTTGAGAAGAACAAATTGATAGTTTGAGTGTATTAACCGATAATTTAAATTATTTTCTGTCTATCGAACCTGGTTTTAATTGTGTGGAATGTAGTAGTTGAATTTTCCGGTTATTATTTGTTTTTCCTATCATTTTTTGCAAATCTTTTCTTGAAATCAAAAAAAAACTTGCAAATTTAACCGTTAATTTATCAATAGTTATTAAGCTATTTTTATTGATATACCTGGGATTAATAACGTTTATCAGGTTTGATTAAATAGTTACAAAAAGATTTCAGGTAATACTCTAAATTATCCAATAAATGAGGATCAAAAAGATATAAACTCAATAATCTTTGCTCATTATCTAAAAAAAAAATCGTAAGTAAATTATTGTCCTTGATTTTTAGCTCCTTCATTTTTTTATGATCAATTAAATTTTCTCCAAGAAAATAAATATTATTAGCGAGATATGGATCTTCGTAAAGGATAATTGTACGTTTTACAATTTTGCTAATATAATCATCCCAATATCGATTTAATAGTTTATCAAGGCATATTCCACAAGATTCTTTTGGAACATAAATCACAAGCCGTTTATTGTTTATAATTTTTTTCTCAGATTCATTTATAAATGAAAGTAGATGATGTCTATTAATAGTTAAATCAAATGCCTTTCTCTGTAAAAAGTATTCTATTTGATAATTCCCAAATGCTTCAAGATATTGTCTAGCAATAATTTTATTATTCCTATTAAAAAAGAATAAAAAAATATTTAGGGCAAATAGAACTATAATTAAAAAAATAATTACAAATTTCTCCTTTTTCATTTTCTACAAAAATTTACAAATCGAATTCAATAATAGGACTCATTTCATTTTCTTCATTTTCAGGAGAATAACCATAAATCTTATGATTAATTTCGTCAACAACAAAACAATGGAGAAATGTGTTTTTTATCAAGTACTGCTTCAATGCTTTCCCTTCCCAGTCAAAAATATTAATAACACCTTTATTATTTTCTATGTTAGGATATTCATAATATGACATATATATATTGTTGAACCCATTTACTATACTTGTACAATATCCTGGAGCATCACCAAGTGAAGCTTTAGTCTTTAAATTAAAATTGAAGGTTGGTAATTTTATGGACTTTACTCTTTTTCCCTCGGGAGTATAAAAAATTAAGGAGTTAAAGTATGTAAAAAAGCTCCCGGCTATTAGGCTGTGACTTTTATTATAAATAAATCTTTTACAATAAAGGGTAAAACGCTCGTGATCATCAAGGGAACTTATAAATGAAATCTCAGGGTAATAATCCCAAAATGACACTTGTTTGTTATTTATATTGTAAGTAAATGTAATCTTATTTTGAACTGTATTCCCAATAATTAAACTATCAATAACTAATAGTTTTGTTTGAACACCTAACTTTGTAGAAAGTAAATCTTGCTTAACTACAAAATCTTTACCATTTAATAAATTATTCAGACTTATAGAAAATAATCTCTTCCTTCCAAAACAGCTTACATAAAAAATTGTACCTTCTTCATTTTTGAAAAACTGACCTGTCATAGATGGGTTGACAAATTAATTTGGACCCCTCCCAAAACTTCCACATTCTTTTAACAAGGTTTTAGTATTTGTGTTATATATTTGAAAAACATGAGCTCCTTTTGTATTACATATTATTAATAAAGAATCTATTTGTAGCATATTAGATATCATATAAGGCTCTATCCATTTTATTTCTTTAGCTACAACTTCCTTTTTTTCAGGAAAAGAAGTGATATATGTAACGTTTTCTTCTGGTTGATTTTTACATCCACTAAAAATTAAAAGAAAAAACGTTATTATGAAGAGATATATAATTTTATACATTTTTAATAATTTTTTCATTATAATTTTATTTTTTTTTAAACTCATATCCTCTTTAAAGGAAAACTCAGAATTTTTCTACCCTAATATACCCCTATTCTTCACTCGTTGACATACCTTTAGAATTCAAATGCATGAACAACTGTTTATAAAACCGCCCAGTCTTGACATAACCCCTTTTACAAACTCTTTTTTCCGGGTAAGATCGGTTTTGAGGTCCATTCCAAATCCGTACACGAATAACTTGACCGAACTAGGTTTATTGACCAAGGATTTCTGGGATGTATTGGTTATTTCACTTTTGAATTCCTGTTTGGATTTAAATTCCTTCCTGTACTTTTTTGCACTGATACTGTTTTTCAGCTTATTCGAAAGTTGAACCGGAGGATACAAATTATAGGCGTAAGCATTTATTGTGATAGATTGTTTTATCAATTTCAAGGCATCATGGTGCTTGTTCTCCAAATTTTGTTTTAAGTAGGCTTTTATGTTCAATAAGAACTTCTCTTTATATTGCCCAAATGTGATGGGAAGCATAAATATGTCACGAATAATCTTTTTAGTTAGTAAAACTAATTCATGTTTAGGGTCTATGAACTCCTTCAATGGGATTTGAAAAATGTTCAACTGCGGTTGCTTATCTGTTTTTCCTATTATGTTTTGTAAGGTTTTTATTAAAATTACAAATAAGCTTGCAAATTTATCAAGCATTTTTTCAAAGCTTATCAAACCCTTTCTGTTGATATTACTATATTTTATTAGTTTAGTAGGTTCGACTATTTAGCTAATGAAAACAAGAATTCCAAACCTCCTTCAGGGTGGTTTCTTACCGAAATTTCTCCTAAATGAAGCTGAACTGCATTCTTTACGATAGCCAAGCCAAGCCCGGTTCCCCCGGTTTTACGTGAACGCCCTGAATCTACTCTGTAAAATCTTTCAAATACCCTGTTCAGGTGTTCTTCTTCAATACCTATTCCATTATCTCTTACCGATAAATAGCAGTAGTTTTTATCATCCAGATAATTTGAAACTACTACATCCAGGTTTTCACCTGCATATTTAATTGTATTATCCAAAAGATTATGGAAAATGGAGAATAATAAGGACCTGTTTCCATTGATTTCAGCATACCTGTCAATTTCAATCTTAAGCTTTATTCCTTTTTCTTCCATCCGGTTGCTTAAAATATCGGTTACTTCATTAACTACATCCAATAGCTTTACCTTTTCGAAGCTAAAATGTTCTTTTGATTCTTCTATTTTATTCAGAACTGAGATGTCTGAAATCAATTCATTGAGTCGTTGCGATTGTTTATAAGCCTTTTCAATGAAATATTTTTTCTTATCATCACTTAGTTTGTTGGCAATTAATGTTTCCATATAACCCATCACAGAAGCCACCGGAGTTTTTAGTTCATGAGCAATATTGGAAGTCATTTGTTGTTTGATCAATCTTCTTTTTTCCAAACGTGTAATATCTGAAATCATGATCTCAAAACTCCGGTCTACAAAAATGATACATTGGATCGTGAAATACCTTCCGCTTTTTTGCAGGCTCATTTCTGCTTTAGGAAGCTCTTCAGGTTTTATATCCACATTTTCATCCATATATTTATTGATAAACCTCAGTATTGATTCAAGTTCTTTTATCTCAAAGATCTTTTCAGCTGTAATGGAAGATTGTTCTGAAATAATGTTTACATATTGAATAAAGTGGTTATTGGCCAAAACCTTCTTTTTATTTGATGAAAAGAATGCAATACCTTCATTTAGAGCTGTCAGGTGGCTGAATAATTTATCTTTTTCTCCCTGTAGCTGGTCTTTGGTTTGCTTTAAATCTTTATAGATATTTACAATTTGTCTACTGATTAGGCCAAATTCATCTCTTGGAAAATCAATGTGTTCTATTTGTTCTTTACCGCTATATAATTTTACAACGAAATCTTTAAGCTTTGTTATTGTTTCGCCAAACTTTTTTGTAATTGCTCTTAGCAAAATCCAGATGATGATGAAGATAGCTCCCATGAAAAACAGGAATAACTTTTCTGTTTCCAGGAAATTTTTAACATCGACATCATAAATTACAGCTGTTCTTACAAAATAGTTCGAATAGAATTTTGCGTAATAATAATATGTTTTGCCAGTAGTAGAAGATGTTCGAATATTGGCTCCAAATGAAGAACTTATCGACTTTCGAACTTCAGGTCGATTAATATGATTCTCCATTTTTTCATACTCTTCTACAAAACTATCATATAATACTACCCCTTTAGGATCAATAATTGTAATTCTGTCGGATAATGAAATTAAATATTTGATCGAATCCAGTTGCCTGAAGTCCCCTGTTTCAACTAATCCTTTTCGCTCAATAAATTTATGACTGATTTCAGTATAATTATTAAGCGTGCTCTCCAATTGCTCTACTCTGAATTCTTTTTCTCTATTATATTGAAAAGCAAGAATAACAATCGTAAAAGCTACAAATATGAAAAAAAGGTATAAAAATAACCGATTTCGAAAACTTTGTTTGTTAAACATTTTATATACTAATTTTTAATTGTATTGAAAAGAATAACCATAACCGGCTTTACTACGAATATACTGGCCATATTCTCCGGCTTTTTTACGAAGCCTGGTAATATGTACATCAACAGTACGATCAGTTACTATAGCTTCCTGTTGCCATACATGGTCAAGTATTTCTTCTCTGGTAAATGGCTTTCCCATATTTTTTAATAAGAGCTTTAGGATCTCATATTCCTTTCGTGTGAGATCTACGTCTTTATTGTTAATTTTTAATAATCTTTTCTCCAGGTCCAGGCTAAGTTTATCAACTTTAATGATTTCACCGGCTATATCATTGTTTGTACCTTTAGCTCTATTCATAACGGCTTTAACTCTTGCAATTACCTCTTTAATCGAAAAAGGTTTTGTAATATAATCATCTCCACCAAGATTAAAACCTGTCAATAAATCATTCTCTGTTGATTTAGCCGTAATGAAAATGATAGGAGTATTGATTTTAAGTTCTTTTTTAATTTGTTCTGCAAATTTAAAGCCAGACATTTTACCCATCATAACGTCGAGTAAAATTAGTTTGTAGGCTTTCAGATCAAGTTCAAGAGCATCTTCAGCCGAATAGGCTACATCAGCCTCAAAACCTTCTCCTTCCAAATTAAACTGAAGAATTTCACATAAGTCTTCTTCATCATCTACGATTAGAATTTTTTTATTTTCCATTCTTACTTTTTTTAAATGGGATTAACTACTATAAAATTACTCATTATCTTCAATATCCTGATGCCTAATATCCGTTCCTTCCGTTGAATAAATGGATGCTTCGGCAATATGTGTAGCATGGTCTGCTATACGTTCAATGCTTGCCAATATTGTTTTTAATCTGATAAAACTATACACCGCTTCTTCCTGTTCTTCGGAAAAGCCACTTTTTGAAATAGATTTTCTTAATAGTTTTACATTAAGCTCATCTACAATATCGTCATTTTTAATTGTCCAGATTGCATTATCTTTATCATCCTCGGTAAATGAAAGCATTGCTCTTTGTACCATTTGGGTTGAAATGATTAACATATTGTCAATCAGTTCTGAGGATTTGTGGAAAATGGAAGGGTCTCTCATTTTTTTCACATTGATAGCAACAGTTAGAACCAGATCCCCAATTCGCTCCATGTTTACAATGATACGGTGACAAGCTATTATCTTTCGAATATCCGAAGCCATTGGCTGGTAAAGAGCTAAAGTATTTACAATATTTTCGCTGATCTTTACTTCGAAATTATTCAAATCTTCTTCATTTAATTTGATCTGCTTATAATACTTCGCTACTTTATCAGATTGGTCGGAACTCATATATTTATCCAGTAAATCTAATTGTTCCAAAGTCAGATTTGCAAATTTTTCAAAATCCTTAAGTATTTTATTAATGGCTTTATCTTTTTTTGATTCCATAGTATGATAAATTTTTAACCAAATTTTCCTGTTAAATATTCTTCTGTACGTTGATCTTGAGGAGTGGTGAACATGCTCTTTGTTTTTCCATATTCAACCAGGTCTCCCAGGTACATAAACATTGAATTATCTGAAATACGGGCTGCCTGGGTCATATTGTGTGTAACAAGTACAATACTGTATTTCTTTTTTAATTTAACCAATAAGTCTTCCACCTTGGAAGTTGCAACCGGGTCCAAAGCTGAAGTAGGCTCGTCCAATAAAATGACATCCGGCTGAAAAGCCAAAGCTCTGGCAATACATAATCTTTGTTGTTGTCCGCCCGATAAAAACGTACCTTTTTTATATAATGAATCCTTTACTTCATCCCATAATACAACATCTTTTAGGGATTCTTCTACGATATGATCTCTTTTTTCTTTTTTTAGCCTGATTCCGTTCAACTTGTATCCGGCAATGACATTATCGTATATACTCATGGTAGGGAAGGGGTTTGGGCGTTGAAATACCATCCCAATTTTTCTTCTTAATTCTATGGTAGAAATCTTATTGATGTTTTCACCATTTAAAAAGATATTCCCTTCTGTAACAATCGCAGGATATAGGTCGTGCATTCTGTTTATGGCACGTAGCAATGTACTCTTTCCACAACCAGATGGCCCCATGATAGCTGTAATCGCATTACGCTTCACTTCAGCACTTACAGCATTGACAGCATTTTTAGCATTTTTATCGTATGCAACCGATAAGTCTTTAATGCTTAATACAGGATTTTCTACTTCTAAATTATTTAGTATCATTTTCTTTATTTTCTTTTGGCTGCTATACGTTTAGAAATTATATTCAATGTAAGGACAAATCCCATTAAAAACAAGGAAGAACTCCAGATGAGGTCAACCATATTGGGGTCGTTGTAAAATTCCCAGATTAACAATGGCACTGCTGAGGTAGGCTTATCTGCATAAAAGTTTACAACCGGACTGCCCAGCGCTGTTAACATTAATGGAGCAGTTTCCCCTAATATCCTTGATATTGCCAGTAATATACCTGTGATTAATCCGCTTAAACTACTTGGAATTAATACTTTCAAAATGATCTTATGATAAGGGGCTCCTAGTGCAAAACCAGCTTCTTTAATGGTTTGTGGAATCATTTTCAAGGTTTCTTCAGTTGACCTGATAATAAGAGGTAGCATCATGATAGCTAATGAAACACTTCCTGCTAAAGCAGAAAACCCGTTGGTAATATTTTTAACAATCCATAAATAAGCAATTAGCCCCAGTACAATAGAAGGAATTCCTTGCATAATATCCGATATATCACGAATAATATTGGCATATCTTTTTTCTCCCTTTTCATATAAAAAGATTCCAATCAGAATTCCAACCGGAATAGCCATTAAAGAGGCCATAAGGACCATAAAAATTGTACCGGTAATACCGTTTAATATCCCCCCGGGAATAATTTCATTATTACTCAAAGCTGTCATGGCCTCAAGAGTATCCGGAGCTGTTTCGGTAAAGAAGCTTAAATTGATTTGTCTTATACCCTTGATAATAAGCTTGGATATAATGAGAATAATAGGAGAAATTGTTATTAGTGACAATACAATAATAATCCCAAGATAGATTTTATCTTTCCTGATTCTGCTTTTTATATTTCCCGTAGGGTTCGCAATTACATTCAAATTCATAATTACGCAAATTTCTTGATGATAAATTTACCGATAGCATTAATTAAACCGGTAATTAAAAATAATAATAATCCGATTGCAATCAGGGCAGATAGTTTTAGTCCCTCTGCTTCTCCAAATTGATTTGCGATTACAGAGGCCATCGTATTTCCTGTATCAAAAAGCCCGGTAGGTATTATATTCGTATTTCCAATCAGCATGGTAACAGCCATTGTTTCTCCGAGTGCCCTTCCGAATGCTAAAATATAACTGGCAAATATTCCTGAACGGGCACTTGGTACTACTACACTTTTGATAACTTCAAATCTTGTTGCCCCCAGAGAATAAGCAGCTTCCTTTAAATCATTTGGTACCATTGTGATGATTTCAGTACTTATAGATGTAGCATAAGGAATGATCATAATCGCCAGAATTAATCCGGAAGTAAATATTCCATAACCCTGTGAACTTAATCCTAAATCTACGATAAATGGCCTTAAAACATAAAAACCCCATAAACCATAAACAATGGATGGAATTCCCGCCAATAGATCCACCATAGTTCCTAAAGCTTTAGAATACCATTTACCTCTAAAATATTCACCAATAAATAAAGAGGTGGAAAAGGCCATAGGAAGGCAAATGATTAGTGCAAGGAGAGAAGTAATTACTGTTCCTGCAATAAATGGTAAGGCACCATAGTTCTCTTTGTCTTCAGTTGGATTCCATGCTGTTGATATGATAAATTTAAACCCAAACTCATTAAAAACAGGAATAGATCCACTCACTAATGAGAGAATCATTCCACAAGTAATTATAAGAATTAAAAAGGAGGCAACAAGTAGTACCCCTTTTGTTATTTTTTCACTATTCATTCTCTGTTTGTGTGTGTTTCTTTTTCTGTCATGCTGAACTTGTTTCAGCATCTCAGACGTCTAAGATGCTGAAACAAGTTCAGCATGACGGATTAGCTTACCCAAGTCTATTTTATTTAAGTATTGGTTTTCCATCATAAGTAACAGAAGCAAGAATCTGTTTAGAAAGTTCAACTGCTTTTGCTGGTAATGGCGCATAGTTTACTTGAGGAGCTACTGCTTGAGCTTCTTTATCAATTAACCAGTTCAAAAACTCAAGGGTCCCTTTAGCCTGAGCTAAGGAGCGTCCATCATATTTTTGCTCTTTATAAAGAATGATCCATGTGAAACCACTAATAGGATATGCATTCGGATCAGATGAATTTGTTAACATTACACGTGTGTCAGCAGGAATTTCGCCTTTAGCAGAAGCACTGATTGATTCGATACTTGGTTCAATGAAGTTACCAGAACTGTTTTTTACCTTAGCATAGTTGATTTTTTGAGCAAATGCATACTCAGAACCAATATATCCGATTGCACCTACAGTTTGCTTAATCGTACCGGCAACACCCGGATTCCCTTTTGCTCCTATACCAATAGGCCATTTTAAAGATTTTCCTTTTCCAACTTCAGCTTCCCATTTAGCACTGATTTTGCTCATATAATCTGAAAAGATATAAGTAGTTCCTGACCCATCTGATCTGTGCACAAATGTAATATCTAAATCAGGGAATTTGATGCCTGGATTTTCTGCCTTTATTTTAGCATCATTCCATTTAGTTACTTTTCCCATAAAGATAGCTTCCAATAACTCATTTGATAATTGAATACTTTCAATACCCGGAAGATTATAAGCAATTACCACAGCACCAAGACAAGTAGGAATATGAACAATAGGTGCAGGTAAATCAGCTATTTTTTTATCGCTTAAGAAGGCATCAGATGCACCGAAATCAACAACACGGTCTTTTAAACTTCTGATTCCACCTCCGGAACCAATTCCTCCATAAGTTACCAGGGTTCCTTGGGATTTTGTGTACTTTTTGAAAACCAAATTATAGTAAGGCATTGGAAAAGTAGCTCCAGCAGCAGTTAAGCTTACTTTTTTAGAGCTCGAACCAGATTTTTCTGAACTTTGATTGTTGTTTGCACATGATGTGATCATGAAAGCAGCAACAAGAATGATTAAGAATTGTTTCATTTTATTTTCGATTTAGGGTTTTATATGTTAAATTTTTATTTCCAGATTCATAAAAATTCCCGTCATATATTTTTGAGCTGCATCTTTTGGATTCCATCCCTGGTAGTTGGGAGAAATCTTTACACCTTTTACAGGAGCGTACTCCAGGCCGATGATTAATATACTTCCATCTTTACCTAAATTCCATTCCATATCCAAGGCATCTGTTGAGCTAAGCTTGTCATATCTTCCGAAGAATTTTAATTTTTTACTTGCTTTATATGTTGTGTAAAATGAAAAACCATTCAAATCTTTATCAGCTGCATTCTTTGCATTTAATTGTTTGTTGTATTCTAGGCCAAAACTGATATCACCGGTTTTGTAACCAGCAAAGAATGCAAGTGATTGTTGGTTTACATTATTTTTTTCAATGAAGTCATAATAAGCTCTTAGTGTAAGAGCTTTGACAGGATTTACTGTGACTCCTAATCCTGCTCTTAAAGTTGAATCAGCAGCTACTTTTTTATAGCCTTCTCCATTGGTTAAAGTAAAGTCTGCACTAAAAGCTTTTGAGAATTTATAAGCTACTTTTACCCCAAGGTCTGCACTTGAGTTATATTTATGTTGATCCTGAAATGATTTATAAATGTATCTGTAGCCCCAAGCTTTTTCCTGAGTTTTAAACTGAGCAGTTCCTATTAAGCCAAAGTCTACTGTAAAACCATTTTGTTTATAAGTTAAAGATGCATTCTTTAAAAAAGCGGTCATTTCCAGTCCTCCTACTTTAGGATTGCCTACATCAAACATAATTTTAGCTGATAAATGTTTGCTGAAATTGTATCCATAACCAAAATATGCTCTTTTAATCTCAAATACATTGGCATTTTGCCCATCAGAGAACGAAGAATGGAAGTTTGAAAATATTTTCACGCTTGCTTTTCCATTTGGTTTAAAATCTTTTTCATTTGCATATGCTTGTATACCAACAAGTAATGCAAAAAATAAAGTAATGCTAAATTTTTTCATTTTTTTGCGTTTTGTTAAATAAAGTAATGCTGCAAAATAAGACTGAACTTATTACAAAAGGATTATTGAAATGTTAAGAAAATATTACAGAAGCTTTGATATGAATGTTACAAAATTGTAAAGGGAGGTTGTAATATTCAGAAAAACAGCAATATATAATTTGTTTGTTTTTATCTTGTAAATGAATGAAAGCCATTTGCTGCAAGGTAAAGGTGGGAAAATGACTTTCATTCATTCAAAAAGTGAAAATTAAAATTTTTTAAGATTTGATTACAATAATATAAAACATATGACACAAAAAAATTAGAATAATATTACTTTTTTGTAAAGTCTTATTTAATTAAATGTTTATGAAAATTTATACAAATATTTATCCGCTTAATAAATCTAAATTCGCATATATTTATGTATCTTTGCAGCCTCAAAAATCAACACAATAGAGAGTTATACATTATGTCTAAGAATTTGTACATTGCAGCAGCAGAGGCTGATTCAGGAAAATCGCTGATTGTTCTGGGAATTATGAATATTTTAAGTAGCCATATAAGTAAGGTTGGATTATTTAGGCCGGTTATTCATATGCAGGAAGCTCAGAAATTTGATCATGATATTGAATTGGTTTCCAAGCGATATAATCTGCCATTCAAGCATGATGAAATGTATGGATTGACCAGCGACCAGGCCTTAGAATATATACAAGCAGGTGATCTTGATAATTTATACACGGAAATTATAAATAAATACAAAAAACTGGAATCTCAGTGCGACTTTGTTTTAATAGAGGGAACTGATTATAAAGGTAGCCTCAAACCATTTGAATTTGATTTTAATGCTACTATAGCGAACCATCTTGGAGCTCCTGTGCTTTCGGTTGTTAGTGCTAAAGACAAAAGTGTTGGGGATATTGCTGATACCCTGGAATTAATTAAGCGTGTGTTAAAATATGAAAAATGTACTTATTTAGGAAACTTTGTTAACAGGGCAAAAATAAATCAGCTTAAGGAAACTGAAGCCATGATTAAACGTCATAATGCTGATAATGAAACCCATTTTATAATTCCAGAACTTGAATCATTAAGTAAACTTACCGTCAGGCAATTAAGTAATGCCTTGAAGGCAAAAAGAATCTATGGTGATGATGTAGTACTTGACTATGATATCAATGATTTTGCTATAGGAGCGATGAGCATTGAGAACGTATTGAAAAATGCTGAAAAAGGAATGCTGATCATTATGCCAGGCGATAGAGTTGATGTGCTGATTGGTTTATTTATGACCCTCTTATCAGATAGCTTCCCCAAAATTGCCGGTATTGTGTTAACTGGTGGTTATACTCCCAACCGTGAAGTTATGAGGTTGATTGAAGGTATTGATAAGCTTCCGGTTGCCATATTCAGTGTGGATACAGATACTTATGAAACTGCACTTAATGTAAGTAAGATAAAAGCCGTGCTGGCGCCTGATAATGAAAGAAGAATGGCCGAAGCATTTGGTCATTTTGAAGATCATGTAGATGGAAATAAAGTAAAAGACTTGGTATCTCTTAGTACTCCGGGCCTTGTGACTCCAATTATGTTTGAATACGAATTATTTGAACGTGCAAGGGCGAATAAAAAACACATTGTATTGCCGGAAGGCAATGACGATAGAATTTTAAGAGCAGCTGAAATTCTTTTAAAAAGAAATGTAGTAGACATTACCATTTTGGGTAATGAGGAGGAAATATATAAGCAAGCAAAAAATCTACACCTACAATTAGATGGGGTTCATATTATTGATCCTTTCGATAATGATTTGATTAATGATTATGCAGCAACTTATTATAATTTGCGAAAAACCAAAGGCATTACCAGACAAATGGCTCATGATATTATGTATGATGTTAGTTATCTGGGAACCATGATGGTTTATAAAGGACATGCTGATGGAATGGTTTCAGGTGCTGCTCATACAACTCAGCATACCATTCGTCCCGCATTTGAATTCGTAAAAACAAAACCCGGATTTTCAATTGTTTCAAGTTGTTTCTTTATGTGTTTCGAAGATAGGGTGCTTGTGTATGGCGACTGTGCTGTGAATCCAAATCCGAATTCAGAGCAATTAGCAGATATTGCAATTAGTTCAGCTGATACAGCAAGTGTTTTTGGAATTGAACCAAGGATAGCTATGCTCTCATATTCTACGGGTGAATCCGGGAAAGGTGCTGATGTGGATAAAGTAAGAAAAGCAACAGAAATAGCCAGAAATCGTCGTCCTGATTTGAAAATCGAAGGCCCAATTCAATATGATGCTGCATTTGACCCTACTGTAGCTAAACAAAAAATGCCTAATAGTGAAGTTGCAGGTAAAGCAACTATTTATATATTCCCGGACCTGAACACAGGAAACAATACTTATAAAGCAGTTCAAAGGGCAGCAGGTGCTGTTGCTGTGGGCCCAGTTTCTCAGGGCCTGAATAAACCTGTAAACGATTTGAGCCGTGGTTGTTTGGTAAAAGATATTGTAAATACGGTGTTGATTACAGCGATTCAAGCACAGGAAGAAGACAAGTAAGCTAATAATTAAAATTTTAAAATTAAGGATTCTAATAGATTGAATTTTTAGTTATTAGTTTTTAGATTTTAGTTGTTTTTTAGATATTTGCAGCGACCAAACTATTTTTAACTACAATCGCTTGCTAATGCTTCTGAAAAAACGCCGTTATTCCTTAAAAATTACCCGAAAGATACATCGTATAACTGCCGGATATCTCTTCATTCTATTTATTGTCCTTGCCATTAGTGGCTTAACATTAGGTTGGAAAAAAAATAGCAATGGTCTGATATTGCCAAAAACCCAGGTGGGTTCATCCACTGATTTAACAGAATGGAAAACTTTAGATCAATTGCAAATAATTGCATTTTCCGAATTAAAAAAGTATAAACCTGAAATTACGGACTTTAAACTTAACCGCATTGATGCAAGGCCTGATAAAGGAATTGTTAAATTTATATTTAAAGATCACTTTTGGGAGGTCCAGCTGGATGGAAAAACCGGTGAAATGCTTAGCCTGAGATTCAGAAATTCGGATTTAATGGAAGAATTTCACGATGGTTCTATTTTAGATCGGATTTTTGGCACCGAACAAGAGGTGCTAAAATTGATCTATGTATCTACGATGGGTATAGCACTTTTACTTTTTACAATAACAGGTATTTGGTTATGGTTTGTACCTAAAATAAGAAAGCCCTGATCTTCATTTTGGCTTCATGATCGAAACTCATCTTTGTTTTAAGATTTTAAAAACTTAAAACCGGAGGTCGTTATGAAAACAAGATTATTAACCATTGCAATTTTAGGATTAGCCTTAAGCTTTTTAATTCCTGATGCAGCAATTGCTCAAGAAAGAAAGGAAAGGACTAAGAACCGGAAAGAGTTTAAACAAAAAAAGAAAAAAGCCAAAAAGGCTAAAAAAGTATATAAAAAGAAAAGAAAAAAAGAACGCAAAAAAATAGCTCATTTGCATGGAAAGTTCCATTATAAGCCAATACATCATGACGGAATTTACCATCGATATTATAAAAAGAAATATACATCCCATATACGCATTGGTGCCCATTATGCTAAGCTTCCAAGGTATTCTCATAAAATAAAATATGGCAAAAAAAGATATTATTTTCACAATGGATATTTCTATACTCCTCATTATAATAACCGTTATCGTGTAGTGCTACCTCCTGTAGGATTATGTGTATCCGATCTGCCTTGTTATGATCATGTGTACTTCAAGCATGGAAACAAACATATCGTTTGTCATGATGTGCTTTATAAAAAATACCGACACCATGGAAGGGTGCATTTTAAGGTAGTAGGTTATCTGAGATTCTAGTTTATTTGATTCTTATTAATTAGGGTTGAAGGCATAAAGGATTAGCTGATTTTTCATACTTTTACATCTTGAAAATTCAGTCTTTATGCCTTCTTTTTTTATTGAACATCAAAATGTATTTTTAATAGGTATGGGTTTGATAATTATCAGCCTTTTTATTTATGTAGCTATTATTTCATATAAAGAAAGAAAAAAAATGGCAGCCTCTAAAGCATTGGGTTTTGTAATACTTATGATAATTTGCTACGGAGGCCTTTCAATTTTGGAGTTTCATTATAAGGAATGGGTTTCGTTGGCTTTTATAATCGGCCCGATAATAAAAACGATTGTGTTATTCCTTCCAATCAGGGGCCTTTCAAAAATAAAATCGGATCTTCCTCAAGGAAAAACTGATGAAAGAATCATTATGTTTTCCAGAATGAGACTGGAAAAAGATAGTGATAGATTTAAGTCATATTATCAAGATCATCCTGAGCATCTTGAATCTGATAATGAATTCAGAAAACTTCCGGGTCTTTTAAAGGAAGGTAGTATTAATTATGACCCTGTATTGTTTGGAGCTTCTGATGCCTCATTTTTTACGGTAGATCAGTTGCATCAAGCTGTTGATGGCCCTGTGAATGCAACGATCAGGAAGTATCAAGCGGATGAATTAAGCCGGTTTGTAAAAAAATGGGTTAAAAAGCTGGGAGCTCTTGATGTCGGTATTACCGAATTAAAAGATTATCATATATATAGCCATGTTGGAAGGGGAGATGACTATGGTAAAGAAGTTGAATTAAATCATAAATATGCCATTGCATTTACCGTTGAGATGGATGAAGAATTCACAGAACTTGGCCCCAAAGCACCTATTGTGATGGAATCTGCACAACAATATTTAAATGCGGGTGTTATTGCTGTGCAATTAGGGCAATGGATCAGGAATCTTGGCTATGAAGCCCGTGCACATATTGACGGCAATTACAGGGTTGTTTGTCCGTTGGTGGCCAAAGATGCCGGATTGGGTGAGATTGGGCGAATCGGCTTACTGATGACTCCCAAACTTGGACCCAGGGTGAGGATCGGTGTTGTAACAACCACCCTTCCTTTAATTACTGATATTCCGACAGAAGATAAATCGATGATCGATTTCTGTGAGCAATGTAAAAAATGTGCACATGTTTGCCCTTCTGATTCTATATCATTAGAAGGAAGAAAAAATATTAATGGAGTAAACAGATGGCAAATAAATTCAGATACCTGTTTTAACTTTTGGTGTAAAGTTGGAACTGATTGCGGCAGATGTATGGCGGTTTGCCCTTATGCTCATCCGGATAATACAATGCACAATCTTGTACGTTTCGGCATAAAGAATAATTTTATGCTCAGGAAGCTGGCTTTATGGCTGGATGATTATTTTTATGGAAAAATACCTGTGGTTAAAGATTTACCAAAGTGGATGCAATTAAAAGAAATCAAAGATGAATAAGAACCTGAAAGATATTATTCCAAGAGAATTAATTCCGGGCTATCATGGAAAATTAATTCATAGCGATAATATGACCCTGGCATTTTGGAATGTTGCAAAAGGGAAGGAAGCTCCGGCTCATCAACACTCACACGAACAAATACTATATGTTATTGAAGGTGAGTTTGAGTTTTTTGTGAATGAAGAAAAGAAATTATTAAAGAAAGATGATACTGTAGTGATACCTTCCAATACATTGCACGGAGGAAAAGCTATTACAGAGTGTAAGTTATTGGATATCTTTAACCCATGCAGAGAAGATTTGAAAGATAGAAGATAACAGATATAAGATATTCGATTGAAATAAATAATAGGTTGCTGAGCAAAGTCGAAGCATAATTTTTAGTTATGAATGGGAATGGAAAAGGAGAAAATCAGAAAGTAAAATATCCGGTAAGTTTTAATTTAAAAACCATAATGGATAATTCGATACCTAAAGGTGAGCATGAGAAAAATATTAAATCACTATTGCTTAAACTTGGTATAACCTATAAAACTTTTAGCAGTAAATTAAGTAGCAATAGGAAATACATCAGTTTAACCGTGAATGTACGAATAGAAGATGAAAAGACATTCGGGGCATTATATGAGGGGTTAAAGAATATTCCAGGTGTTAAATATGCTTTATAAATCTAAGAAAATGAAAAATTACCGTCATGCTGAAACAAGTTCAGCATGACGGTATAGTTAATCATGTAGTAGAACAATAGAAAAACCTCTATGTATAAACTCCTAGCTTTAATTCTTGGTGGAGCCGTTGGAACAGTGATGAGGTATCTCGTATCATCATTCACATTAAAATTTGTGGAAGGGGCTTTTCCCTGGGGAACTTTAATTGTAAATCTTTTGGGCTCCTTTTTTATTGGTTTGTGTTTCGGGTTATTTGAAAAGGGGGAGCTACATATTAATATTAAATTATTTTTATTTGTTGGAATATTCGGAGGATTTACAACCTTTTCATCTTATGCTTTGGAAACGCTTAGCCTGATAAAGGCCGGACATATACGTATAGCAATATCATATATCTTATCCAGTAACATCCTGGGGATTTTGCTTGTTTTTATAGGGTATTATATGACAAAAAGTTGGAATGTGATTAGTCATTAAATGATGGAATGCAATAGGGACGCCATCCCATAGCCGTCAATTTAAGCTTCCATGACAATAGTTATTAAGATATTAGGGTTGATAAGCCTGTAAAAAAAATATAGAACAAATTGATGACTT
>JANQLW010000082.1 GCA_028280405.1 Bacteroidales bacterium
GATCTCAAAATGTAGAAAAGAAAAAAAGAAAGGAAAGCTTACACCTATGATGATCCTAAGCAAAATTCCCTTAAATTGACGGCTATGGGATGACATCCCCTTGGAGCCATTTGAAGAAATTAAATTAGAATTATGTTAGGAACCTTAATCAATGCAGGAGCAATTATTCTAGGAACAGGGATAGGAGTGCTTATTCAATCGAAACTTCCTAAAAGAATCATCACTATTATTTTTCAGGGAATGGGCTTATTTACACTTTTATTAGGTGTGAAGATGGCTTTGGATATGCAGGAATTTCTTTTAATTATTGGGAGTTTAGTTATTGGATCTGTCATAGGTGAGTTACTTGGTATTGAAAATGCAGTTGAAGGATTAGGTAATTGGCTGAAGAAAAAATTGAACTTTAAGAATGAAAAATTTTCTGATGGATTGGTGACTGCATTTTTATTGTATTGTATGGGATCACTTACCATCGTAGGTGCAATTGAAGAAGGAATAAAAGGGAACAATGAACTTTTGTTGATGAAGTCATTAATGGATGGGATTTCTTCTATAGCCCTGACATCTGCATTAGGAATAGGAGTGGGTTTCTCCATAATACCATTGTTGATTTACCAGGGAGGACTGACTTTATTTGCAGGTTCCCTGGCAAATTTCTTTTCGGATAATATTGTTAGAGAATTATCCGCCTTAGGCGGAGTATTATTAATAGGTTTAGGAATAAATATTCTTGAAATTAAAAAGTTGAGAATATTAAATATGATCCCAGCCTTAGTTATTATTGTAATATTAGTTTACTTTTTTACTTAGAGAATTTGATCGGCATAATGAAAATTAGCCGGAGCACCACCGGTATGCCAGAATAAAATAGTTGATCCTTTTGGAAAATAATTTTTACTCATTAAATCCAGAAATCCGCCAAAGGCTCTACCGGAATAAACGGGGTCAAGAAATATGCCCTCCTTTTTGGCCAACAAGGACAAAGTATGCTTTTCAAGGTCCGTAACAACACCATAACCAGCATCATTGTATCCATCAATCAGAACAACATCATTTTTATTCACCTTAATATTTGAGTTGATTAATGAAGCTGCTTCATTGGTAATTTTAATGATGTGATCCTGAAGTGTATTTTCCGGGTCAATATCTTTAGTTATACTGATTCCGATAATATTATGATCTAAATTAAATAACTTTTTCCCCAATATCATTCCCGAATGAGTTCCGCCTGAGCAGGAAGCAAAAACAATATAATCAATTTTTTCTCCTGTTTCATCAAGTTGTTGTTTTATTTCTTTCATGGCACGGGCATAACCAAATGTCCCGATATCATTAGAACCTCCAATCGGAATTAAATAGGGCTTTTTGCCTTCAGCTTTTAAGTGATTGATGAGTTCTTCTTCTTTTGATTTCATCTCTTCCTGTTGAAACCAATGAATATAAGCGCCCAGCATTTTATCCATTAAATAGTTCCCGTTTATATCCATGGGTTTGGGTTCCCGAAGTAACAAATGGCACTCTAAACCAAGTTTAGTAGCTGCTGCAGCTGTTTGCCTGCAATGATTTGATTGAGGTGCACCTAAAGTGATTATAGTATCACTATCTTTATCTAATGCATCCTGAAATAAATATTCCAGTTTGCGGGTCTTGTTTCCCCCTAAAGCTAAACCGGTTTGATCATCCCGTTTAATAAATAATTTATAGTCAGGGAAATTACTGTTTAGGTTTCCCAGCTTATGTAAAGGAGTTGGGAAAAACCCTAACGGACAATATTTTAGGTCAATCATTTTTTTATAAATTCTGTAATCGTTTTCACTAATCCTTCTTTTAAAGGAAGGTCGGGCATATTATAGGTGGCTAGATTTTTAGCACGATCTGCAACAGCTTCTTTCAATACATGATTCATGCCTTCTACAATAACTTTTTGAGCTTTGGTTTTGGCTTTAGCTAAAGCTTCAATATCTTCGATTTTTACCTGGATATCTGTGGTTCCTTGTATGAGCATGACCGGTTTCTTCAACTTTTGGATTTCTTTACATGGGTCATACTTATTCCATGAAATCAAATAGGGTTGTATTGTTGGACGAAAAGCTGCCATCAAGATCGGAGGAACTTTATGCGTTGTATCTCCCTTATAGAGTTTTTCTAAAATGGGTTTGCTGAGGTTATATACTAATATTGGCTGAGCTTTTAATTGCTTTTCAATCAGGTTTAAAGCAGGTTGTCCGACACCCGCTAAAGATATATACTTTGTGACTTCTTCTTTTTGAGATGCAAGCATTCCAATCAAAGAACCTTCGCTATGCCCAATGACAATTATTTTATTGAATCTTTTGTCCTGTACTAAATAATCTATCCATGCTTTTGCATCATCCACATAATGTTCAAAACGTAAATCGACTTCATTCAAATAAGCTGCAATACTTTTCCCAACACCTCTTTTATCATATCTTAAAGAAGATATTCCATGCTTTTCAAGACCTTCAGCCAGCATTTTATATGTATTGTTTTTCATTTGGGGATTATTCCCGTTTCGGTCTGTAGGCCCTGAGCCTGCAATAATTAATGCTACCGTTGAATTGTATTCTGATTCAGAATAAACCAAACTGCCTTCAATATCACCGGTTTCAGTTTTTAAAACGACCGTTTCTTCATTTTGGGCAAATAAGATTTGGCTTGAAAATAAAAAAATAAAGCCGAGAATGATTTTAGATTTCATAATGTAATTATTTTAATTGCAATGTTAACCAAACGGGCAAGTGGTCACTGTATCCTTCATAATACCGCCCTCCTGAAGCTGTTCTGCTGGGACGCATATTCCCTTTATTGTCTTTAAATAACATCCAGTCTTTTTTAAAAATATGGTGCGTATTCCCAACAACTTTGACCTTTGAATTATTTTTAATCATGTTTCCGGAAACAATGAATTGATCAAATAAATCCCATGACTTCCAGAAAAGTGTTCCTTCCCCTTTAATGAATTTGGGTAATGATAAATTGTATAAGGATGTTGAATCTTTGTATTGTTCAGGATTCTGTCCTCCTAAAAACTCAGTAAGACTTTTATCAGTCGGATTATCATTTAAATCTCCCATAATAATAATCTTCGCATTCTGATCCTTTTTCAGGATTTGCTTAGTTCTTTCTTTTATGAGCTTGGCAAGATAGATTCGTTTTGGTTCTGTTACTTCCTGTCCTCCCCAGCGGCTGGTCCAATGATTTACAAATAGATGTAAGGTCTCCTTATTGTTTAGGATGCCATATACATATAATATGTCCCGGGTGGTTTTTGTAGTATCAAATGGAAACCTTATTTTAATAAATTCAGTTTCGATAACTTTAAACAATTCTTCTTTATATAATAAAGCTACATCGATTCCTCTGAAATCCGGGCTTTCTTTATGAATACTAACATAAGAATGATTCTTTCCGTATTCTTTAATGAGATAATCTGATAAATCAGTAAGAATGGATTTGTTTTCAACTTCGCAAAGCCCGATGAAGGCAAGTGGGTTTAACGAATCAATAGACATTAATACTCTACTGATGTTTTTAATTTTTTGATTTACCTTTTCTGTATTCCATTTCAATTTGCTGTCAGGCAGAAATTCCTTATCATTTGTATCCGGGCTATCAATAGTATCAAAGAGGTTTTCTACATTATAAAACGCAATGTTTAAATTCTTTTGTTTTGTTTGGCATGATTGAAACCAGAAAACAGTGATAACTGAAATAAAAATGATAACAGCTTTTCTCATAATTTATATTTCTTTAATTGATCAATGTCACGTCTTTCTTTTTTGGTAGGCCTTCCAATTCCCCTGTCTCTTTTTTCGTAATTCAGCTCATTCATGAGTTTAAGTTTATTGTATTCTTCTTCAGGAGTTAGATCTATCATATTGTCAGCAACCAATTTTGCACCTACACGATTTTTGATAATATTCTTAACTTCTACAGTTTTTACAATAGGAGTTTGTTGTATGCTGATCACTTCTCCTACTTTTATTTCTCTGGATGCTTTTACTGCCTGCCCATCAATTTTTACTTTACCTGCTTTGCAGGCATCAGCAGCCAGACTCCTTGTTTTATATAAACGAACAGCCCATAACCACTTGTCGATTCTAATTAAGTTTAACATTTATTTTTTTCTAAAATAAATTTGAACAGGTACTCCATTAAAATTGTATTTGTCTCTCAATTTATTTTCCAAAAACCTTCTGTATGCTTCTTTGACTTCATCCGGGAAATTACAGAAGAAAGCAAAAGAAGGGAATTTAGTAGGTAGTTGAGTTACATACTTGAATTTTACATACCTTCCTCTCGATCCTGAAGGAGGAGGTGTTTCTTCAATTAATGGAAGAAAATATTCATTAAGCTCTGAAGTTGAAATTCTAAGTGTCCTGTTTTTATAAACTTCATTCGCCATTTCCAAAGCTTTGAAAATTCTTTGCTTCGTTAATACAGATGTGAATACGATTGGAACATCTTTAAACGGAGCAATTTTTTCTCTGATCTTTTGTTCAAACTCCAGATGGGTATTGGATTCCTTGTCAACTAAATCCCATTTGTTAACAATGATTACGACCCCTTTTCTATTCTTCTCAATCAGGTGGAAAATATTCTGATCCTGGCCTTCAAAACCTTCTTTGGCATCAATCAATAAAAGGCAAACATCTGCATTTTCAATGGCACGGATAGATCTTAAAACAGAATAGAATTCTATATTTTCGGTTACTTTCCCTTTTTTACGCAAGCCGGCGGTGTCAACCAGCATAAATTCAAACCCAAAGCTATTATATTTTGTATTGATATTGTCACGGGTAGTTCCGGCAATAGGAGTAACAATATTTCTTTCCTGTCCGATCAGGGCATTGATCAGGGAAGATTTTCCAACATTCGGACGGCCTACTACTGCATAACGTGGAATCTCATTTTCTTCTTCCTCTTCTATCTCTTTAGGAAATTCTTTAACAACAGCATCTAATAAATCACCAGTGCCACTTCCGTTAATTGAAGAAACACAATAGACCTCTCCTAATCCTAAAGCATAAAATTCGTGGGAGTCGTTGATTCGTGCGTGGTTATCTACCTTGTTTGCAACGACAAAGACTTTCTTTTTTGAACGACGGAGAATATCAGCTACATCTTCATCCATGCCTGTAATACCAATAGTAACATCTACAATAAAAACAATCACATCGGCTTCATCGATGGCCAGGTCTACCTGTTTGCGAATTTCTTCTTCAAAGATATCTTCGGATCCAATGACATATCCACCTGTATCAATAATCGAAAAATCAATACCGTTCCATTCCGATTTGCCATAATGACGATCTCGTGTAACTCCACTTGATTCTTCAACAATAGCTGCACGGCTTTCAGTAAGCCTATTGAAAAATGTTGATTTTCCTACATTCGGACGACCGACAATTGCTAAAGTTCTACCCATTTCTGTATTGTTTATTGAATATAACCAAAACGTTTTAAGTGTGAGTCCTTATCTCTCCAGTCTTTTACTACTTTAACACTTAATTCTAAAAATACTTGTTTGCCTACAAACTCTTCAATGTCTTTTCTGGCATCGGTGCCTAATTTTTTTATGGCTTTTCCCTGATGTCCGATAATAATTGACTTTTGTGTTTCTCTGGTTACAAAGATATAAGCAAAAATCCGAATAATCTTCTCCTCCTCCTTAAAAGCTTCTACAGCTACTTCTACACTATATGGAATTTCTTTTTTATAGTTTAGCAAAACTTTTTCCCGAATGATTTCAGATACAAAGAAACGTTGAGTTTTATCAGTTAATTCATCTTTTGGGAAGTATGGTGGATTTTCAGGCAGTAAACTTCTGATTTTATTTATCACGCTTTCCAGATTAAAATTATTTAATGCTGAAACAGGAATGACTTGAGCAGCCGGTAATTTTTGTTGCCATTCTTCCATTAGCTGAATAACTTTTTCCTGAGAAGCCAGATCAATTTTATTAATCAAAACAATGGTCGGGATATTGGAGATTTTTATTTTTTCAAGAATATCTTCATTGATCGCTTTATCGTCAATTTGTGTTACAAGCATAAAAACATCAGCATCGATAAGTGCAGTTTCGATAAACTTCATCATATATTCGTGAAGTTTATAGTGAGGATCCACAATTCCTGGAGTGTCGGAATAAACAATTTGAAAATCTTCTCCATTCACGATTCCCATTAAACGGTGGCGGGTAGTTTGAGCTTTAGAAGTTATAATGGCCAGTTTCTCACCAACTAAGGCATTCATTAAAGTAGATTTGCCTACATTGGGATTTCCCAGAATATTTACGAAGCCTGCTTTATGTATCATTTTCTTTTAAAAATCTTGATCGTTTTTTTGCATAACAAAGAAACAAAATATATCTTTGCACTCGCAATTGAGACACAAACTATCTTTTTAAAGATTAAAAATATATTGCGGGGTGGAGCAGTGGTAGCTCGTTGGGCTCATAACCCAAAGGTCGTAAGTTCGAATCTTGCCCCCGCTACTAGGAATACCAAGGAAAGCCGATTTTTAGGAATCGGCTTTTTTCTTTTGGGTAAAACATAGGTAAAACATTTTGGGGTTTTGCTGTTTCTTTGAAAGCTTCTGGAAGTGTTGGTTGAAAAGGGCTTCTCAAAAATAAGTAATTTATGTTTTTGGACAAAAATTTTGCTAGACCAACAATAATCAAGACTTATTTACTCCAAAACGTTTTTCTTATCTTTGTAAATAAAATATATAGTAATGACAATTATTTCTTTTGATGAACCTATTCATTTTGACAGAAATCACTTCCGAAACTTGGAGGATTTTCATCTCTATATAATTCAAAACCTTGAAAGTGCTGATTTAAGCTCTACTCACAAGTCTATACTTGATGAACGCTTAGAAGAGGCAGAGAACAATCCCGATAATTTTATTTCTTTTGACGAATTAAAATCTTCTATTAAGAGAAAAAAATATTTGTCCGATAAATCCGGATAGTTTAAAATGAGCTATAAAAACTGGACTTATAGCCCAAAATATGATTATATTTGGGCTATAAACGATAATTATATAGCCCATGACCCATAAAATTTGGAACTGGCAACTCAAAAAATGGCCTCACTTTTCGTATGATAAAGAGGCTCTTAAAGAATTGGAATACAGGTTTTCTCAAAACAGAGGGACCGTATTAGGAGTATTAAAACACGTCCATGAAACTTCAAAAGATGATTTGTTGGTAGAAATTTTAAGTGAGGAAGCTATAAAAACTTCTGAAATAGAAGGTGAAGTTTTAAATCGGGAGAGTGTCCAATCTTCTATCAAAAGAAATCTCGGATTGAAAGCAGATAAAAGAAAAATCCCTCCTGCGGAGTACGGAATCTCTGAAATGATGGTGGACTTATACCTCAATTACGACAAACCATTATCCCACAAACAGCTTTTTCAGTGGCATGAAATGATAACCAATGGCAGGAGAGATTTAACCAACATTGGTTGTTACAGGACACATGAAGACCCTATGCAGGTTGTTTCGGGAAGACTGTATGAACCCAAAGTACACTTTGAAGCTCCACCTTCAAAACAAGTCCCGAAAGAAATGGAGCAGTTTATTTCATGGTTCAATGCTCTGCATAACGAAACTGAAAAAGAGGGCATTTTACCATTGGCAAAAGCGGGTATAGCACATCTTTATTTTGTATGTATCCACCCTTTTGAAGATGGGAACGGACGGATTGGACGAGCTATAGCTGAAAAATCAATTGCTTTAAGTATAAATAAACCCTCATTGATCTCATTGTCCCATACGATAGAAGCAAACAGAAAGAAATATTATAATTCTTTGGCAGATAATAATACGACTTTAGAAATTACAGATTGGCTTGTTTATTTTGGGCAGACAATTTTAGATGCACAAGAAAACACCCTGAAACGGATTGATTTCTTGATAGAAAAAACGAAATTTTTTGACCGCTATTTTTCACAAATCAATGAACGCCAGTTAAAAGTTATTCAACGACTCTTTGAAGCAGGGCATACAGGATTTGAAGGCGGTTTAAGTGCTGACAATTACAAAAAAATTGCGAAAACCTCTGCTTCTACTGCAACAAGGGATTTACAGGATTTGATAGACAAACAAATTTTGATTAAAACAGGAACATTGAAACATACGAGATATTTCCTGAACATTAAAGCTGTTTAAACCACAAAAAATTAAAGACTCCTCTTCCGCTTTGAAAAAGGCTTCTCAATCTCTTGGGAAGCCTTTTTACAAGTTCTTAATTGCCGGTTTTTTGTGTCTTTAGCTCTACCATATCGGCAGGCATTGACAGCACAACCTTTGTGTCTGTCTTGGACACTAAAGTTAAATTTTCTATTTCCAAAGATACAGTCTCTATCTTTGGCTCCGGCTTCGGGTCGTCTTTCTTACTACATGCAGAAAGCCCGATAAGCCCGAATACAAATAATAAAAGCACTATTTTTTTCATAGCTATAAATTTAGTGAATAATTCCGTGAACTTCCCTGATTACGAATATTCATACTCAAAAAAGTCCACAGAATTACCCCATCGGCAACATGAGAAAGAACTTGTTGGGAGCAAGGTTCTCTCAAGTTATAGCGGGAGAACCTGCTCCACTAGCGATTCTTATAGCGTATTTCTCCCCAAAAGTCAAGGGCAAAGGGAACAAGAAAAACGTTGAACTTTCTGCTAAATAGTTTTACACTCCTAGAGAAAATAAAAAAAATCAAATATGAACTTCAAAAGATTATCTGTTGTCGGGCTTGCCTTCTCGCTTTTTAGCTTGTTTGTTTTTGCTTCTGTTTATGCAGAGAGCAAGGCAGTTGTTCCTTTGCAAATTACGTTTGAGTCTTCTTCGAATGATATGATAGAGGGAAAGATTACTGGAACATATACAAAAAAAGATATTGAAAAAATTATGTTCACACTTGCGGGTGATTTTGATGGAGATGGTGACAGAGAAAAGCACGAATTCCATTTTGATTGGGAGGAAAGGTATCGGGAGAATGGCGATGTATTCTTCACTTTCAAATTTAACTTGGCTCACGTTGGAGTTGCGACAAATTTTTTGTTCATGGGCGAGTTTTTGAACGCAGAAGCAAAGAGAGTGGCGGGTGGAACTATGTTCCGTTTTTTTAGAACAGCAGAGATTTTAGAATAGGAGAAATTTTTGAGTTTTTTCGGAAAAAAGTTTACACTGCTTTCCGAAATAAAAATAAACATGAATCTCAAAAAACTACTGGTTTTCAGCATTGCCGGCTTTATGGCGGGTCTGTTTTTCGTGGTTTCCTCGCATGCACAGGAGAAGCCGGTTGTCAAAGTACAGACGAACGAAGTTTCTTCTTTGACAGTTGGCTTTGAGTCTGCTCGTAGGGGCATCGTTTCAGGGAATGTCACGGGGGCGGTACTTCGAGATGATTTAGCAGAGATTATTTATAAAATAGAGGCGTATCCTGACAGGGACGAAGTGTGGAAGAAAAAAATTCAATGGAACGAAGCCTTGCGTGAAGGGGAAAGTGTAACGATTCCTTTCCAGTTCGATCTTTCAGAAATAGCCATCACCGAGAAATTCATCTTCTCGGTAGATATTATAGACAGACGGGGAGAATTGATTGCGAGTGGGGCAAGTGGCGGACAAATTCCTCCGCAATTTACAGAAGTGAGAACCGCGTCAATTCAAGATTTGGAAATAACAACACAAGGGACAGTGCAGGCTTCATTTGTTTTTGTAAATGGGAATGAAAGCCAAACAGTAAAGCCGGAATTAATGCTTCGGGAGCATTCGGTAGATGGTGACAGGCTCTTCGCACTGACAGGGGAAGAAGTTGAACTCGGTGTCGGAACAAAGCATACATTTTCTTTTTCCTTTGATCGTCCGGCAGAACCGGAATTATACATTGTTGAAGTGCGAGTTGTAAGTGACAAGAATAAACCCGTCACGGGATATTTGAGAGATGAGTTTTTGATAGAAGGAGATTTTGCAGAAATCAATTCAATTCACATTACCCCTGATAGAGCAATGGAAGCGGGAGAAACAGCAGACTTTGCAGTGTCGGGAGTAGTGGACAATGAAAGAGGAGCTTTGGAAATGAATTTTAAGGCGTTTCTTTTGCCGGAGAAAGAAGGTGAAAAACCATTGCAGGAAACTAGAGCATTTACCGCGGAAGGAAATCAGTTCACAGAGACGTTTTCTTTTCTCATGCCACGACCAACGAAAGAATTAAACGTGTTTGTACAGATTTCCCGTGATGGAAATGTGATTGAGGAAAAAGCCATCACCTACCAAACACAGAAGATTCCGGCCAGTTTCCTTGTGGATATTCCCCAAAAGGTGATCAAAAACTACGGAGAAGGAGGATTTGAACTCTGGATGGCAGTGGTGTTAGCGGTGGCAATTATTATTTTTTTGATAGCCAAACTCCATCGCAAGAAACAATTTCACATTTTCTTGCTTTTGCTTACTTCCTGTTTGAGTTTTTCCGTTGCTCACGGAGCTTGGAAGATGGATTGGTATTCTCCGACAAGCGGAACTATTTTTAACCCGACTTCGAACGAAGGATTTGAGACTATCGTATTTCAGGGAAGGATTTATGATGATAGTCTGCCTCCAAAGGGCTATTTTCAGGGAGATTTGACTTCGGTAAAAGTGGAACTGATAGGAGGACAAACACTCACCAAATATATTCCTGTGGAAGATGTAACCATAGGAGCCGAAAGAAGCTATATTTTTGATTTGAATTTAACCGACACAGAATTTGCCTCCATTACCGAAGGAGACTGGAACGCACAAATAACGTTTGAGGATTCGGGACAATCTTCGGCAGTCCAAACTACTTGGGATGGAACAATAGGCATTGATATGACACCGCCGGAAATTACTTTTTCCTACACGCCCGACACATTTACCAGTGAATCGGTGGCGGTAAGTATTTCTTGCACGGATAATAAAGCGGGATGTTTAGATCAAAATGTATATCCTTATTGGGAACAATACGCTCCTTTTGATCTTTCTGTGTTAGGGAACTTCTCAAATGCTTTTGAGAATGGAACAAGGGGCTATTCCATTTGTGATACAGTAGGCAACTGTACTTCTACCGATACAGAAAAAATAAGCATTGATTTGTACGACCCTGTTGCTCCAAATCTTTCCGGCGGGATAACCATAGAACGGGAGGGGCTTCCTCTGTTGAAGGGTGAAGGCGGATTTGCAAACAATATTTTGTCAGCCGATGACACGTTAAGACTTTCTCTTGTCGGAGTCGAAGATTCCACCGAAGGCGAAGCTATCGAGCAAGACGACCATGCCTGCGGACGAGAGGCAACGGACGACACGTTTCTTGCCGAGAATATACAGGTGTCTTTTGATGTGGTTTCCAGTGAGCATTTTTCTGGGGCATGGGTAGGAAGGCAACGAAATGGGGGCGGTTTAAGGACTTTTAAATTCTTCAATGCAGAAGGGTTGGGTGCATATACTTACAGTGGAACTGTTGTTGAAGGGAGTGAATACAAATTTGAATTGATGATAAAAACGGGAGAAGGGGAAGATGATTTTGAAAGTACGCGTAAAAAAGATGATCCGGGGCTTTCCATTGGCGAAACATGGAACGGAACATTAGGGAAAGACACACCTTATGAAACGCAAATCAGTAATTTTACCGCTACCATTGAACCCAATTCCCAGCGTTGCATGGCAAAATACTTTGTCTGTCCTATCAATTACCCTTCCGGTGGTGGGAGTCCTTACCGGAAAGAAATGACCGAGTTTATTGATAGTCAAACCTGCGCAGATTTACAAGAACATGATTGGACGGATGTTCCTACGTGTGGATTTCCGTTGACGTTTCCGTTTACGCTGGAAGATTGCTAACAGAAAAAACCGACCCCGCTTTGCGGGACCGGTTTTAAATAAACGCTTTTGACAGTTTTAGATGTACTACTTTTTTTTGACGTTAAAATTTACCTTTTTGCTAGACGTTACTTCCAAACGATATTTAGAAGTTTCGTACTGAGAAAAATCGGTGCTTGTATTACTATTGGAAATGGTTTTAGAATCTACCACCTTTCCGGTGGCAATTTCCACAACTTCCAACGTCAAGGTTACACCGCTCGGAAGTTCTGTGATGGTAATAATACCGATCACCCCTCCGCCTTGTGTGACAGAAGTTTCCTTGGTAATATTTCCACTCTTCACTATAACCTTCGCGGTGCGTGGGGATGAAGTGGTGTTTTGGGTCGCGGAAATTTTGATCTTTCCGTTTCCGGTCTCACTTGTAGGCGAAACGGACAACCAATCACCTCCTGAAACGCTAGCCGTCCAGTCTCCATTGCACGTAATATCGACATCTTCTGAGCTTTCGGCATTGTCAAATGACAAAGTCGATTTACTGAGTTCCAAAATTGCTCCTGCTTCGGCTTGCGTCAACGTAAAGGCTTCCGCTAAGTCATCGCCGGAAATTGTAAATTCATCGGTACGGGGAGACGTTACAGTGTTCTCCTGATGGGTAATTTTTAGGGTCGCATCTCCTGTTCCACTCATAGGCTCGACAGAATACCACTCGGCAACATCTGTGATTGTCCAGCTTACATTGGCTGTAATAGTCACATTAATTGTTCCTGACGCTGACGAAACACTAGCAGATGTTGGATTTGCTTCGAGTGACTTGGTCGCAGCGGCTTGATTGAGTGTGAAGCTTTGAGATTCTCCTTGACCGGAAATACTAAACATTCCCGTCCGAGGAACAATCTCGGAATTGTCCGTGTAAGTCACTTTCAATTCTGCACTTCCCGTTCCCGTCATTGGCTCAACAGTTATCCAGTCGGGGACACCGCTCACACTCCAATCAAGATTGGAAGTAAGAGCAATGTAAATTGTTCCCGCTTCTGAGGGAACATCTTCCGAACTTTTATCCGTTGAAAGAATCGGCTCACTCACCACGATTTCGATTGTCTTGGTATCCTCTCCGTCAAAGTTATTCACCCGCCTGGTGACTGTGTACATCCCAGCTTGGGTGTATTGATGGTTTGGATTCTTTTCACGAGAACTCGTTCCATCCCCGAAATCGGTGTAGTAGTCCTCAACGTCTCCACTGGATTGATCGGTAAAATAAATCACCTCGTCAACGACAGGGTTTTGTTTACTCACCGAAAAATCAGCCGTTGGAAGAAACATCGCTTTGAGTTCCCATCCAATCGTTTCCAACATCCGTTTTGTAATCCATCCAATATCGGTGTAGATTATTTCGATATTGTAAAATGGAGTCAATAACTGATTTGACGAAAACTCATACATTCGGTCTACATGACGAATCGCCGACCCTACATAAGAATCTGGGGCGTATAGTTCCACCATATAACCGGATGGGGTCGTGAGTTCAAAAAAAGCATTGCCGGAGGTATAATAGGCTTTGAGAGCCTCATTTCCGTCTATGTTTTGCCACACCACATTTCCATCAATATCGCGAAGGTAGCGATCAAAAATAAAAGGGGCTCCTGCATCTCCTAACGTATAAAAAGGGCCATCTTGATTTGCCGAACTTGCAAATCCCATGCCATGCACGAACTCATGCATTATAATATACATGAGATTTCTGTTGCTTCCGGCACTACCTCCACTGGTCGATAAATCCCACGTCTTGGCGGAATTAAACTGAATTTCAATGTCGAAGTCCGTCCCGTTAGAATTCTCGCCATTAGGCAGGTTTTCCAAAAGGAATGCAGGATACCACGTACCCGTAATAGGGTCTATCAAACCTGTCAAAACCCAATCAATCGTCGTGCTCCCGAGCACATCATCTCCGAGAAAGTCACTATCAATAATTCTGATTTTGACAGGATTGTCGCCATTTGAAATATTGAAGTCTTCGACTGCATGCGTTAGTCCGGCTTTGATGGCGGTCTTTTGAGAGGAAGTAATTGTCCCTCCCCATGTAATATTGAAATCACATCCGCCAAGTTCCACAGATTCCTCAGTGGTTTTGAGGGTGCTTTTCAACGTTGGAGTCGGTACGATCCGCTCAGTTCCATCAGCCATTCTTTCGGTTGTCACTTTTTTCCGTTGGTAGATTGTCTGGCTATTTCCTTCCAGACCGACAAAAAGCATCATGACGGAAAAAGCCGTCATGAGTACGCTTTTCTTCATGATGTTTTGTTTTTTCATAATATGTACAATTTTTATGTTTTCATTTTCTGTTCTTTGCCATGTTGCTACCCACAAGCATGAGCAGAACCATGACAAAGCCAGTCGGAAAACAAAAAAATCGACAGGGATTATTGCGTAGTCATCTATGGTGTCAAAGAGCGCGTCCTGCAACCGGCTCAAAACGATTTTTCAAAAAGAATTTCTAAAAGATGTGTTTTGGGCGAGGCTAGACAGAAACAGTCTATTATTGAACAATAGACATTTGTATTTTTACCACAAATAAAGCTGAAAGTCAATTTTTTCCCTGTCAAAATCTGGCTTCTAAAGTTGTGAATTATTAATGCGTTTAGTCGTTTGAATCTTCGGCATGAAAACCAGAAAATCAAGGGGGATGTGAAAATTTGTATTTGAGGGTTTGCAGTAAAAAAAGCCACGTGTAATACATATCAATTCGAT
Organism: Bacteroidales bacterium; assembly: GCA_028280405.1. Lineage (GTDB taxonomy): Bacteria > Bacteroidota > Bacteroidia > Bacteroidales. Next base: position 14,611 of record JANQLW010000082.1, read on the forward strand.
TTATTACCCCGAGGCTCTAAAGGTGGGTTTGTAAAAAAATTAGGGCGACAAAAAAGGGCGTGAACCTCTGCTTATTCAACTAGCAGAGGTACCGCAAAATACCAGAGTAGAACTGAAATAAGCATAGAGAACACGCCCTATACAGGCGCATTACTATGTAACGTCTCTCTACTCTTTAAAAATTTGCGGTTTTCTGCTAGAGAGTTAATAGCAACGCTATTTTTTATATGTCGTTATTTTTTTCTATTCGATAGGCTTTTGATTTTTGATGTGAAACAAAGTTAAAAAAATTACAGATGAAAATATTTACTGCTGAAAATGTGCATAAATCTATACATAAATTTGATTTTTTATTATAATAAAGATGTCTCTCTAAATCATCTTTATTTTTTTTTGAAACTTTTCTGCTTCCTCTTTCCTGTTAGAATTCTCCAATAACGAAATATAATTTTTGTAAAATACCTCTTTCAGCGAGCTATCTTCAATAAAATGATTTATCCCATTTTTGTAAGCAGCTTCTGCTTTTTCAGGTTGGTTTAGCCCAATATGATATGCATAAGCCAATAGGGCCCACCATTCCCCAGAATAGTTTTTCACATTCAAGACTTTTTCTATAACAGTAACCGCTTTATTGTAATCTTTAGTTGAAAAATACATATCTCCGAGTTTTTCCCAAATTTTACATATAAAGATTTCTTCATCTTTACATTCTTTCATAGCCTTTTGATAAAAATCCTCTGCTTTCTGATACTGTTTTAGATGGTTATAAGCATCCCCTATTGAAGTCAACAATTCCCTTTTAGACGGATTCGTATATGAAAGCTTAAGGAGTTCTTTGCTTGCATTTATTGTTTTGATGTCATCTCGCATACACTTTAAATATAAATCATACAGTCTTTCCCAGCACTTACGGAACCAATAGACATCTCCCGTTGTAATATCTAGCAGTTTTAAATATATGCCTTCAGCTTCTGAATATTTTTTTAAGTACTTATGATTAATTACTCCTGCCTCAAATAAGTATGTTTTATTTTTGTAATTTTTATATGAATCATTGCTATTAATATTCTTACTTAAACATTGATAGATTTTAATTGCTTCATCAAATCTATAAAGTTGTTTTGTATAAAGTTTCGCTAATTGAACCCAAGCATATTCATAATCCGGATCAATAAGTAATGCTTGCTTATAAGCATACTCTATTCTAATTAAGTCAATTCCTTGTTTTAGCTTTCTATCCGCCCAGATTAACCAGGGGAATGGGTTCTGGCTGTATTTTAAACTTCTATGAAGTTCATCAATATCGCTATTGTAACAAAGCGCAAGGATTATTGGATATAACTCTCCATAACGTTCTTCATTCTTCAATTTTCTCCCACCTTCAATATCAAAATAGCTTTTTATTAACTTTTGCTTTTTAGCCATCAAAAATAACTGTGCAACAGACTGACTGTTAAGAATTGAGCTTAATTCCTGAGTTGATTTTTTATTAAATGATATTATTTTCTTTAGGGATTGTTTATTTATATACTTCAGGGAATTGTACAATAGATAATACAGTCCATCAGATAATTTTGTTTCTTCTATCCATCTTCTTTTTTTAAAAAATGATTTTAAAGATGACCTCCTTTTTATTGCCCTTTTTTCAACATATTCCTCAATTTCACCATTTTTAATAGGAATACTATAAGCATAAGGTTTTGTGAAAAATTTCCTTTTATTTATAGAAAAAAGCTTTTGATCATATTTGATTTGTTTTTGAATAATAGTATCAAAATTCATACACTGCAGAAAATGTATATTACCCGACTTATCTCCAGCAATTATTTCATTTTGATTTCCTATTGTCGCATACATAAAATCAGAATCACCATTGTAATAAGCTAATTTTTTTTTCTTTCCAATATCATACACTTGGAGTTCGTGTTTTTTGTTTATTAAGCAAAGGGAAAAGTCAGGAGAAACGTTAAGGGGGACGCCGCTTATACTAGTTATATGGTCTCGTTTTTGATTTAATATGTTAATTTTTTGTATTGAATTATTAGATAATTTAATCAGGTGTTCTTCGCATTCATCAAAGTAAATGGTATCTTTTTCCCCACTATTTAAATAGATGTCTGTAAATACATCTTTTTCTAAATCCCAAAGCTTTGAATAAGTCCTGCCTGTTGCAATAAATAAGTATTTTCCAGTCAATGAGAGAGCGTAATTGTATATTTCTCCGATATCTTCAATTATTTTCCTCGGTTTATAGCTTTGGATATTAAACAGCTGGATACTTTTATTCAATAATACAACAAAATGTTCTTTATCATTCAATGGGATTAATTCAACATCATACAAAGCTTCAAAATGATACGATTTAATGAAATAGCCACTGTCAATATACCACAAATGGGCACCATGCTTTGTAGCAGACAACATCAATTCTCTATTTAACATTATTACAATATCCAACACCTCGTGTTCATCGATCATATGCTTCAACAGAACTCCATTATTTAGGTCCCAGATTTTTATTGATTTATCTTTGGAAGCAGAAATAAATATTTTTTTTTCAGTGTGATATAACACTTTAACAATGTCATCTTCATGGGCTTTTATATAAAAAAGGACTTTATTTGTTTTCAATTCATGAATCAAAATTGTCTTCCCCGTCGCAGAATATGATATAACCCTATTTTCTGAAGGAATAGAGATAATTTCAGTTACCGCTTTATTATGAGATTCTTTAATTTGTTGAGCAGGAGTGTTTTTGTTTTTTGCGACTTCATCTAAAGAAATGTCCCATATTCGTACTAAACCATTTGTTTGTAGGCAGATAAATTTTTGTTTATTCCTTAAATATTTAGATTGGATGGCATTATCTGCTTGTATTTCTAAGAAATTTGATCTTTCGCCAGTTTCGGTATTTAAAAGCCAGAAATTTGAATCCTTTTCTAATAATATATATACAGAGTTATCAATGGATGAAACAGGTACTCCAAGTTCAATACTATAAGACTTAATCTTTTCTTGTGTTTCAATATCCCAAAGAATAATTTCTTTTGTATTAGCACTAATAAACCGTTTTTTTTCAAACAGGGGTACGAATGCTTGTGTATCTGTCAACGCCAATGCTTGCTGTGGATCATCCATATCAATAATATCAGCTGTGGTAAAAGACTTTTCGACTCTTTTTCTTGAAAAATCCCAAAGTGTTGTTGCTGTAGTTGTTGATAGGAAAACTTTCGTAGCTTGGTATGATCTTATCGATTCTATTGAAAGATTAATGACTTGGCTGAGGTCAGTTTTTTGGATAAGCAATCCACTTTTTAAGTTAAAAAAGTAAATTTTCGTCCCGCCATAAGCCAACAATATGTTTTGATGGGGAATAGAACACAAGGTATAAATTTCATACTGTCCTTCATGATCAAATCGAAAAACTTCCTTCATGTTTTTTGTATCAAAAAGGATAAGAAAATTATTCGTTTTTCTTTTTAAATCTGATGAAGAATAACCTTCTTCTTGTAAAGCGATAATAACCAAATTTGTTTCTGGGATGTGTGTTGTAGCAGTGAATCTCATAATACCTTTGTAATAAAAGGTTGACACCAGCTTTCCTTTTTCGATATCCCATAATTGCAATTCAGTTAATTTATAATTTATTAAGAGTACCAAATCTTTTAGGGGTAGACTATAAAATACGCTGTATTTGTGCTGACTGCTACTCCTTATTGCATTCGTCAATATATGAATAGCTGATAATCCTTCCCATGAAGTATTTATAGCCCTTTCTTTGATTTTTTTTGCCACAGGTTTTCTTAGTCCACAATCCGATGGTTTCAACCAGCTTGATATAAATTGAATCTGTTGCAAAAATTGCTGAATTTCATCTGACTTGAAACCTTGTAGCCGCCCGATTAATTGTTGTCCCAATTTTACGGAATCATTTTCGATGATGTGCGCAGATAGACGTATGGCATCTTGAATAGTTTGGAGCGTAATATCTTCAATATAATTAAAATCATTCAAAAGGGAATTGACGCTTCTGTGTTCAATTTTCTGACATAAATAGTCAAAATTCAATAATAATTGTTTTGCTTTCCTTTTTTCAGAAATAGCAAATCGCCTGACAAGCTCATCAACAAAATATTTAGTCTTCCATTTTTTCACTTCCAAACGCTTTCTTAAATGCCTTTTCCCCAAATATTCTCTTATACTCATCATCTCCAAACATGGATATGAACATCTTATCATTCATTGCTTCCATGGTTTGCTTTAGATACACATGCTCGGAAGGAATCTCGTCCTGTTCTTTCAGAAAATCATTAAAACTTTTATGATAAAACTTGTAGCATTTGTGTAAATTTCCGTCTTCGTCTCTTTCTTCCTTTATATATAAAAATTGTTTCCATTCTCTTAAAACTGATCCGATACGACCTTCATCTTTAATACCTGATAATATAGCGATAATTTCTGTGGGATAAGCATTATCAACAAGGGCCAGAACTTTAATAATTGGTAATTTATATTTAAACCACGCTTTCTCATCTTCCCCCTTCATTCTTTCCCAATGATCTCTGTAATATCCATATAAGCCTTTGGGAATCTGATTTAGCTTTGTATCTTTATAATTCCCATTTGCTATTTCAGGCAGTACGTGTTTTAAGTACATAAAATTTCCTTCACTTTTTTCTTCTAAGGCTTTTATGAAATCAGATTCTACAAGGTCGTATTTTTTTAGATATTTTTGTATACTTTTATGTTTTACCTCTTTCGTAATATATTTATTAACATCAGCTATATTCTCACTACTATTCTGTTCTAGTCTAAAGATTTCTTTATTATTCTCATCCGGGATTCTGATCTGATCTTCAATATCTCGCATGGTAAGGATGAAATAAATATTGGGGGGGAGAAATTGGGGAAGAAACAGTATATTTATTTTCCTGTAAATAGTCAAGTTATTTAATTCATCTATTCCATCTACTACAATGATAATTTTTTCCTCTTTTTTGAGATTAATTGATACCGTATTTAAAATTCTTTTGAGAATTTTTCCGTTTTTAACAATATTTTTGGGTAATTTCTCAAACTCAAGCTTCCTCTGTACAATCAATTGTGCACAAATATTTTGAAGAAAATTCTCTACTGAGTTCGAACCGTCCTTATCAGCATTAATGATATGTATGAAGTATTTATGGTCAAGCGCCAGTTTGATGGATAAAGAGGTTTTCCCAACACCAGGTTTCCCTATAATAAAGAAATACCCACAACTTTTCTTGGTTATAAATTCATCAATCTTATCATAAACAAATTGACGTCCTACAAACTTGGATAACAATTGGTTTGATTCCTCAGCGTAAGTTTCAATATAGGGTAGAATATTGTTAAAATCCCTCTTTCTACTTGAATCTTCTCGATATTGAGAAACTAAATCTTGTTCCGTAATTTCACCATCTCTCCATAAACGATTAAAATGATCTACATCAAAAGGTTCAATTCCAAAAAAATCGGCTGCAAAATTTAAAGTATTTTCTCCTGGTTCTAGTGTTCCGCCATTCAAAAACTTTTGCAACGTTTTTGCTGTCACATATTTTTTTGATTTAGAATCAATATGTTTTTTATTATACTCATTTTGTATACTTGTTTCCGTAGGTTCTTCCGTGCCAAACAAATTTTGAAGAATATCCTTTTTCGCTAGTTCAGCTTTGATAAATTGTGCAAACCTTTTTCTGACTTCTTTATCCATTTACTATGATTTTAGAATTCTGTGGAATTCTGTGGAAGTTATTCATATTCAATTTCTTGGGTTCATATTTTTGCTGTATGTACTTTGAAAATATAAACTATGAATTTACAAAATTATTGAATCATGAAAAAATTAATCACATATCAAGAAAAGTGGTACAGTGCAACGCCAGCTAGAAACCCCAAAATCGATGATCGAATTTTAATCATTCTATTTTCTGTTTATGGTTTGGCGATTATCGGAACCCTGATTTGGACAATAGTTGTTTCCATCACTTAACCATTCGTTTATCTGAAAAGGGATACTTGTGTCCCTTTTCTTAAAATACATTTAATACAAACTTTTTATTAATCTTTTAATTCTTTTTAATTATGACAAAACAATCAAAATTTAAAGTTCCAATTGAAAACAAAAAAAATGTTTCAGAATTGGAAAATCAGAACAAGGAACATCCAATTATTTTATCAAATGAGATTGGATGTACGACATTCAAAAAAATGTCTGATCCTACAACTTCTCACCAAGGCCCACTAAAAGCTTTTACACTTTGTGGAGGCGAGGAAATAGAACCCGGCACGCTCCATGGCGGTGAAGAGGTCAAACCGGGAACTTTACACGGAGGTGAAGAAATAAAACCAGGTACACTGCATAATACTGGTTATTCTCCTGCCACCTATCGTACAAAGGACGGAATGGCCCATTACAAATTTCGTTATGTGGATATTGGCGGAAAATTCGAAATCGATATTCTTTCTCAACCTTCTTATGAAGGTCGAGATGAAAGTAGTTCAGTGTCACATCGTCTTTCTTCAGATCGTGGCGGGAAGAAAATTTGTTTAAGTGTAGGGAAAGAACCTACCGATCTTGAAACAGCCAAAAAGATATGTATGGAGTGGGCAGAATTAACCCACACATATATCAAAACCGGAAAATCTATTGATAAACAAGTAAAAGACAAATCAAATCCATTAAGTAAACTATGGAATGGTCTTGTAAATTAAAACCCGGAAGAGGGGCGAAAGCCCCTTTTTCTTAAACAAAAACTGATATGAAACCCAACACAAAAAATACAGAAACAATGAAGATAACTAATAGTGCTTATTATGCTATGCTCAACTATATTGGTTCACTACCTGCTGAATCGGGCGGGGCGCTTTTTGGATACGAAGAAGATAATGTTATTCGTCGTTTCGTTCCTGATGAGGATGCACAAACAACTTCATCATCATACACCATGAATACGGATTTTCTTAACCCAACCATTAAGCAACTATGGGAAAATGAAAGTCTGTCTCTGCTGGGGATAGCTCATTCTCATCCACAAGGCAGTAAATATCTTAGCAACCCTGATAAGAACTATTTCACGGATTTATTAAAAGATATGCCTCGTAAAAAGTTCTATACACCAATTATATTTGCAATGCCGGATGGGAAACTAGATGTTTTTCCATATGTATTCAGTCAAAACTCCAAAACTCCCAATGCAATACCGATTGAGATTGTTCCTGATGACCACACGAATCAAACCGATACGGAGATTCCAATACAATCCATAGAAAAAGTGGTAGACAGAACTGTTTTTATTGTTCATACAAAAGAAGTTTTGCCTTCTCTTCAATCGGACAAGACGAAAGATAAATTACTCATTCTTTTTTCGATTGCTTTAGTTTTTGGCTTTGTGTTCATTGTCACTTTATACACCATTCCCGTATTTCTTCAATTAATACTAAAAATGACTTCATTATGGAACTAAAAGATTTTTCAAGAATAGAAGGGGCTGTAGATATACGGTTGCTTCAAGATACTCACATTGTCGGAATTGGTGCCGGTGGAGCATATTGCCTCTATGATTCCCTTGCCCGTTCAGGAGTCGGGAAACTAACAGTTTTTGACTTTGACCAAGTAGAAGAAGTCAATATCGTACGACAAGGTTATAAAACCAATCAAATCGGGCGAAAAAAAGTTGATGCGCTCGGTGAACATCTTCAATTGGTCAATTCAGGAGTTCAATATCAGGGAATCACAAAGAATTTCCTGAATATGGATCAAAACGAGTTGGATGAAATTTTTGGCAAAGCAGATTTATTCCTCTTTTTAACCGATTCCTTTGAGGCGCAAAGCTTTGGGAATATTTTAGCCCTGCGTTATCAGAAACCTGCTATATGGGCCGGGTTCTATGAAAAATCGCAATGTGCCGAGATTGTTTTTTCAATCCCAAAAGTGGTTCCGGCTTGCTTCAGGTGTGCAGTCAGTCCCAGGTATGTTGCACAACAAGCCTCAGACGATGAAATTCAGGTGAGTTCGGCTTGTAATACTATATTTCACAGTCAGCTGTTAGACGCATATTTAGGGATGCTTACAATGGCAATCCTACATAATAAAACTGAAGGATTTGAATTCTCAAACTGGTTTGGTGATTATTGGGACAGAAGTTTAATACAATTAAAAGTTCATCCTGATTATGGGAACGAAGCGGGGAGTTTATTTCATCGAACATTTTCACCCTCTGAAGGGAGGGCGTTTACATTTAATGCTGTTTGGCAACGTATTGAAGTGGAGATACCACCAAAATATGAATTGTGTCCTGATTGCAAGGGAGCTAGTGAGTATTTAGAAGGTAACCTTAAAAAATCATTTTAATTATGACAAAAAAAGATATAAAAAATAGTGATGATATATGTCAGGGTTTAGATGTAGAACAATTTGTTGAATTTATATCTGGTTGTGACCTTGGATACCGCATGGGATTAACGGGTTGTGATGAATCTATTATGGAGTCTACAATTTCCCAAGCAAATCCCGAAAAGAAGCCAGCTCTATGTTGGGGTATTTGTAGAGGGTTTATGTCTGCCGTAAACGATATCAAGCGGTATAAAAAAGTGGAACGGGAAAATGCTTTACAAGTGATAGGGAAATCAAAAGAGAACGAAAAAGGATTGGACTACGAAAGATAAATATGTGTAAATACGATAATTATGGAAAAAATATATTTGAAACCAATAGAATATGTTGATTTTGACTTGCAAGAATTAGGAAAATATGATGCCGGCCTTAACTTGTCTTACAATATGATAGCAAATGGAGCTGATGAATCATGGATTGAGGCAATGATAAAGATGGTTCATACTGACGATAATCTTCCTTTATGCCATGGACTACGAGCTGGAATTGAAGCAGGGAAGAACGAATTAGAAGAAAAGGAAGAATCCAGAAGGGAAAATCCTTTTATTATACGCTCACAGCTTCAAAAAACAGAAAATCATAAAGAACCGGATGTTGATGTAGCAAAATTATTAGAGGAAGCCATGCGAGCATCCGGGAGAAATTTTGGTATCAAACTAAATAATTTTAACAGACACAAAATCGTACAAGATATTTCCAAATACTTGGAAAATGTTCAGGATAATGAATGGTATCAATCCCTTGCAGAAGCATTGAACATGAGCATAGAGCATCCCGACAAGCTAAAAAGGATAGAGGAATTGGATATTATTCTGACAAGCAGACAGTTGGAAAATGAAAATGAGATGGAGAATGAAAGATAAAAGTGTAAGGCTGCCTCTTTCATCAGAGGTAAAAACTCAATTTATTACTAAACTATAAATCTTAATAATATGGATAAAAACAAGCAAATCTTAATGATTGAGCGTGACGATCTGGAAGCTTTATTTGAAGAGCTTCTTAACCAGGTCTCCCCTAAAGAACCGGACAAATGGATTCTTGAGTCAGAAGCCATGAAGCTCCTTGGTATTAAATCGAAAAGCTATTTATGGCAGTTACGAACCGAAGGCTGTATTGCCTACACTCAACCATCTCGCAAGCATCTTCTTTATGATCGCGAGAGTATTTTGGAATATTTAGAGAAACATAAAAAAAGCACATTCTAATGAAAGCAAACGAAATCAATGAAAAACTAGAACAGGTAAAATTCCGTTCCGGTTATAATATCGGCTGGCGACTTTTTAAATATCAGAATAGTAAAGTTGTAAAAGCCTTGATGCAAAATATTGCTGAACAAAACAAAGAAGACCAGTTTGCTATTGGGCTTGCCAATGGCTTTGAAGCAGGGCGCTCCAAAGACCCTTCCAAACGAAATCGTCTTAATGAACTGGATGTAATTTTTGATAAGGATAAAGAAAATCAAAAAGAGCAAGGCAAAGACTTGGAAAGATGAGAAAGAGCTCAATTTTGATAAATAATAGAAAAGCTTATGGTGAAGGTTTAAAGATCGGAATTGAACTGGCCTTGCAAGGGAAAAATATCAGTTTTAAATCCTTGAACCCGATTAAAGCCCTTTTTTCTCCCAATTATTTGAAAAGCCATACTGCCGGTGTCCGTGATGGATACCGGCAGGGCTTATGGAGATACGAAAGGGAACGACAGGAAAAACGGCTTAGGGAACTATCACAGATACAAATCTCGAAAGAGGGGGAACAAGAGCATGAACGATAAGAAAATAACCGCCCATCGATCAATAAGTATTGTTAGAAAATAACCTTAAAAAATCATTTTAATTATGGTAAAAAAAGATGTGCAAAATGGTGACGCTATACACCGGAACTTAGATGAAGAAAATTTTATTGAATTTAGAGCTGGCTGTGACCTTGGATACCGTATGGGATTAACCGGTTGTAATGAATCTACCATAGAGTCTGCGATTTCCCAATCAAACCCCAAAAAGAAACCTGTTTTATGTTGGGGAATTCGTAAAGGATTTACATCTGCCCTAAGTGATATTAAGGAGTACAAAAAGTTTGAACAGCAAAATACTGTAAAAGCGATTTGGGAATCAAGACCGAAAGAAAACGAAAAAGGATTGGAGCGATAAAAAATCTTCGGGAAATAACAAACTTGGTGTATATAGCCCCGCCAACTTTATTTATTATGGAAACACAAATTGAATATTTAACCCGTTTAGGCTTGCTTGAGTCCGGCACAAAAGAGCAAATTCAAGAGGCAAAGAAAACCTACCGTAAAATCTACCAGAAATGGATAAAAGCACAATATAAATGCACAAAAAGGCGGGTAGAGTTTTCCCTGTCTCGCAGTGAAGAGCAATTCCTGAATCCCAAAGCTGAACAGCACGGCATGAAGCTTCCTCAATTTATGAAAGATTCGGCACTGTGCTATAACAGGCAGGAATACCTGCTCCCTTCAAATTCTGCAGTTTTTGCCTTGGAAACGGGGATTTTACGACAAGGCAACAATATCAACCAAGTCGCTCTCGGAAAAAATATTCATGGGCTTTCGACAGATGATGACATACGTGCTATCCGATATCATCTCAATCAACAAGAAAAAATCATTTCCAAAGCCTTTCGGGAACCGGAGAACTTGCTCGACATAGTGGAAGAAAGGTTTTCCAATCCCCATTTTTTACAAGCACTCAAGCAGCGCATTTTTAATTATGAACGTACACATGTTTGTTAAATCAGTAAGTATTAAATCGCCGGATTTGTTTTCCAAGGCGGTACACTATGCTTTAGGAATAGGGAAAGAGGGGCAACCTTCTCCTGTAAAGGTGTTTCACAATGTACATTCGATTGAACCGGATAAAGTGGCGCAAGAAATGCGATTGCACGATAAAACCTACCGGAAAAAACGCAAGGGAGGTGTTTGCATCTTTCATGAAATCCTTAGCTTTCACCCGTCCGACAGAGAAAAATTACTCAATAATCCGGCAATTCTGGAGGATATTGCAACGAAATTTATTTCTCTCAGGGGAGAACGGGCTCAGGTCGTGGCCGGTATTCACACCGACAAAAAACACGTCCATATTCACTGTACGTTCGGGGCAGTCGAATATAAATCTTCCAAATCACTCAGGATTAGCAAAGCGAGGTTCAAATCCATTAAGAAAGAGTTGGAATTATACCAAGTCCAAAAATACCCGGAATTAAAGGCATCGGTCTGCTTTTTGAATAAAAAACAGAAAGAACGAATCTTAAAACAGGAGTTTCCTGATTTGCTTGTTGGCGAAAAGGAACAACAACTGAAAAAACGAACGGGCAAAAAAACAGATAAAGAAACCGTCAGCGAAATGGTAAAAAACCTCTACCTGGAATCAAAAAGCCAGGATGATTTTTTCCACAAAATTATTGAAGCAGGGCTTTCTGTGTACAAATACCGGAACAAAGTCAACGGGGTTTATTATAAAAGTTACCGATATCGATTCCGCACACTGTCTTTAACCGATGAACATATCCGGCTTTTGGAAAAGAATTATTCACGTCTGAAAGAACTCGAACAACTTTTTGAAAAGCAACAGCAATCCCGTGAACCAGAAAAAGAACTTTAATTTCTAACTTATTTTAAACATATTCAATATGCCACTTATTAATTGGTTATTTAATAGAAACAATACTAACCGAGACCTTCACGGAAGTGCCCGGTTTTTATCAGGGAAAAAATTAAAAAAACTGGTTTCAAAAAAGTTTGATGGAATTACTTTGAATGGAATATATCGTATTTCTAAGAATTCCTATCCAAACTGCTGTGTATTGGGGTCTTCCGGCATGGGAAAGTCAAGCGTGTTTCAAATCTGCAACGTTTTTAACCTTGACGGTTCCTCTTCGGCTGTAATTACAGACCCTTCTGGAGAGGTCTATAATAAAACCGCCGGTTATCTGAAATCTATAGGATACAAGGTAAAGGTTTTGAACCTCAGTGATATTTCCCAAACATTGCAATATAATCCCCTTTATTCCAATCGTTGTAATTCTTTCAATGATGTCATGAAGATTGCGGAGATTTTAGTCGATACATCGTACAAGAATGATAGCGGGAGTGGAGATCCTTTTTGGCGGGATTCGGCAAAAAATATCATTAACCTGTGCTTGCGGTGTTTAATACAGCGGGAAGATGAAGTCAGGAATTTGAAGGAACTTTATAATATGCTGAATATGTTCGGTACGGAACAAAATCAGATCAACCAGTTGATGGTGGATTATTTGGATGATGATAATTTTCGGGAATATAAGACTTTTGTAGCTCAAGACTCCAAATTAACCAGTAATATCCTTTCTACTGCAAAAACAGCTTTATCGAAACTAAGCGACCCAAATATTGCCTACACAACACAAACAGAAACTCTCCATTTGGAATCCATTCGTTATGAGCCTACGGCAATTTTCATAATTGTGAATGAGTGGGAAGTCAATTTTTACAGTTTCATCCTCTGTATTTTTTATCAGCAGTTGTTTTCCTATTGCATGAGTTTTTCCAGTGATGATGATTCTTATTTGCCGGTGTTTTTCTTTTTGGACGAATTCGGGAACAGTGGGAGGATTCCCAATTTTTCGACGACGATTAGCACCATACGCAAATATCGTTGTTCAATTTCTATCCTTATCCAGGATTTCTTCCAGCTTGTAAATCTGTACGGACAGGCTGAGGCTTCTGTAATTTTGAATGGTAGTTGTGGAATACGGATTCTGTTTTCCGGTTTGGGGCTACAAACAACGGAAGAAGTATCGCGGATTTTAGGAAAAAAGACTGTTGTGTACCGCGATAAAGGGTATTCAAAGCAGCAAGGTTTTTTCCAAAACCGGGAAAGTACAATGGGGCGTTTGCTCATGACCCCTGATGAAATCAGGACTATGCCCAAAAACGAAATTTTGATACTTTACTCTAATGAAAGGCCATTCAAGCTAAAGACTCTTCCGTGGTACGAAAATCCCGAAATGATAAGAAAATCAAAAATTCGTTGATCATGTTTACAGCAATATTATCTCTTTTGTTGGTACTGTTCATATGCGGAATACTTTTCGAGTTAATTTTTGGAAAAACGTTTTTATTTTCCGGGTCAATCAATACACTCGGATGGGCTTTAGAACAGGTATTACGGCTGCTTTCGGGAATCCTCAAAGTATTTGTGGCCTTATTCCGGTGGTTGTGGCGGGTACTTATTTTTGATAAGTACCGACATTAGCCCATTCAATGAAAGTTTAATTTTGCCCGTAAGAGCAAATAAGGGGTTAAGGGGATTTCCCCTTGCAAGATGCAATTTATCGGGGACAGTTTTTTCTGTTCACGGGAAATTGCAATCTTGCCCCTTAAGATTATAGCAAACGCTTAGCCATCAAAGACTGTCTTGGGCATCTAGGAGGAGCTGTATACATATTATCATAAGCAAATAAAGCATCCCGATAACACCATCCTGCATTATGTACACAATCTTCAAATTCATTACAATCATAACAAGGACTTCCTATGAAAGCATCAATATGAGGTTGAACCCATTTTACTAATTTGTCACTATTCCAAATATCAATAATATTTTTCTCCTTAACATTACCAACGTAAAAATCTTCATTAGCAGGCATCTGTTCACAAAGAATTACATTCCCATCTGGGCAAATAGTAAGGCTATTATAACCTCCTGAACACCTTGATCGATTAGCCCAAGATTCTGGGGAAAAGGGAGTATTAGCACTTCCTTTTTCAGTCTGTATAATAATTTCAGCACCCGGATAATCATCAATATTCAAGGCATCATTTATAAGAACTATTTCATTTTTTTGTGAACTATTAAGTAATAACATATTTATATCACGAAAGTGACTATATCCACATTGCACAAACTGAAAGAATCTCACACCTAGATCATAATATTTATCTATTATAGGAATAATAGAATTATGGTTAACTCTAGTTAAAACACATTTAATACGAGTTCTAATTCCTTTATCTAAACAAAGCTTAATATTGTCATCTGCTCTTTTAATATATTCTTTTACTCCTGATAAATAATCAGCAATCTCAGGAACTGTTGAATCTATGCTTATTTGAAGTGTGCTTGGACCAGCATATCCCTCAAAATTTAATCCCGACTCAATTAATTTGTCAATAATATCAGGTTTAAGCATAGCTTTTGTAGATAAAAAAACTGGAATATTTGCTTTTAGAACATATGAAATAAGCTTAATTGTCAGATCATCAGCAAAAGGATCAGCACCACTAATCTCTATATTAAAAATTTCATTTCTAATTGCTTCATCAATTAATTCAATCCACCTGCTTAAACCAAGTCTTTCTGAATAAGGGATTTGTTTTCTCTCTGCATAGCAGTATACACAGTTTGTTTCACAAGAAAATCCCACGGATAAACGAATATGAGTTGGTTTATTGAGTCTTCCATTCTTCGGTAGATTATAGTCATGAGGTCGTATAAAATATTTATTCTCATCAAAAGTAAGTTTCTCATTTTGCGCTGAGTTAATCAGCAATATACTATCATTCCCATTTAATTGCTTAATAGCATTCTGGATAAATTTGTATGCCAAAGTCTTTGAATCAATATTGAAAACATAACAAATTTCCTTAATAAGGGTACTAACCCTTGCTCCATTATTTAATAATGTTACAAAAATTGCAATAGGAGGAGGCAATGGTAAAGCTATCGATTCTGTGGTCGAATATTTATATAAAACTAAATAGTCTTTATCATTTCTTAGACACCACCGAGGATTTATTGATATAATGTCGGAGTTAGCAAGATTCATATTAAAATTATTACGCCAATAAGCATATAGATGTTTTCTGGTTGATTAGTGGCTTAAAAAAATTGTCTTAAAACATTTTAACTATTAATGAATAGTTACTTCATCCCAGAGTGACAAGATCCACTTGAACATCCTGTTGAACAACCTTCAGGACAATTAGAGGAACACCAACATTCAAGCACGCAAAGATTTGCTGAATGAAAACAGGAACCTGTTTCATTAATCATGTCTTCTGATAACCTAATATCACTTGAAGAAAAATCTTCAGATAATAATTCTTGAATCCCATCTTTAACCTTATCTAAGTAATTCAAATGTAATTTTGTTGTTGACTTCATAACTTCGTTTTTAATATGATGGTACTAATTAACTTTACGGAGAATATTGATAGTATCCGAAAACCCGATAGCTACGTGTAGAACTTAGGGCTGCCAAGTATTCAAAATCAAATATAAAGAAATCTTTTAACAAATTATAACTTTCTGATAAACAATCATCAATTTTCACCCGACATTCAATCCATAAGCATCTAAACACAATATTTTCAGAAGATTCTTCAAATGAAAGTGAAATAAATTTTGTGATGGATTGAGTGATGGCTTTATGTCGAACACTTTTGAAAATCGTCTGGAAATAAAAGTAACTTTCGAGCGGATTGAAAAACCCCCCTCGGCATTTCTAAAATAATTGATAATTAAAGAGGTTCGGGAATTTACCCCAGACCCCTTACCTGCAAAATCAAAACACATACTCCAAGCCTGAACTAAAAAGAGAAAATCAAGGAGGAATCAGAAAGAGCATTCCTTTATTTTTTCTTAGTGAGAGCTTTCTTTGTGCTTTTTATTTTTGCCAATCGGGATGAAACGGGAGTAAGGAAAACTTTGATTCCCAAATTTGACATTATGATCCAGAGTGGAAAAATCAAGAAGTTTTCCGGCTTGCTTAATTTTTACTTTTGAGTATATGGATTTTGTCAAGCCAAGATTGACCAAATTGCTTTTTACCTAAAAGCAATAAATAGGCTTCACCTGTGGCGGATATTTTATCGTGATTGTTTTGTATAAAATTCGAAAGTATTTCCGGCAGATTCTTGACTTTTTTTAAGTTGTTTAATTCACCATCTGTATCGCTATTCTCAAAGTAATTTAGCAATTGAGAAAAAGTAATGTTCAATTTTGTTCGAAAACAAAATTCATAGTGTGGTGTTTCATTATCATTTATAATACCCAATAAATCGGTAGTACGAACATTGATATCAATTCCTATTTCTTCTTTGACTTCTCTTGAAATCGCATGAAAAGGGTCTGGCAACCCTTTTTCATTAAAATCACAATTTCTATCCATAAACCCTCCAATAACATGAAACTTCCCCTCGTCAAGGTCTACTCCTTTTCGTTTATTTAATACGATGTAATTATCACTCGTTATAATGGAGATACTAACAGCAAGAGGGAAAGATTTTTCGCTTTTGCTAAAGTAATTAGTAAATTCTTTTGTGCGCGTCACGACATACATCATATAATTAGTGCTGGCGACATTCACTTTTAACCCATTCTTGACTACTTTAGAATTTATGTATTGAAACAAGTCTCCGTTAAATAACTGGCCACCTCTATTTTCAACTTTCTTTTTTGATTTCTTCCATTCTTTTTCAATATAATCCTCCTGCGATTTTGTCAAGTGTGGGAAAAATTTATCTTCATGCTGAATCTCTATTTGATTAGGCTTTAAAGTTTTTTCATGAATTATGCTAAACTTCATTATTTTTTCGGTTAGTCTATTTGGTATTGTATCAACAGAAATAAGGATTTCAAGAATTATTGATAAAGAAAAAGGCCTGGATTAAGTTTCCAGACCTTTTTGCTCACGGAAATCTTTCGTGGCAAGCCACCAAAATTCAGGGCGGCCCTTATAGCCGATTTCCCAAATAACCCAGCAATAGCGTTGTTTCTTAATAGAGTATCCTGCCTTTTGAGGATTACCATATGGATAACAGGTTAAATCATCCAAGGCATAAATGGCTTTTGGAGGCGTATTTTGGAATGCCTTAGTTCGTTTGGCATAGCAAAGTGAATTAAGATTTAGAAGCATAGCTACTTTGCCTCCGGTTTGTCGGCAGAAATTTAATGCTTGTTTAATAAACTGATCTCCTAATCCAAAACCATAAGGTGGATTGGTAATAATATTTTTTGCCAAAGGCTTTGTTTGTGTTAAAAAATTGACTCCTCCCATGCCGTAGCCACGATCAATAAGGTCGGTGCTCACAACATTGTGTCCTGCATCTTTTAGGACTTCGGATATATCACCTGTACCACAGGCAGGCTCCCAAATAGAACCCTCAAATGAGGCTTCACTCAACAATGCACGGGTTGCCTCATGCGGAGTTGGGTAGAACTCAAAGGATGCCCTTTTTGTTTTATGATTAGGAATAAAGAAAGAAGCGTTTCCGGTTTGTGTTTTTATCATGTTTAGATTGGATAAAAAATAAAAACACGCTCTCCCCACCCGAGCCCAAAGAGAAAAAGTCAAGGAGGACACTTCGAGTATTCGGAGGCAAATTCTTGACTTTTTCTCGGTGAGGGTAATTTGCGTGATTTTTTATTTTTACCAATCGGGATGAATCACAAAAAAAGGAATGAAGGATTCTTAAATAAACCCTTCATCAGCAAAGGAAAGATAAGTTTCGGAGGTTATAATGATATGATCTAAGACAGCCAATTCAAGGAATTCCCCGGCTTGGCATAATTTCTTCGTTAAATTGAAGTCCTGTTCACTGGGTTTTGTATTTCCTGAAGGATGGTTGTGAGCAAGAATAATACTTGAAGCATTTGATTTAAGGGCAATTTGAAAAACAACTTTGGGGTCAACTACTGTTCCTGATAAACCACCGGAAGAAACAATTGAATATCCTAGAACTTTATTTGATCTGTTCAGGCAAAGCACTAAAAATTCTTCCTTGTAATCAATTTGATCCGACCAAATGGAGGATAGAACATTAAATGCATTCATTGAATTACATATCTTCTTCATCTCAGAGAATTTTTGTTTGTTGTGGTAAGTGATTTTAATCTCAGCTAAATTGGAATTATTCATGAAAATCACCCCTGCCCTGGGGATTTATATTGGCAACTGGCTCGCCTGTAATTAAATTTTTGGCAAACCCAAACCGGAATAGAATTTTTAGAACAAGTATTAGGGTCATCCCGATGAAATCGGGATGAAAGAACCCGAAGGGCAGGAGGTAGCATAGGTTTTTAGATGCTAGCGGATGTGCTTAGAGAGAAATGTTTTATGAGGTTAACTTGCCAGAAATTTGAGTACTAAGTAAGAGATAGAAAAAAATAGTTTCTTTAGAACCATTACCTGTGCTACAAACCAAATCTTCCAAATCATTATTTCCTAAAAAGGGCATTTCCTATGGCAGATCGACCCGAACATTTTTCCGTACAAAAAAAGTCTAACCGGGGGAATGCCCTTGAATTTAAATATGTATTTCCTGAAAAAACTTCGGATCAGACATTGAATGAAGTTACTACGGGTTTATCCTATTGCGGTTTGTTTCATGGAATTTTAAAGGGAGAAAAGTCTACTAAAAATTGACATTATCGGAAATACGGGTAGGGTTTCAATATGAATACCCCCTATGATGAGTTTCCAAAGCGTAAAGTAGCTGTCTATATCCGTGTTTCAACTCAGGAACAAAAAATTGATGGATACGGATTAGAGTCACAAGAACGAAAACTTCTTTCTTATATCAACGATAATAAAGCTTTAAACTTGATTACAAAGCCCGAATGGATTTTTAAAGATGTTCATACGGGTTCGGAATTGCAAAGGCAAGGCTTGCAAAAGCTTTTACGAGCTGTTGAATTAAAAAAGTTTGATGCGGTTATTGTCTGGAAAATTGACCGACTTTCCAGAAGTCTTAAACATTTGCTTGAGATTTTTGAGAAGTTTCAAAAATATCAGGTAAGTTTTATTTCCATACAGGAGAATATTGATTTCAACGGACCAATTGGAAATCTGATCTTTCAGATTTTTGGTTCCATAGCTCAGTTTGAAAGGGAGTTAATTAAAACACGGACTTTGGCTGGGAAAATCACTTCTGCCGAGATGGGTAATTATACAGGCTCAAAGATTCCTTATGGGTATGAACCTGTGCCAAACAAATCCGGAAAGGGTAGGAGGCTTGAATTAATCAATGAAGAGAAAAAAGTTGTTGAAGATATCTTTCATTGGTATGTGTATGAAGATTTAGGCTACAAGCAAATTGCAGACAGATTGAATGACTTTAAAATCCCCAAAGGAAAGTGTTCAAGTGGAAAAAATAAATACCTGCCCTGGAGTGCAAGGCATATTGAAAAAATTATCCCCAACCCATTATATAGAGGAGAGTTTCTAGCGAATACAAAAGATGAATACGGCAATCAGTTACCGGAGGATCAATGGACGGTTGTTGCCGTTCCTGCCTGTGTAGGTGAGTTTTTATTTTCTATGGCTCAACAAAAGCGAAAGGAACGTGTGGGTAAGACTTCAGCGAAAGATCATATTTATTTACTGTCAAATAAATTAATTGATGTTTCTGTACCGGAACGCAAGAAGCTTTATGGGATTCCACGTTCCAAAGGCGGATATAGCTATAGAAGGTTGCAGTACACTTCAAAGGATAAGAGCCATTATCCGGTTTTTGAGATTTCAGCTTCTATGCTTGAAGAGGAAATCTGGGCAAAGCTGAAATTTGCCATGACCAATACTAAAGAGTTCATCAAAAGGTATTTGGCAATGGAGAAGTTAAATAAAACCTATCTTGATAGCAGGCAGGAAGAATTGACCTCTTTAAGGGAACGGTTAATGAATACGGAACTGGAAACAGCTCGAATAGAAAAAGCTTATGAACAAGGTGTTTACAGTATTGAAAAAATGAATGCAAAAATGACGGAAGTTTCAAAGAAGACTTCTCAAATTGAACAGCAAATCTTAGAGATTGAAGATGAACTCAAAATGATAAGTTTTAAGGATAGGGAAATTACTAATCTTCACAAAACTGCTGAACAGGTAAAATACAATATCGATAATTTTTCAAGAAAGCAGAAAAAAATGATGATTGATATTTGTATCGACCGCATTGAAGTTGACCGAAAGGAAATCCCATCCAATGGAGTACAAAAAAAGTGGCATCGTACTGTAACGGTTTATTTCCGGTTCGACCCCGAACGGATTTCTTCGGACTTGGGAGATGGTAGAACCCGAAAACATCTCAATAAAGCCGAAAAAAGAGACTCAAAACCGAAAAATGGTTCATCTGGTGTACAAGGTGGTCGTTCGTGTACTTTCTTCACTTGTGAATATCAAGTGAAAAATGTTCTAGAGATGAATTTGAACAAAGTAATTTATAAAACTTCACTGGAAGAAGTAAGTAATGATTTGAGTTCGTTATGAATCTTTTTTTCTACTAGATTTATTTTTCCCCAAGTTTCTATATAGATTTCAGCTTCTTTTTTAGAGATTATATTTAAATCCTTTTGAAGTAATGCTAATTGAGCCATAACTTTGGGATTGTTTTTGTCTGGATATACACATTTAAAAGTGAGTGTGTTTCCACGATTACTTGTTAATTTTCGAATGGGCTTTTTCATAAGAGATGGGGTAAAAATGTTCCCACCTTCTTCTTTTTTACGATGAATTTAAATCCTTAATTTTTTGTACATATCGCAAATCTTCTTTAATTTCATCGTAACTTAATTAAGATGTTAATTATAAATTCTTTAGCATGAAAATAAGAAGACTAGTAGTTAATAATTTCAGAGGAATAAAAAAATTGGAATGGACTCCTGAAGACGATAATCTCATCTGCCTTATTGGTCATGGAGATTCAACAAAATCCTCAATACTTGCCTCAATAGAGTTTGCATTGTTTCCTCATTGGAACCTTAAATTAACAGATGCTGATTTTTACGAATGTAAGCCCGTACAAAACCCGATATACATAGAATTAATCATCGGAGATGTAACAAATTCTGAAATTCTACATGATCCTCTTTTTAGTACTGCAGGAAGATATTGGGATTCTGAAAATAAATGTTTGGTGAATTCAAGTGAAGCTGAAGGGAAAGAACTGGTTCTACAAATTATCTTTAGGGCAGATGAAACACTTGAACCAACCTGGTTTATATCAAATGAATCAGGAGTAGAGGAAGTAATGAAACAAGGAAAAAGAGCTTTGTTTAATATGACAAGATTTGATGATAAGTCCGAACGAAATTTTAAATGGGGCTATAACACAATGTTGTCTAAAATAACTGAGAAAAACGGACAAAAAGAAATAAAAAGTGTTTTAGCTGAAGCAGGAAGAAGTGCTAGAGAAAATTTTGATGAAAATAAACTTGATTCAGATTTTCATGATAGTTCTAGGATTGTTTCAGAAGAAGCTAAAATTTGGGGCGCAGGACATAAATCAATAAAACCATTTTTAGATGTTTTTTCAGCTGAAGCTTTATGCTTGAATGATGAGAATAATATTCCGATCCATATGATGGGGGCTGGGAGTAAAAAGCTGATTTTAATAGCAATGGCAAAATATCTTTTTTCTAATGATGAAATCCCTGAAGGACACATATTGTTAATGGATGAATTGGAGAATGGATTAGAACCTCATAGGCTAATACATGTAATTTTTTCGTTAAATGAGATTTCTAAACAATTCGGGTCTCAAATTATTATTTCTTCACATTCTCCAATTGTTTTAAAGGAAATTGCAGGAGATGGTACATATAGAGTAATAAATATAAATAATGAAATTCGAATAGTTAAACTAGATCCAGAAAGCAATGGTGCAATCAGAACCAATCCCGAAGGATTTTTCCTGAAAAAAATAGTTATTTGTGAAGGAAAAACAGAGATAGGTTTATTAAGAGCTTTGAAAAAGAAGTGGGTACAGAACCATGCAATGGCTCCTGAACATCTTGGGGCTTATTTTATTTTAGGAGAAGGAAGCAAAGCACCTCAATATATTGAAATTTTTACTCGATTTAACTATGAAATATGTGTTTATCGGGATAGTGATGTTCAACAGTCCTTACCTTCTGGAACAGCTGATTTTAAGTACCAAGGAACCATAAATACAGAGCAAGCCATATGTAAGGACGCTCCAAATGATTTAATATCTAATATCATTTCATTTTGTGAAGAAAATGGAAAAACAAATGTTCCAAAACAGGATACGTTTGATAGCAATTACAGAGAAGCACTGGCAGATTTCTTACACAGAGAAGATGTTTTTAGAAGAATTGACCGAGGAGAAATCTTAGGAGATATGGTATTCCCCTATCTAGAGCAGATGAGAGACTCTGATTTTTTAAGTACCATAGGTGACATTGAACAATGGATTTATAGCTAAAAATATTATGGCAAAGCGTGAATACATAATTGCACCTGCTGGACATGGAAAAACTGAACAAATAACAAATTTTGTTTTAAACAATCCAGCTAAAAAAGTACTTGTTCTCACTCATACAAACGCTGGTGTTAGTACATTGATGAAAAGGTTTAGAAAATATGAAATACCTTCAAATAAATATGATATTTCAACAATTGATTCGTTTTCTATTAAGTATGCAATGGCATACTCTTCGCGATCAGGCATAAACAAGAATCCAACAACAAATTCTGAATATGATTTATGTAGACGAGGAGTTATTAGTGTTTTCGACCTTGCTTTTCTTCAGGGCTTTTTACAAGCAAGATATTCACTCATTGTTATTGATGAATATCAAGACTGTACTGATATTCAACACGAATTTATTTTAAAATTATCAGAAAATGTGGATTGCATAGCTCTTGGTGATCCGATGCAAGGAATTTTCAATTTTGGGGGGAATAATTTAGTTGGTTGGCAAGATATACGATCAAACTATGATCAGCACGAAATAAGTTTAGAAATTCCCTATAGATGGCACAATGGAAATGAGGCATTAGGTAGATGGTTAAGTGATGCTCGAAATAAACTTCAGAATGGGGATGAGTTGATATTTGAAGGTGGGAATATTCAGTTTTCTGAAACCTCCCTATTTCAAGAGAAAATTTCCCCTATATTTAGATGTATCAATGATACTGAAGAACTTCTGTTTGTTGTGAAGGACGATAGTGCTACTGGAGCAATGAAAAAGAAATTTGCTCAATATTTTAATGGATTACTTCAGGTAGTGGATGCTTTAGATTTTTCCTTGTTTTATAAATTTCTAAATAAGGTGGAATCTGATCAACACAAAACAGTTTTTGATGCACTAATGCTTTTTTTAGAAAACTGCATGACAAAAACGAGTCATTTTAAAAACCCAATTGAGACTAAGATAAAAAAGTTGTGGGACGAACCTTCTCCTAAGTCAATTCCTGATATTCGAAATAAGACATTTACAATTAGAGATATCCCTAGGAAGAAAAAAATGACGAGATTATATTGGTATTTTCTAAACGTACTTGAGTTTAAGGGACGAGAAAGAGCAATTGCTTTACTTCAATTAATGCAAGCCCTAGAGAAATTTATTAAAATATATGATAGCAATTCAAAAGGATTTATATATCGAAGAGATATTTGGGATTCAGCTAAAAATGCTCTAACTCTATACATCAGGAATTATGAAGAAACTGAATCGTTGGAAGATTTTGGAAGAAAAATAAGACAAAGAATTTCTTTTATGGGAAGGGGGTTTAAGATAGTTGTAGGGACAACGCTTTTAACCAAAGGATTAGAATTTGATCAGGTGATTATAAATAAACCTGAAGAATTTGAGGCTAAACATCTGTATGTAGCTTTGAGTCGAGCAAAGTCTGGTATTACAATACTAGGAGAGACAAATCGAATTCAATTATCTGTTCCTGAAAACCTATAAGAATTTATTAAAAACATTTCTTGAGATCACCTCTTTCTGCTATAAAAACACACCCCGTTTTCAGACTGGGGTGTATTGTATCTGAATGATACTTCTGTGGTGAAGAAGGTGGTGGTTCGTGTACTTTTTTCCGATGCAAATATCACATTGGCAATAAGCTGAAAATAAGCAAAGAAAAAGTAATCTATAGAACAATTCTTAATGAAGAATTGATTTCGCTACAAAATATTTCAGACTATTGACTTTTTAGTGTAAAAAAGCCATCGGCAAAAATCTGCCCGGATACGCATTGCGCATCCGTTTTTTTAATATTTATTTTTCCCATGAAAAAACAAATAAAAATAAACAAAACCATCACTGCCGAAAAAACCCAATTAGGAGAAGGAGCAATTCTTCTACTTGAAAAAGCAACACCTCCAATTATTCAACTTATACGAAGAAATTACAAAAAAGATCCGACTTGTGTTAGCGGTGATATAGATTTTTTATTTGAATTTGAAGGAACCGGAATTTCAGAAGATGATCGTTACTATTACTGGTGAAAAAATCATTTGATCTTGAAATATAATTTGTTTTATTTTAGCTTAGCTATTAAGTGAGAATATTGTTTTTAATTTCAAATAGAATATTACCCAGTTTTTTGTCCCTTAATTTTTTAGAATTTATTTCACATTGCCAAATTTCTATTACTTTCCAATTTAGTTCTCTGAGTTGAGAAATTTTAAGTTTATCCCTTTCTTGCGTGGCTTTTATTTTGTTTTCCCAAAAAGCTTTATTTGTTTCGGGTAGTTTTGATCTTTTACATCCTTTATGCCCATGCCAAAAGCAGCCATTGACAAATATTACAGTTTTATATTTAGGAAGAACAATATCAGGAGAGCCAGGTAAGGATTTGACATTTTTTCGATACCTCAAACCATTTGCAAATAAATATTTTCTAACCAAAATTTCCGGTTTAGTTTCTTTACCAGAGATTTTGGACATGATATCCGATCTTTTTTTAGTAGAAAAAATATCACTCATCACTTTCTTCTCTCATATTTATTGCTTGTTGATACATGAAATAAATGTCTTTACACATAATATTTTTTGGTAATATGTGAAATATGAACGCATCTATTTCTTCCAAGACCTCTTCAATTTCGTCATCAGTTTTTTCATCAAATAATCCTAGTAATAACTCAAAAAAATTCATCAATCCGATTTTATCAATTTTTTTAAGTTCATAAATAAATTCACCTTGAGTATCGAAATCTACACTTGTTGATTTGAAATGTTTAGCTAGCCTACTAAGCCTTTCTCCAATGAATAATGCATGTAAATATTCATTGATTATATTTTCCGTTGAGGAAAAAAACATTATGGTTCTTTTTCTAAGATGAAGTTTTAAACTTGAACTATTTTCAAGATTAAGTATTTTTAATCTCAGCGAGTCGATATTTTGATGAGTAATTTCATCATTTAAATTAATATGAGTTGCCATTTCAATTATTTAGTGATAAATCTAGGTGATTTTTAATATTTAAGGATTGTACATAACTAAATTGAGGAGGTAATGCATTCCCGATAAGCAATGCTAAAGCTGATATGGGTATATCTATTGGTATTTGGTAATGCTCAGGAAATGATTGTAATAAAGATGCTTCTCTTGGTGTTAACACCCTATCCTGTTCCGGGTGCAGAAATCTTCCTTTTGATGGATTTAAACACCCTCCGGTAATAGTAGTTGAATAATCATCCCATCTTAATCTTCCATAAACATCATTAAAGCCAACACCATCTTTTTGGTGACATTTCAACCAATACTTTTGGGGTAGATCTTTCCAACTTCCACCATTATGAGGCGTAATCCTTATTCTTTCCATAACTTTTGGAGTGTGTTTGGTTTTGCTTTTGTGCAATGGGTCAGAAGATTTCTCCGGGTGCTCTAAATGGCCAATTACATCTCTAACAGTTTTCATCAGATTATCACCTTTTGCTACTTTAATATTACTGTTCAATATACCTACCATTACCAAACGTTTTCGACTTTGAGGAACTCCATAATCTTTAACATTGACTACTTGAACATCAGGATTGTATCCTAGTATGCGTAACTCTCTTACAACTTCCTTAAATAGAGCATAGTCTTTAAGAGCCGGAACATTTTCCATCATGATGGCGAAAGGTTTTAATTCTTTAACGAACCTAAAGTATTCTAGAACCAAATCATTTCTTTTATCACTTACACAAGATTGCCTATTTAAACGTCTAATAGACGAAAATCCTTGACATGGCGGGCAACCTGCGAGCAAGTGTAAAGGTTCTCCATTTAATATTTTTTTTATTTGACTAGTATTTATCTCTCTAATATTCTTATCTATAATGTTGGTATTGGGATGGTTTAGTTTATAAGCTTTAATTGCAATTGGTTCAATTTCAATAGCAACTTTTGTTGAAAAACCAGCTTGATGCATCCCTTGGGTTAGCCCACCCATCCCAGAGAACAAATCAATTGCATTGTATGTATTTCGTCTTTTATTCATTATTAATACCTTTTATCAGACCAGCTAAATGTCTCTGTAAAGAAGGTGAAAAATCAGCAACACCCAAATCAGTTATATTTTTTAAAGAGAATTGTATTAAGGGTGTTAAGAACGGTTCCGAAATCCTTTTACGTCCTACTCCATCAAATTGTTCCAATTGAGAATATTTTAGTGGAGATTTTGTATCTACTTTTTGTGGTTTTTTAACTTCAAATGAAGTTACTTCTTTTGGTGAAAGTATATAATCTTCCATTTCACCATTATTTTGGAATAATCCTGGTAAAAAGGTTATGTTTTCAATCTGTTTTGGATTTATTATTGATGAAATTGAGAAATTGTTGCGTGTTCCAGATTTAGTATAATTTTTCAACCTGTTTATTATCTTATCATCACTTGATTTATAGAGAGGTATCACAGATAAAAATCCTAAATTTTTTTGCCAAAATTTATTTAGATGGCAATCAGAAGAAATAACTAAGAATAATTGCCCATTACCTTTAAAGGAAATAATATCTCCTTTCCTCACAATGTCATCTTCAGGTTGATGATATAATCTAAATGCCCAAATCTTCTTTAATAATTCATTATCAATTTTGTCATCCCAATTAACTGAGGGAAGATCACTAAAGCCTATTGAAATTAATTTTGATCTTGCTTTTTCAGATATAATTTCAGCTAAATCAAGCGAAGAAATTTCTCTCTTATTATTACCCACTTTCTCTCCAAATTGACTTATAAACTGTTCAAATGAAAGTCTTCCCAGATTACTTAAAACATTGTTTAGAGAGTCTAAAGTTTTTTGTTTCAACTCATTGCAGTACTTAAAGGAAAAGTTTCTTTCTAGCCGGTCATTTATTTCTTTTTGGAGTAATTCATATGAATCATTATCACTTTTAACTAATGAAAACAAACGACTGTTATAGTAATCTTCAAATTTCTTAGTTTTTAAAATAGTATCAATATTTTCTTTTATATTGTCTGTATAAACTGCGACAAGGCAGTATGTATTTTGAAGAATCTCCAGTAAATTATTCTCTTGATCATCATCAGTTGTCCCAACATCCCAATCAAAAATAATTATATCAGGAGTAAAGATATTTTCTGCTAAGTAATTCAAATAAAATGAAGGGGTTTTAAAACCAAATACAGAATATGTATTTTCACTTATAATTTTCTTTGTCAATTCAAGTAAATTAGTATCTTCCCATTTACTTTCGTCATTCAATAGAAATCGAATGTTGTTTTCATTTAGTAGTTTGGTCTCATCCATCTCATTCTGAAAATGATGAGCAGGTAGTTTATCATCTAATATACAAACACAATATTTTCCCATCTGAATTTATTTTTTCTCTGGAGTTTTATTAAAATCGATAGTAAAATGTGCTCCTGAAAGATTAGGTATTCTATCTTTTGGAGCAGTTTCATAAATACGCCCCTTCATTGAATTTAAATAGGTTTTACAAATGTAAAGTCCAAGTCCACTTGGAGGGTCTTTAAGGCTATAACCGGGCTGAAATAAATAGGGTCTTATAATCTCGCTAATATCTGTTCCAGAGTCAGCAACGATTAATGTCCTATATTTTTTATCTAATAACAAATGAATAAATTTTTCACTTCCATTTGCTCGATTTATCCAGTAAATACTATTGTCAAATAAATTTCCTAAAACTTGATTAATGGTAGCGTATCTCCCATAAAGGTTAAAATCTTCTTCGGGATTTAAAACTTTAAAATCTATATTTTCCTTTTTAAATTTCCTTTTAAAAACTTCATAGACATAATTGATTGATCTCACAATATTAAATTGTATAGGCTGCTCATTTCGTATAGCTCTTAATGGGCTCATTCGCTTAATTTCGGAACGCAATGAATCAGATGTAGCCTTTAAGTCCTCAAGCTTTATTTTGTTAAAATCACCACTTTTAATTAAATGGGATACTCCATTGTAAAAATTTGATGTGATTTTATTTATTTCATGTAATGAAACAGCGACAGCTATTCCGAATCCAGCTTGTTCTACAAACATATCCTGAACTTCTTCTATCAATTTGACACTTTTCTGAAGTTCTTTCATGGATTCTCCTAAATTAACAAGCCCTGCTTTTCTTTCTTCGGCCTTTTCCCAAAGCTTTGAAAAAAATTTGTAAGGATCATTTTCTAAAGGATAATCACTTTCAGTAATGTTTGAGATAAATGTAGAGGATGTCTTAGCTAAATTATTCAATGTTTTGGTATCAGAAATTAGCCCTTTTGTTAGTTTAGCTAATTCATCTCTTTTACCCATAAATGGTATAAGCAATAATTGTTCAATTGCATTACGAGTTAGGATAGATAAATCTTTGTAAGCCTGGTTTTCGATTAGGCCTTCTCTATTTGTCTTATCTATTAATTCAAAATTTTCAAACTGATTAAGCTCAATATTCCCAATAAAATTGTAGTAGGATATTCTATAACCTTGTTTTATATGCGCTTTTTTTAATTCTAACCAATCATTTTCGGAACTTAGTTTGGATTCAAAAACCATGATGTTATCTCTATAGATTGACATTCCTCCAAATTCATCCAGATAATCTGTTAATGTTTTATAATCCGGCAAGTCTATCCATTCTTTTGTTCTATACCACACATCCATATGTATATAGAAAGAACCGCACTGGGGCTTTCGTAAATCTCCATCCTCATCCCAATAAGATTGATCTTTTTTAGGATTAATCCTCAAATCTTCATTCTCTCCTGACCACTCCTTTTCAGGAATTTTATTCGTAGGATGTTTGAACTTAATCTCGTAAGTATCAACTATCCCTTCTTCATTTATTAAAGCATCAAATATAAAATTGGAAGTTGCATCTTCATGGGGTTGTGTGTTAGGAACTTTATCTAATTGTGGGCATTCCAAAAATGCATTAAAAATATTGATGTTTTTTTTATCCTTAAACAAGGATTTTGGGTAAGGTGAATTAATACTAAGAATTGATTTATTCAATTCTAAGATTTTATCTTCTTCCCAATGAAAACCATCTCTCCCACCATAAATGATAAGTTGTGTCCCTGACTGTTTTTCTCCATAATCACGACTTGGTTTCTGACGAGACAAGCTTACACCAATTGAATTAAGATCAATAAAATCATCCGATATACTATCAAATTTATTCCAATCGATTTTTAAAACTAATTCATAAGGCTTGTCTTTTGTTTTTGTTTTTAATTCTAAAAACCGACCAAGGCGATGTGTCGCAAATCTACCAACTCCTTTTTCTCCTAGAGGAATTCTTCCATGCTCTTTTTTGAGTTTTTTATATAGTGCATCGTAACTTCCGACTTTACCACTCTCAATTGCTTTTTTTCTTTCTTTTTTAAGTTTTTCCTTGATATTTGTCTTAATTGTTGAAGCAGGACGTAACCAGCCGTATTGAATCACTTCTTTTGTCATCCCAATTCCATCATCTTCAATAATTATTACAGGGCCATCATATTTGTTAAATTGATAATTTGAATCTTCAGTTTCTGCTAATTTGGGAATTTTTTCCAACCGAACCTTACAATATGTTGCTTGAGCATCGATTGAATTTTTAATAAGCTCCAAAACTCCAACTTTCTCAGAAGCAATTAATTGCTCTCCCAGCACTTTTATTAAGTGTGCATCCGATTCTATGTTTAAAATTATTCCAGCATCTAAACAAATTTCTTCCAACAAATTTTCAGGTATCTTTCTTACGGCATTTTGTGCATTATAATGGGGGTTTCGTCTTTCTTCTATAATATCTCCATTTGAATCTTTGTATGAAATAGGTTTTGAAAATTCTCTATATTCTTCAACTTCTGCGAAATAAAATCCTGTTTCCCTTTTATCTTGAAATGGCTTTTTTGTAATTCGTCCATACCCAAAGTACTCACCCTTACCATTCATCTTTGTAGGCTCATAATAAATGAATTCAATAGGTAAGTTATCGAATTGATTCAAATAGTTCTTTTCTTTTGTTCCAGGGAAATGATAGTACTTCCCAATAAAATCATTATAAGTACTTTTTTCTCTATGTTGACTTAGTACTAAAAAATTTTTTTTCGACATAACTATAATGATTTGAGCTGACTAATAATTTATTTGTTCAATAAAAAGCAATAGTTTTAGTGAAAGGATTTAGTTTGAGTAATGATTAGGCAACAGTATATGCTGAACGTTTTGCAATGTATTTTCGTGTGAAAATTCCTCTCGCATAGTAAAACTACAAAATTGATAAATATATACGAAATAATTTGTTTAAAATTCATTGTATTTATGTCTTAATCACAGAGTCCAACGCATCATCTGCATCCTTAAAAATAAAATTTGACTGATAGTTAATAGTAGTAGTAATAGAACTATGCCTATATAGCTTTTGGAGCATTTGAATAGGAATAAGATCGCCGGAAATATTTCCGAAAGTATGTCGTGCGATATGCATTGTTAATTTCTTGTCGATTTCTGCTTGCTCGCCAACACGTTTTAAATACTTATTCAATTGTTTAGTAGCAGTATTCATTTTCCTTGTAAGGTCTTCGATGGATAATTTATCAGCAGTTTTTAGATCAGGGAAAATGTAATCGGTTTTAGATCGCTTATCGTGTTTGTATTGTTTGATGATATTGTAAGCTTTCTCAGGGATTTTCAATGAACCTGTCTTCTGGTTTTTATCCATAGTGTAATACAAACGGTCATTCTTAAAATCTGACCATTTCAATTGCAATACATCTGAAACTCGCATACCGGCAAAATAGAATGAAATTAGCCAAACATTTCTTGCGTGCCATAACCAACCGCTTTTGCCCAGATCAATATCTTCAAGTATTTTTACTTCCTCTTTTGTAAGACCAATTTTAATGCTTTGTGGATGTTTAATAATAATCTTCCCATGACCAAATGGATAATACTTCCGGTCTACGATTCCTTCTCTGATTGCCAGATTAAAAAGTGTACGAATCATGATCAGATTATTGATAACGCTTCGTTCCTTGTTCTTCTTTTCTGTTTTCAGGTAGGTCGTATATTTCTTTAAAAGTAGCTCTGTGATTTCAGGAAAAGAAATATCCCCATTTGGAAGAAAGTTCTTAAAATGATTCACCCTTGATTTATCTGCCTGATAGGATTTTATTTTCCCGGATTTAGCTTTGTTCTCCAAAAAGATATCTGCAAGCTGTGCGAAGGTCATTACACTGTCTTTTTTCTTGATCTGCTTTTGGATCACTTTGGCTGTAATGGCATTCTCATCGGCTTCCAATTCGAGGTATTTATTACTGGCTTCATAGAGTTTCTTTTGGATGATATTATTTAGCCTTTTGGAATTAGGATGTGACTTCTTTACAGTCTTACTTTTTGCATCCCATTGGGTCTCCAAAATATACTGACCCGTCGAAATGTACGATGATCTGCGGTTTTTAGTAATACGGATTGCAATAGCACGCATATTTTTGCTATTTTTCTTGTTCATTAAAAATGCGGAAATCGAAGCCATACAAGGTTTTTTGAGATAAAGATACTAAAAAACGGGTAAAACATAGGTAAAACATTTGGCTATTTTTTGAGGTTTTTTATAGGTTTTTATGAATAGTCAAAGTTGATAAGTGGTTGATAATGAAATGTATAAATATTTAGCGTGCCGGTAATGCCAAATCTCATAACCCAAAGGTCGTTGGTTCGAATCCGGCCCCCGCTACTTAGATAAACAACAAAAGCCGATTTTTATAAGTCGGCTTTTTTATTTGGGTAAAAACATTTTTACTTTTTCTTCAATTATTCTGAATAGTGATAAGCCTCTATTTAAATATTTTTGTATATTTACACAAGACAGCTCTATATATGTCTATGTGTTTGTTTCTTTGTGTGTCGCTTAATGAATTATTTGTATGCAAAAACTAATTTGGTCTAATAAATTTTCACTGGGAAATAATGAAATAGACAGTGAACATAAAAGCTTAATAAACATCTATAACGAATTAGTTGACCTCTCCGGACATAATGATGACCATGAAATGTTTTCGGATATTCTTTCTAAACTGACCGATTATTCTTTGGTACATTTTAGCGGAGAGGAAAAATATATGGAAGAACTATCGTACCCAAATTTGAAAGAACACAAAGAATGTCATAAGCAGTTTACTTATAAAATGGCTATGTATAATGCGAAATTTACAGCCGGTAATCCCCCGGATCCAAAGGAAATCATTAGATTTATAGATCAGTGGCTGGTTAATCATATATTGGAAATGGATATGTAATATGAAATTTATAAGCGTAATGTTAAGCCTGAATTAGAATATAAAAATTCTAAGATGCTTAGAAATTTTTAAGAGCTTTCCTTGTTTAAGATATTGGTTTGGAGTGTTTTTTTAATTAAATATTACTTATTTTTAGCCTGATCTTATTTTACGAGTTAGGATTTTTATTGACTCTCCAGTTATAGTGATCTTAAAAAATTACAAATATTTATAATGCAAGTGATGGTTATTTCTTTGTATTTTTATTCTGCTATTATCCTCCTGTTCCAAAACCTTATTCAATCATGACAAAAGAAACCCGAAACTTTTTTGGATAATAAAAAAGTGGCTCATGAAGGCGGACAAGTCGCAGGGGTAGCCCGAAAAGAAATTGAAGCAAAGACAGGAAAGAAGGTTATTACATCAAAAAATTTCCTGGAACAAAAAGAAAAGAAGAAACTTAGGGGTAAGAAATAATAATTTATGGTTAGTACAATTGAGCCAAAAAAAAATTTTTATAGCCCAAAACAAATAAAATTTGAATGACAATAATGTCTTCTAATAACCCGAATTGTAATATGGATAATTTTTCAGAATACTGGATTATACTCAGAACATGAGATTATAATTGATAAACGTTTGGAAGAGGCTGATAAAAATCCAGATGACTATATAACACTTGATGATCTTAAATATTCGATTGAAAGGAATAAAATATAAAAGAGGCTATCTTTTATGTTGAAAAACAAGTCTCTTTTAATATTATACATAATATTCAATCAACATTGAACATTTATATAGAATTTTTCTAAATTATTTTTAATAGGTAACCATTCCTCTATAAATAGTATTAATATACATAACAGATTATGTGTAGCTATAATTTACTCCCCTAAGGCTACAATTATTTAATAATATTATGAAATTGAGTTTACATAAACCCCAAGAAATTATTTACAATCTTCAATGTGCCAAAAGTAAATGTTAATATCTAGATTTAAGTTAAGAAGAATTATATTGAGATAGTTAGCATTCAATTTACAACGATAGGATAGATATTATAATTTAAGCTAAAGGAGAAACCCATTCGGGAGGAATAAAAAACCTCCTTAATTGAAAAAAATCTAATATATAAATGACCTATATCAAACTTAAAACAAGAAAGGAGGTAAACAAATGTAAGAAAATCAGCAACACCCTGAAATAAGTGATTATATTTTATAATTACGATTTAAAAATTAATTAAATAAGAATCTTAAAAATTTACAAACATGAAATCAATAAAAAAAATAAATATTGCAGAATTAATGGCCGTTAAAGGTGGAATAACCGAACTAGAAACTCCAAGTTGTGAAACTGCACAGTGTGTAACAGGGGCAGTAAAGTGTGAAAGAAAGGCCTGCAAAAGAAAAGCTACTAAGTCCAGTGAAATTGGATAAATCTCATCAAGCACATAAAAAATAAAGGCTGTATATTATACACAGCCTATTTTAACATATTAACATATGAACTTAAACAAAATATATTCCCTAAATAGTGACTATAAACTGAAGCATGATAAACATAGATGTTTTATATCATCAGGAGGGAATAATAAAAATGAAGGATCTGAAGAATGGAATTCCATTATACATCCTGAACAAGCTAAGATATTCTCATTCTTCACTCATGGTTTATCTTTAAGGGAATCCATTGAAAATTTATCAAAATATATTGAGGCTAGTTTCGATGAAACTTTAGATATAATTAAACCATATATCTATAATCAGGAAGAATTTCACACCTCTTTTGATGATAATAAATTCAACATCCCTCGCAATTTAATAATTCAGGATCCTACTACATACAAAAAACTCGATGTAGGTAATTTTGAATATGAGATATTGGATTTTTATACTGAACGAATGTACACTAGTCCTAGAATGATTACTTTAATGATTTCCAATAAATGTGTTACTGATTGCATTTATTGTTACGCAGATACTAAACACCAACCTCAGTCAACCTTAGACTTCGTTATTATCGCAGAAATAATTAAAGATGCATATGATAATGACATTGATGATATTGGATTAATCGGAGGAGAAGTGTTCAATCATCCAAACTGGAAGGAAATTCTTAAAGAAATGAGAAAATATAATTTTCAACCTGATATTATTTCTACAAAAAAACCTTTAAAAGAACAGGATATAAAATTTCTTCTAGATATTGGAATTCAAAGAATACAATTATCATTAGATAGCTTTAATGAAAACATACTCGCCGGGCTACTATCTACTAATATATCCTATAAAAACAAAATTATAGAATCACTTGAATTATTTCACAAGCACGATTTTGATATACAGATAGCAATTACACTCACAAAATACAATTCGGATATAAAAGATCTGATTAATTTATTGGATTTTCTTAAAAACTATAATTCTATAGAATCTGTTGATATTGGGCCTGCATTCTATTCTCTATATAAAGATATAAACTTTTCATCTTGGGGAATATCAAAAAAGAAATTTCAGGAAATATCTGATTTTTGTTTAAAGCAAAAAGATTATTATCCTTTTACCATCAATTTGGATGACTCTTATACTGAAAGGGGCTTTTATTCATGTACAGAAGGCAGTAAACATTTCCCGGGAGCAAAATGCTCAGCTAACCAAAGCCATATGTTCATTCTACCTGATGGGAAAGTAACTATTTGTGAACAATTATATTGGAACAAAAAATTTATTGTAGGTGATATTACTAAAAACAGTATCTCTGAAATATGGAATTCACCTGAATCTCTTTATTTTCAAAAATTATCTTTAGATGATTTTTCTGAAAATAGTGCGTGTAAGTCTTGTGACATTTTTGATGATTGTCACAAAAACGTAAACAAATGTTGGGCTGATATTATAAAAGCATATGGGGTAGAAAATTGGGACTATCCGGATCCTAGATGTGCTTTTGCTCCAGAAATGCACAACAATTTATCTTTCTAAAGTTTTAAATTTATTAAACAACTTAGTCTTATATTTTTTGCATACTAAAGTTTATTATATGAAATACACCTTATCTATTTTATTGATTTTTCTTACAAGTATTCTTTATTCTCAAACTACAATACGTGGGAACGTATTAAATGAAAAAAAATCCCCATTAGAATACTTTGACATTCTATTACTTAGTACACAAGATAGTAGTTTGGTTAAAGGTGGTTCTTTTATTGATGGGGAATTTAAGATCGGCCAGATAAAAAGAAATGAATATATATTGCAAATATCAAGCTTGGGTTATATTTCAAAATATATAAATATCAACACAAATAAACATGACAGCATCAACTTCGGTACAGTAAATTTGAATACAAAAGTTTTAGAAGAGGTTCAAATTATTGGAAAAAGACCAGTTATTTCAAGGAAAAATGGAAACCTATTAGTAAATGTTAGGAATTCTTCTCTAAGTGATGCAGGTAGTTCTATTGATGTATTAAGAAAAAGTCCGGGTGTGATGATTGATAAAGATAATGATATTATAGTACTAGGGAAAGGCACACCTGTTATTTTAATTAATAACAAAGAGGTTAACTCCAAAAAAGAACTCAACATCTTACAATCCTATGATATAGAAAATATAGAAATTAACAGAAATCCTTCAGCAGAGATCAGTGCTTCAGGCCATGCATTGATAAAAATAACAACCAAAAAGATAACACAAGATAAATTAAACCTACTCCTTTTCAATACTATGGTTCTAAACAGAAGAACCAGTAATACTGTAGGTTTTCAGCTTAATAGCAAATTAAACAGATTAAAAAACTTTTTTAGCTATTCATATAATTTGAAAAATAGCAATCGAATAAATTCTGGATATGAAAAGAAAGTAATTGGTTTGGAATCTATACTAAATGAAAATAATGGTATTAAGGATATTAATGTACATTCGCATAATCTTTTTTATGGTGCAAAGTATAGTATTAATCCTAAAAACATAATCGGTCTTCAATTATTAAGTGCTTTTTCTAATGGAAAGGATTCTAGCTTTATTAATGAAGAGATAAAATACAACAATTTAATTAATAAAAGGCAAAACATTAAAACAGATCATACAAACGATAAGTTTTACGATATTAATTTAAATTACTCTTCAGAACTTGATTCAATCTCTAGATTATTTTTCACAGCTGATTATGTTAGAAAAGTAATATTATCAAATTCATATGTTAATGAAAAGGATATAAATGCTCCAAATTTTACAAGCTGGGAACTTCTTAATAAAGTCACATATGATGTTTTTACAGGAAAAATTGATTACGAAAGAAAGTTATTCAAACACTGGAATACTAAAACAGGATTAAAATATACGACAATAAATACAGATAGTAATAATGATATACTTGTTCAAAATTCAAAAGTATCTTCCAAAACAAGTATTTCAGACCTTACAAAAGCTGCCTATTTATCTGCTCAGCGAAATTTTCGGAAAGCAAATCTACATTTAGGTATTAGATATGAGTATGCAGAATTAAAAACAGATTTTGATAAATCTCCTAATATTTCAACTAACTTTACATACTCAAATTTATTTCCAAGTATTCTACTAAACTATAGTTTTAATGATAAACATAATTTATCATTAAGTTATTCCAAAAGAATAAAACGACCCGGTTTTCAAATGATAAATCCTGAAATTCGATATATTGACTCTCTTTCTTATTCCAAAGGGAACCCAAACCTAAAACCTACTTTAAGTCATAATTTCGAAATGGGGGTTGAGTTATTAAAAAACTTCTCAATTGCATGTGATTACAGTATAAAAAATGATCAGATCGTTCAAGTTGCTACAAATGATGATGATAATCCTCGTATAACAAAGTTTACTTATTTAAACATAAAAAACGTAAAATCTTTGTCACTTAATCTGAGTTATAATTATTCGAATAAAATTTTTTCTAACTATTCTTATTTAAGCATTAATAAACCACATATAGAAATTCCATTTTTAAATAAAAACAAAGTCATTAAAAATCTGACTTGGTACTTTCAATTTAATAATGAGTTGATCTTTACAAGATATATAAGCATGTTTATTCATTTTGAATATGAAAGTAGTGGTTATTACGATATATCTCATTGGGAAAAAAGCTACAACTTATCAGCCGGTCTTCAAGCTAAATTATTACAAAAAAAATTACTATTATCCATAACTGTAAACGACATTCTCAAAACAACTTCTTACTCCTGGAAGGATCAATATCTCAATATAGAATCAGTAGGGAGATCAGATAGAGATTTCAGATGGATTAAGTTCAGTCTTAGATTTAATTTTAACAGATATTACCAAAAATTCAATAAAGAATCAAGTAATAGATCTGAATTAGAAAGATTGTAATATGCGAAAATTCCCTTCTGAAAAGCAATTAGATACTATGGATTGTGGTCCGGTCTCTTTGAAAATAATAGCTAAGTATTACGGCAAAAATTTTTCATTGAAAAGGTTAAGAGAGCTTACTTTTATGTCAAAAGATGGGGTTTCTCTATTCTCAATCAGTGATGCAGCAGAAAAACTAGGATTCAAAACAGTAGGAGGTTTCATAAATTTTGATCAGCTTTCAAAGGAAGCTAATTTACCTTGTATAATTCATTGGGAACAAAATCACTTTGTCATTGTCTATAAAATTACCCATAAAAACACATTTAGAAAAGAATCCAAGATATACGTATCTGATCCAGCTAAAGGCTTGGTCTCTTATACTGAAAAAGAGTTTAAATCCAAATGGATTAGTACAAAATCGGAAGGTATCGTTTTATTACTTGAGCCAACAAAAAGGTTTTATGAAAGTGAAAGCGATCATATGTCTGGTAATAGTCTAAATGTTTTAATTTCCTATTTTTTAAAATTTAAAAAATATTTCGGACAATTAATTATTGGTTTACTCTTAGGTAGTTTGTTTCAGTTAATATTCCCATTTCTAACTCAATCCATTGTAGATAATGGGATTGCAAACAAAAACATCAGCTTTATCTACCTCATATTATTAGCACAACTAATTTTAGTAATTAGTAGAATGTCAGTTAACTTTATCAGAAGATGGATACTCTTACATATTAGTACTAGAATAAATATTTCTTTGATTTCAGATTTCTTTTTTAAGCTTATGAGATTGCCTATGAGTTTCTTCGACGTGAAACATACTGGAGATATAATGCAACGAATAGGCGATCATGAAAGGGTTGAAGAGTTTATCACGGTAAGGTCTTTAGAAATAATTTTTTCATTTTTTTCTTTAATTATCTTTAGCGTTATTTTATGGGTCTATAGCTTTAAAATTTTCTTAGTATTTATTTTAGGAAGTTTTCTTTATGCCACTTGGATTCTATTATTTCTAAAAAAGAGAAGAACTTTGGATTTTAAATATTTTGAAGTAAGGTCAAAAAATCAAAGTAAGATATTTCAACTTATCCAAGGGATGCAAGAAATTAAACTTCAAAATTCTGAAAAACGTAAAAGATGGGAATGGGAAGATATTCAGGCTGATTTGTATAAAGTAAATATATCGTCATTAAAACTAGAGCAAATTCAAGAAGCAGGCAACATTTTTATAAATGAAACAAAGAATATTATTATAACTATTATTGCTGCATTAGCTGTTATAAATAATGAAATGACATTGGGAATGATGCTAGCAACTCAATACATAATCGGGCAACTTACACTACCTATCGAACAATCAGTAGATTTTATTCATGACTTTCAGGATACGAAAATAAGCCTGGAAAGAATTAATGAAATTCATAAAAAAAATAATGAGAATGAAGAGCAAGATAAGATAGAGAATACCGAATTTACTGATAAAGACATAGAAATAAACAATTTAACCTTTCAATATGAAGGTCCTTATTCAAACAAAGTTTTGAACAATCTAAACCTATCAATTCCATATGGTAAGGTAACTGCAATTGTTGGTACAAGCGGAAGTGGAAAAACAACATTAATTAAACTGTTACTTCAGTATTATGAACCAACTTCCGGCACAATAAAAATTGGTAATGGAAGTTTAAAAAATATTAATACCACAAAATGGAGAAATTATTGTGGTGCTGTGATGCAAGAGGGTTTTATTTTTTCAGAAAGCATAGCCCGTAATATTGCTTGCAGTGATTATAATATTGATAAGGTAGCACTTGTCAAAGCCAGTAAAATTGCAAACATTCATGATTTTATCATGAAGCTACCTCTAAAATACAATACAATAATAGGAAGTGAAGGAATTAATTTAAGCCAAGGTCAAAAACAACGTATTTTGATAGCAAGAGCAGTGTATAAAAACCCAAAAATTCTAATTTTTGATGAAGCAACAAACGCACTGGATGCTAACAATGAAAAGGCAATTGTTTCAAATTTACAATCATTTTACAAAGGTAAAACAGTTGTAGTTATAGCTCATAGATTAAGCACTGTTAAAAACTCAGATCAGATAATTGTATTAAATAATGGTGAGATTGAAGAATTTGGTAATCACCAGAATTTGATTAGCAAAAAAGGTAAATATTATCAATTAGTCAGAAATCAATTAGAACTTGGAACATAGCATTGTAAGCTTTCAATTTAACAAAATTACTGTGGAAAAAGAAGATAACGTAAACTTAAGAAGTGAAAAAGTTCGGAATATCATTGGTCAAATTCCTCCAATTACTATAAGAATTGGGCTAACGATTATTCTTCTTATTTCATTAGGACTTTTCTGTATGGCTTATTTTATAACTTATGATTACATAATAAAAACTACAGGTACAATTGAACAAAAAAATGATTCAACAATGGTTGAAGTTAAAGTACCTGCCACACTATATAATAAAATTGAAGTAGGTAATCAAGTTATTATAAGTTTTGATAATATACCGAATCTTTATGGTGAAAAAATAGAATCAAAAGTTCAAAAGCTAAATAAAAACCTATCTATATCTATGAAGGGAGGATATAGTTCCTTTGAAATAATATTAACAAAAAATATTAAAAGTGTTTCAAGAAAGAGAATTATAATACAAGACCGTACTAAAGTAAAAATTGAAATTATAACCAAGAAAGTAAGTTTATTTGATAGGATTGTTAAAAGTGAGTTCTGATTGTTTATAAAATTAATCATGTTATTTTAGTTAGAAAATAGCTAAAATCACAATTCAACACAATAAAACCTCCTATAGTACAAAATATATAACTTTACCATATTGCCCATTTTCATAATAAATAATTCCGTGAACTTCCCTGATCACAAATACTTATATTCAAAAAAGTTAACAGAATTACTACATTGGCAATATTTGAAAAAACTTGTTGGGAACAGCATTCTCGAAACATGAGAAAAAATGTTCCACTAGCTTGTCTTGTAGTGTATTTCTCCCCAAAAGTCAATAGTAGAAGGATGGAATAAAAATTTTGAACTTCCTTTCGAATTGTTCTACACTTTTCATGAAAATAAAAACTAGATCTAAAATTGAAAATTTGACATCACTCAATCACTATATCAGCATCAACATTAACACCCTTTAACTTTTGTATTCCAATTAATTGTTTTAATTTCGAGGCTTTTAAAATTATTTTAGAATGGATTTGTAACCGCTCTATATCCAGAGGGTTAGAAAGACATCATCATAAGCAAAGTACATGTGGAAGTATACAGTTAGGGTTATTTTGAGAAGACGGTTAATCAGTTTAATCGTAATTGGGTTGTTGACACTGTTCATGGCATATCAGGCAAGGAAAGTACAGTTGTCATATGAAATGTCTAAAATGCTTCCGGCCTTTGATTCTACCAGTATACAATATGAAAAATTCAGAACTCAGTTTGGAGAAGATGGAAGTGTATTCTTTGTTGGGATACAAGATGAAAACCTCTTTGAATTAGAAAAATTCAATGCCTGGTATGATCTTACTGATGAAATTAAAACTATTAAAGGAGTTCAGGAAGTTAT
Source organism: Bacteroidales bacterium (assembly GCA_028280405.1). Classification (GTDB taxonomy): domain Bacteria; phylum Bacteroidota; class Bacteroidia; order Bacteroidales. The sequence goes on from JANQLW010000082.1 coordinate 56,446, forward strand.
TTCCATTGGCAAGATTTTCAACCTGGTTAAAAATAAAGAAAAGAAAAAGTTTGATTTTGTACCCGTAGTACAGGAAAAACCAAAAACTCAGGAAGAACTTGATAAAATAAAAAAGAAAATTTACGCTTTGCCTTTTTACAATGGATTGCTTTATAATAAGGAAACCAATGTAAGCATGATGATGATCACTTTGGATAAAGAAATGCTGAATACCAAATACAGGGTTCAGTTAATATATAATATACGTGATCGATTAGATGCTTTTGGACAGCAATATGATGTGGATGTGCATTATTCAGGGTTGCCTTATATTCGAACAGTTACTTCTAAAAAGATTGAAGATGAATTGAACTTCTTTATTTATGCCTCCTTAATTATTGCATCAATCATTCTCTTTATATTTTTTAGATCTTTCAAAGCAGTATTCTTTACAATAATTATTGTAATTATTAATGTGGTCTGGGTTATGGGAACGATATCTTTTCTGGGATATAAGATAACCATACTAACAGGAATACTTCCACCTTTATTGATCGTAATTGTAGTTGAGAATTGTATTTTCCTTTTAAATAAATATCATACTGAATATAAATCCCATGGGAATAAGGTAAAATCATTATCTCGTATGGTAGCCAGAATTGGAAATGCTAACCTGCTTACTAATGCAACTACAGCTGCCGGATTTGGTGCTTTTATGGTAACCGGTAATAAAATTCTTGTTGAGTTTGGTTTGGTTGCCTCAATCAGTATTCTTGTTGCCTATTTATTAACGCTCTTTTTAATTCCTATATTTTTTAGTTATTTAAATCCTCCGGGGAAAAAACATATAAAACATCTTGATAAAAGTATTGTTGGAAAAATATTAGACAAAGTTGTTCATGTTGTACTTCATTATCGCCTGATCGTTTATATTGGTGCAGCAGTTATTGTATTTATTGGTGTATTAGGAACTAGTAAGCTTAAAACCACCGGTAATATTGTAGATGATATCCCTCATAAAGACCCTTTATATGTTGACTTAATGTTTTTTGAGGAACATTTTAAAGGTGTAATGCCTCTTGAGATTACCATAGATACTAAAAAGAAGAAAGGCGTAATCAGGCTATCAACTTTAAAAAAGATTGAAAAATTACAGGAAATTTTGGCTAATTACCCTGAATTATCTAAGCCGGTTTCCCTGGTTGAAGTTGCTAAATTCTCTAAGCAGGCTTACTTTAATGGAAACGTAAACAAATATGCTCTCCCAAATAACCAGGAGAAGAATTTTATAATGGGTTATATTCCCAAGTTTGAAGATGGTGATGAAAAATCTTTAATAAATTCTTTTGTGGATGAAGATTTAAGCATCACCCGTATCAGTGTTCAAATGGCTAATATCGGAACCAGGGATATTGACAGAATAATTAATGAGCTTAAACCTCAGATAGATAAACTTTTCCCTTCCAGAAAGTATGAAGTAAATATTACCGGGACCAGTGTAGTATTTCTGAAAGGAACAAATTATCTGGTTGGAAACTTAATGACTAGTTTGCTATTGGCACTGGGAATTATTTGCGGATTAATGGCTTTACTATTTACTTCAGCGAGAATGATTGGAATTTCTTTGATTCCCAATATTATTCCTCAATTAATGACAGCCGGAATGATGGGATTTTTTGCTATTTCAATTAAACCATCCACTATTCTGATTTTTAGCATTGCTTTAGGTATTTCTGTTGATAATGCCATTCACTTTTTATCCCGTTATCGCTTACAACTTAAATTGAATAATTGGAATATTAAAGAGTCGGTAATTGCTGCATTGAGAGAAACAGGCTATAGTATGATCTATTCCTCTGTAGTACTTTTCTTTGGTTTTGCCATATTTACACAATCATCTTTCGGAGGTACCGAGGCCATGGGATATTTGATTTCCTTTACATTATTGGTGGCCCTCTTATCAAATTTATTTATCTTGCCGACTTTATTATTATCATTAGACAGATTAATAACAACACGAAGATTTAAAGAACCTCTTCTCGTAATTTTTGATGAAGAAGAAGATATAGATTTGGATGAATTAGCAATAGAAGATGTAGATACCAGAGGTTCAGCTTAATTAACATCAAATTATTTTAAAATGAAAGGTATTATTTTAGCCGGAGGAGCCGGAACCAGATTACACCCATTAACATTAGCCGTTAGTAAACAACTAATGCCGGTTTATGATAAACCGATGATTTATTATCCATTATCGGTATTAATGATGGCAAACATTAATGAGATCCTGATTATTTCTACTCCTCAGGATTTGCCAAATTTTGAAAAACTATTAGGTGATGGATCACAGATTGGATGTAAATTTAGTTATGCTGAACAAAAAATTCCTAACGGACTTGCTCAGGCCTTTGTCATAGGAGAAGATTTTATTGGAGATGATAAAGTTGCTTTGGTCTTAGGTGACAATATTTTTTATGGGAGTGGATTACAAGATAAATTAATGTCTAGTAATGATCCTGAAGGGGGAATCGTTTTTGCATATCATGTTCATGATCCGGAACGTTATGGTGTAGTAGAATTTGATCAAAATCAAAAAGCAATTTCCATAGAAGAAAAACCTCAGAAGCCTAAGTCTAATTATGCAGTCCCTGGATTATATTTTTATGATAATTCGGTAGTTGAGGTTGCTAAAAATATTAAACCAAGTGCCAGAGGTGAATATGAAATTACGGATGTAAATAAGCATTATCTTAATGAAGGAAAATTAAAAGTTACTGTGTTAAGCCGTGGTACTGCCTGGTTGGATACCGGAACTTTTGAATCCTTGTTACAAGCAGGTCAGTATGTAGAAGTTATTGAAAGCAGACAAGGACTGAAAATAGGTTGTATTGAAGAAATTGCTTACCGCCGTGGTTTTATTAATGCTGAACAATTGAGAAAAGTTGCCGGGCCTTTAATTAAAAGTGGGTATGGAGATTATTTAATGGGATTAATTGAAGCATAATTATCAATGTTAAAATTTAAAGAACTATATAAGGAGTTTTGTGGATTTCTGGAGAAGGAAACTTTTGACTTTGAGCCCAAGGAATTATATGAACCGGTTTCATATACTTTAGCATTAGGAGGTAAACGGATAAGGCCAATTATGGCCTTGCTTAGTTGTGACTTTTTTGGAGGTGATATTAAAGAAGCCATGAACCCGGCAATGGGAATTGAAATTTTCCACAATTTTACATTGTTGCATGATGATATCATGGATGATGCTCCAATCAGGCGTGGTAAGGAAACCGTTTATAAAAAATGGAATTCCAATATTGCTATCCTTTCGGGTGATACCATGTTTGCACTTGCATATAAGTATATAACTCAAACGGACTCCAAATACCTTAAAACAATACTGGAAGTTTTCAATAAAACAGCTATTGAAGTCTGTGAAGGCCAACAATACGATATGAACTATGAGACTGAAGACAATATCAGTATTAGCGACTATATGAAAATGATCAGATTGAAAACAGCTGTATTTTTAGGAGCTGCATTAAAAATAGGTGCATTAATAGCTGAAACAAATCGAAATAATGTAGATCATATTTATTGTTTTGGAGAGAACCTGGGTATGGCATTCCAGTTGCAGGACGATTATCTGGATGTATTTGGAAATGAAGCTAAGTTTGGTAAAAAAACCGGTGGTGATATCATAACTAATAAAAAAACTTTTCTTTATTTAAAAGCATTTGAATTAGCCCGGGGAGAAGAGCTGAAAGTACTGGAAGAGAATTTTATCCCAAATCATCCGAATAATGAATTAAAAGTTGAAAAAATAAAAGAGGTTTACCGCAAGCTTAAGGTAGATGAGTATTCTGCTATTGAGATTAACAGATATTATCAAAAAGCAATGCAGCACTTTGAAAAGATTGATTGCCCTGATTGCGATAAAGTAGAAATGTTAAATTTTGCTGAACGCTTGATTAAAAGAGAATATTAATTTTACCATTTATAGCAATATAATAATAGAGCAATTGAACAATCTGGATCAATTGTTCTATATGTTTTGAGCAATATTAAATCATTACTTATTTATTAAGGTTCCAAGTAGATTTATTACTATTTTAGGCTTCATAAAATATGAATCAAATTTTGCATTTTACAGATTAATAAATCTAACCAATGAGTAATCGCAATCCTTTTAAGAATGCATTCGGATTATTGACATCCCTGTTTTTTATGTGGGGCTTCATTACCGTAATGAATGATGTTTTAATTAATACTTTCAAAGAAATTTTTGAGCTTGGCCCTACCCAAAGATCTCTGATTCAAATGGCATTTTTTGGTGCTTTTTTTGTGTTTCTTTGTTATATTTTTTGATTTCAACAATTAGTGGGAAAGATCCAATTAATAAAATAGGATATAAAAAAGGGATGTTGATTAGCCTCGTAGTCTGTGGTATCGGTTGCATCGCTTTTTATCCGGCAGCACTAATCAATTCTTATTCTGCATTTCTTACTGCCTTATTTATTTTAGCTTCCGGAGTTACTTGTCTGCAGATTTGCGCTAATCCTTATGCTACAATACTGGGAGATACAAAATCGGCTTCAGGAAGATTAAATCTGGCTCAAGGGCTAAATTCCCTGGGAACAACGATAGGCCCGCTGGTTGGTGCAATTTTAATATTTAAGGTCTTTTCAACAGGAGAATTAACTCCTTTTTCAGTTGGAAAAACATATCTGATCTATGGAGCAGTTTTTATTGGTTTGGCTATGATGGTCGGCTTGTCAAAAATCCCTGCTTTTATCAATAATGAAAAAATTGAGGGTGGCCTGGAGATTTTTAAACAAAGGCATTTGGTATTGGGGATCATTGCGATTTTCTTTTATGTAGGTTCGGAAGTCTCAGTAGGAAGCTGGATTGTGGAATTTATTATGGATAAAGAAATAATGGGGCTTGGGAATGTAGAAGCACATTATTATTTGTCTTATTTCTGGGGTGGATTAATGGTTGGGAGGTTGGTTGCCAGTATTTCATTTAGTCAGCAAAAAACCTGGAATGAAAAAAGAAGGCAGATGATATTTACAAGTTTGGGTGTATTCCTGTTAATCTATTTAGTAACAAGTATCAAAGTTGGCGATGATGGTTCTTTCAGCCTGAAATTTTTAGAATTTAGTCATATATACTTATATTTAATCTGTTTATTTGTGAACTACCTGGCCTTCATTACCGGTAAGGGCTTGCCTGCAAGATCCTTAGTTATATTCAGCAGTATAAATATGCTGTTGTTTGTTGTAGCTATTGTTATGAAAGGTGAATGGGCGTTTTGGGCGATTATTGCAACAGGGTTGTTCTTTTCTATCGGTTGGTCCAATATTTTTTCTTTAGCTATAAGTGGTTTGGGGAAATATACAAGCCAGGGATCATCTCTTTTAGTAATGGCTATTGTTGGAGGAGCTGTGATTCCCAATTTACAAAGTAGAATGATAGAAGCTTTCAATGTCCAGCTTTCATTTATCATTCCTGCAATATGTATGATCTATTTAATTTATTACGGCATGCATGGCCATAAGATACGTGTAAAATGAAGAAAGTAGCTATCGGAATAGATATTGGTGGTACAAATACTGCCATTGGTATTATAGATTATGAGGGTAAATGTTTAGCTGAAAGTAATATTTCTACTGCGGCTTTTAACACCCCTGAATTGCTTGTGGAAGAGGCAAGTACTAAGATCAAATCAATGTTGAACTCTATAAAGGGTATAGAGGTTCTGGGTATAGGAATTGGTGCTCCAAATGGAAATTTTTTCAATGGTAGTATTGAATATGCTCCCAATTTAAAATGGAAAGGGGTTGTTAATTTAGTAAAATTATTTAAACCATATTTTAACTTACCTGTATATGTTACCAATGATGCAAATGCTGCTGCCATAGGAGAGATGATATATGGTGTAGCTAAAGGAGTCGATGATTTTATAATTGTAACATTGGGTACCGGAGTGGGAAGTGGCTTTGTATCCAATGGAAAACTTGTTTATGGACATGATGCCTTTGCAGGTGAGTTAGGCCATGTAATTATTGATGAAAATGGCCGCCAATGTGGTTGCGGAAGAAAAGGATGTTTGGAAACTTATGCTTCAGCTACCGGAATTGTCAGAACTGCCAAAGAATATTTATTCCTGAAAAAAGAAGATAGTTTGCTTAGAGAGATTGAATTTGAGAATATTACCTCTAAGGATATTTTTGAAGCAGCTGAAAAAGGAGATCAAATTGCATTGGATATATTTGATTTTACTGCCCGAAAATTAGGATTCAGCCTGGCAAATGCTGTAGCAATTAGCAGTCCGAAAATGATAGTCCTTTTTGGCGGATTGGCAATGGCAGGTAACCTGATCTTACAACCAACAAAAAAATACATGGAAGAGTATATGCTTAAAATTTATAAAGATAAAATCCCTATAGTTCTATCTTCTTTAATGAATCAAAATGCCGCTATCTTAGGTGCTAGTGCATTAGTTTGGGATCAAATAAAATAGCCTGATATGAAAATCGTAAATCTTTTTATTATCCTGTTTGCATCTCTTTTAACAGGATATAACCAAAAAACAACAAATGCCCCCAATCCTTATAATTTAGTAAACCCCTTTATTGGAACAGGAGGCCATGGTCATACTTATCCGGGTGCTACCTTACCATTTGGGATGGTACAGCTTAGCCCTGATACCCGTTTGGAGGGCTGGGATGGATGTTCATGTTATCATAATACCGATAGCATTATTTATGGATTTTCACACACACATTTGAGTGGAACCGGTGTTGCAGATTATGGTGATATTTTATTTATGCCTATAGGAAAGAATGTGGTATTTGATAATGGATATAAAAAAGGTGTTCAGTATGGATATGCTTCGGTTTTTAAAAAATCATCTGAAATAGCGAGCCCCGGTTTTTATCAGGTTCATCTTGATAAACATGATATAGATGTTAGGCTCACTACAACAAAAAGAGTTGGTATTCATGAATATACCTATCCTGATAAAGGCATAGCAAATATTATTATTGATCTTGAACATCGGGATCAATTAATTGATTGTGATGTAGACCTGGTTGATGGGCATACGATTGAAGGCTACAGGATTTCAAAGGCATGGGCACAGGAACAACATATTTATTTTGTAGCTAAGTTCTCAAATAAAATAGATGGCTTTGGAATGAAAACTAAAAAAGTTCCATTTCATGATGAGAAAAATTCTAAAAAAAGAAATACAAAACTTAGCCTCGAATTTGATTTGGAAGAAAATCAGAAAATAATGGTTAAAGTTGGGATATCCGCAGTAAGTATTGAAGGGGCCAGAAAAAACCTTGAGACAGAAGCAAAGCACTGGGATTTCGAAAAATACAAAGAAGAAGCCAGGCAGGAATGGATAAAAGCCTTAAACAAAATTGAAATTAAAGGTGGAAATAACGATCAACAATCTATTTTTTATACGGCTCTTTACCACAGTATGATTGCTCCAAACTTGTTCAGTGATGTGGATGGAAAATACAGAGGTACTGATCTGAAAATCCATCAGTCTGATGATGGACCTGTATATACTGTGTTTTCTTTATGGGATACTTTTAGAGCTACACATCCTTTGTTCACTATCATTGAACAAAATAAAACCAATGAATTTATCAGAACTTTCCTGAAGCAATATAAAGATGGCGGGCAGCTTCCTGTTTGGGAATTGGCAGCGAATTATACGGGTTGTATGATTGGATATCATTCCGTTTCTGTAATTGCTGATGCTTATATAAAAGGAATTCAGGAATATGATGAAGAATTGGCTTTGGAAGCTATGCTGCATAGTGCCAATAAAGACCATTTGGGATTGGATGCTTATAAATCCAAAGGCTTTATTGCCATGACTGATGAAGCTGAATCGGTTTCTAAAAATCTTGAGTATGCTTATGACGATTGGTGCATAGCAACTATGGCCGGTAAGTTGGGTAAAACAGAAATTCAAAAGGAGTTTACCAAAAGAGCTCAATACTATAAAAATTTATTTGACCCTGAGACCGGTTTTATGAGAGCCCGGATAAATGGAGGATGGAATAGTAATTTCAATCCGACTGAAGTAAACTTGAATTTTACGGAAGCAAATTCCTGGCAATATTCCATGTTTGTTCCACAAGATATTTCCGGTTTGGTGAATCTCCATGGTGGAAATGATCATTTTGAAAAAAAACTTGATGAACTATTTACTACAGATGCAAAACTCAGTGGAAGACATCAATCAGATATTACCGGATTAATCGGCCAATATGCACATGGAAATGAGCCGAGTCATCATATGGCATACCTATACAATTATATTGGTAAACCGTGGAAAACCCAGCAAAGAGTATATCAGATTTTAACCGAACAATATCAGAATGCTCCGGATGGTTTGTCGGGCAATGAAGATTGCGGACAAATGTCTTCATGGTATGTGATGAGCGCAATGGGTATTTATGCTGTAACTCCGGGTATGGATTATTATGCTATTGGGACTCCACTCTTTGATAAAGCAAAAATTAATCTTGAGGATGGAAATGAATTTACCATTATTGCTAAAAATATTAGCCCTGAGAATATATACATCCAGAAAACAAAATTAAATGGTAAAAATTATAATAAGTGTTATTTAAAACATGAAGATATTATAAAAGGAGGGAAGCTTGTTTTTGAAATGGGACCTCAGCCAAATAAACACTGGGGAAATGAATTACCTGTTTCATTCATACAAGAAAACTTAATTCTTCCGGTTCCTTTTATGAGTACTCCGCAACGGACTTTTGAAAATTCTCTTACTATTGAAATCTCCTGTGCTGAAAGGGATTGTGATATTTATTATCGTGTGAACCATGCTTCATTTAAAAAATATAATGGACCGATAAAAATTACAAATACTTCTGTAATTGAGGCTTATTCGAAAAAAGGTGAATTGAGAAGCAATACCATTAAAGCTGAGTATAAGAAAATTAAGAAAGACAAGAAAATTGAACTCCTCACAAAGTATGATAATCAATATACAGGAGGAGGTGACCATGCTTTAATAGACTATATTCGTGGAAATGATGATTACAGAACCGGCAATTGCTGGCAGGGCTATTGGGGTAACAATATGATAGCTGTGATTGATCTTGGAAAAGAAAAGCCTATCAATTCGGTGGCATTAGGATGTTTGCAAAATATTAAATCCTGGATTTGGTATCCTAAAGAAGTTATAGTATCCGTTTCTTCAGATAATAAAACATTTGAATACATTGGAACAATTAAAAATGAATTCTCGGATAGAAAGTATGGTGCTTTTATACAGGATTTGAATATGAAATTTAACAATATTAAGGCCAGATATGTTAAACTTGAAGCTGTAAATTATGGAAAATGCCCGGAATGGCATTTAGGTGCCGGTGGCGATGCATGGATATTTGTCGATGAAATAATTATAAACTAATTATCAGAAATAATCATACAAACTGGTTATTTTAAATGTAGCATCATTAGCTGCATTTTTAATAATTATTGATTTTGTTTCACCTGCATCTAAGTCAAAAAAATTATTTGAGTATTTTACGCCTGTTTTGTTTGAACTAATATATACTGATTTTGCAAACTGCTTGGCACTTACTTCCATAATTAAAAAATCCTTATTTTTTTTGATCTTATAAGTCAATTCCGGAAATGTAAGAGCCAGGTCCTTTGGCTCCACAAAAGTGAAAATGTAATCTTCAGGATTTTCATTTATATTTAAAAAACTAACTTTTAAGTATGCAGACTTAATTTGTTGAGGGTTCAGATAGTCATTTAGTTTTAATAGGTATGCAATTGTTGGTTTGGAATTCTCTACAGTTGTATTCAAGTCTTTTTCCCAGATAATATCTCCGTTAAAACGGAATAACTGAAGTTTCATCTGAACGGTTTTAGCCCGCAATTCATCATTGCATAAAAATATTTGATAATAGTCTCTATTCTTTTTTACTATTGGAATAATGTTCTGGTACAACTTCCGGACTGAATAATGTAAGGCTTTCCAATTCCCATAATAATCGATGCTGCTCCATGACGGTCCTGGCCAGCAATCATTCAGCTGCCAGTAAAGTGTACCCATACAATGCCCTTTATTCAAGCGATGAGCATTTATGGCTTTTTCCATTCCGTAAGCTTGTGTTAGTTGGCTCAAATAAATAAAACTTTCAAAATGTTTGGGTTCCGGAAAATGTTTAATGATGAATTCCTTTATTTTCCCATTACCTACATAGCTTTTCTGATGATGTTTAATGGTTTCCGATTCCAGGTATAATTGATCGGAAGGTGTGAATGATTTAATATTAGCCATTTCCGGAAAGGATTGAAAACCATATTCGCTTATAAACCGTCCTACATATTTTTCATAGCCTGAAAAATCATCTGATCCATGCCATACACCCCAATAATGCATGCTTGAATTGTTGAAATTTTCTAATTTCCCCCAGTTACTCAAAGGTGAAGTATGTACATAATTTGCGTAGGGGTTTTCACTTAACACCATTTGGGGAATTTTGTTTTCAAAAAAAGAGAGTTGAGTATTCCATATTTCGGTCGAATCTTTAGCACTTAAATCATATTCTTTTTGCCAGCCCCAATTGAACCAGGCTACTTCCGTTTCATTATTACCACACCAAATAGCAATTGACGGATGTTTGTTTATTCTAGCTATTTGTTCTTTTAATTCTTTATATACGGTTCTAAAGTGTTTAGTATTGAATGGATAAACACTACAGGCAAACATAAAATCCTGCCATACTAATATCCCGTATTTATCACAGAGATCATAAAAGTATTCTGATTCATAGATGCCTCCTCCCCATACACGAAGCATATTCATGTTGGCATTTTTTACATCTGAAATCAGTGCTTCATATTTCTCATTAGTAACTCTTGTTAGAAGAGCATCCTGTGGGATATAATTGGCACCTTTGATGAAAATTGGTTTTCCGTTTAGTTTAAAATAAAAAGATTTCCCTGTTTCATCTTCTTCCTGAACTAAGTCTATGGTTCTGATGCCTAATTTAGTTTCAACGGAATCATAAACTGTATCATGACTTCTTAATCTAAATACTAAATCATAGAGGTAAGCTTCCCCCATTCCATTACACCACCATAGCTTTGGGTTTTCAATTTTAAAATAATCACTTATATATTTACTCTTTTTTATTTTTTTACGGCACAATAATTTATTATCAGTTTTATTGAAGATTTCATAATAAAGATCAGATTCAGTAGTGCTAAATCTTCCAATATTCATATATGCTTCAAAATAAGCTATGCTATCAGATTGATGCAGTTGTACAATTTTGGTACTATTGATATAATGCTTGTTTTTAGTAGTAAGATAAATAGGTTTCCAAATGCCTGAAGTAATTAATCGGGGTGCCCAGTCCCAGCCAAATTGAAATTGGGCTTTACGTATATGAACACTTTCATTTCTTTTTGAAGGATCATTGCTGGCAGGAAGGATGTAAGGCAGTTCTCTTAAATTCTTTCTTGCAACTCGTAAAGGTGATTTAAACCTTATATGTAATGTGTTCATGCCGGATTTAAGAAACTCTCTTACCCAGATCTTCCAGCTTCTGAACATATTATCAGAATGTAAAATCCATCTTCCGTTTAAACTAACATCTGCATAGGTATCTAAGCCTTCAAAAACAATTGTAATATCATCATTATCTAAAAACTGCTCATCTAAAAAAAAGTAGCATCGGTATTCCCATTCTTCCAGTGCATACTTTCTTATTTTTAAGTCATTTTTGCCGAAATAAGGATCTTCGATTAATTGGTGGTCTAATAAATCGGTTTGAACCAGCCCCGGAACTTTAGCACTTCTCCAAATGCTGTCTTTTGTATTCTTGAATTCCCAGTTCTGGTGTAAGTAAATTTTATTTTGAGAATAAAGATTTATTGAAAGAAAATATAAAAGGAAAAGAAGAAGTTTTTTCATCAGGCATATTGATTATTCTATGCTAAGATAAAACAATATTTATGCCTGAAATGTAATATTTTTTAGGAGTTGGATTTTAATTTTTCGGCTTCCATTTGAAGCTCTTCCCAATTTTGCATAGCTTTTTTCAAAAACGCTTTTAATGCATCATATTCTTTATATAATTCTCCGGATGCAATTTCTTTTGCATACTGATCCGGATTTGCAAGCTTTGTATCCATAATAGAAATTTCATTTTCCAGAGCTTCAATATTTTCTTCAGCTTTTGTAATCTGATTGTTGATTTTCCGTAAGTCTCTTTCTAATTGTTTACGTTGTTCGTATTTTAATTTGTTGTTAGAAGCCTGTACTGACTTACTTGCATTGATTTTTTTTGACTCCTCTAATGATTTGAGGTTTTCAATTCTTTTCTTTTCAAGAAAATTGGAAATATCTCCAAGGTGCTCTTTGATTGCCCTGTTTTTAAATTCAATGACCTTTGTCGTTAAACCTTGTAGAAAGTCCCTGTCGTGAGAAACAATAATAAGTGTGCCTTCATACATTAAAAGTGCGTTTTTCAGAATATCTTTTGAACGCATATCCAAATGATTGGTAGGCTCATCAAGAATTAAAAGATTTACCGGATTTAAAAGAAGCTTAGCTAAAGAAAGCCTTGATTTTTCTCCTCCCGAAAGTATTTTTACTTTTTTATCGATGGCTTCACCTCCAAACATAAAACTGCCCAATATGCTTTTGATATTTTTGCGAATGTCACCCACAGCTATATCATCTATAGTCTCAAAAACCGTTTTTTCAGGGTTTAACATTTCCCATTGGTTCTGGGAGTAATAACCAATGGAAACATTATAGCCAATATTTAGCTTCCCCTCATATTCTAAAGCTCCTGCAATTATTTTTGATAAGGTAGTTTTTCCTTCTCCATTCTTTCCAACAAAGGCAATTTTTTCTCCTTTCAGGCTAACAAAATCGAGATCTTTTAAAACATGCAGCTCTCCGTAAGATTTATTCAGTTTTTCAGTTTCTACAACAACTTTTCCGGAAGGTGGTGCAGGAGGAAATTTAAAATGAATTGTCGATCTGTCAATTTCATCCAGTTCAACCATTTCCATTTTATCCAGTTGCTTGATCCGGCTTTGAACCTGCTTTGCTTTTGTGTTCTTGTACCTGAATCGTTCAATAAATCGTTCGATTTCCTGTACTTCTTTTTGCTGATTGTTGAAAGTTGCTTTTTGCTGTGTCAGTCTTTCTTCTCTTAATGCTACATAATGAGAATAACTTGCTTTATAATCATAGATTCTGCCTCTGGTAATTTCTATGGTTCTGTTAGAAATGTTATCCAGGAATGTTCTGTCGTGAGATACCAGTATTAAGGCTCCATGATAGTTTTGAAGATAATCTTCAAGCCAAAGGATTGACTCAATGTCCAAATGATTTGTTGGCTCATCAAGAAGCAAACAATTGGGCTGTTTTAAAAGAATTTTAGCTAATTCAACTCTCATTTGCCAACCATTGCTGAATTCCTGAAGTGGCCTGTTTAAATCGTTCTGAATGAAGCCTAATCCTTTCAGAACTTTTTCAACATTTGCTTCGGCAGTGTCTCCACCAAATAGACTATAACGTTCATTTTGATGAGTGAGCTCATCTACAATTTTTAAATATTCTTTGGATTCATAATCTTCCCGATTGCCAATTTCTTGAGTTAAATTTGCTATCTTCTTTTCAATTTCTTCCAATTCAGAAAATGCTGTCAGGGCTTCATCATATATCGATAAATTCGAGTCAATCTGCATTTCTTGTGGTAAATAACCAAAAGTATTGTCTTTAGGAACAATTACTTCTCCTGAACTGGCTTCAATTTTTTGAGCTATGATTTTCAGTATAGTGGATTTCCCTGCTCCGTTTACTCCAACCAATCCAATTCGGTCCGTTGGATTAATTAGAAAGCTTACATTTTCAAATAAAATATTACCTGAAAAACTAATGGAAATATTATTTACTGAAATCATGCGACAAATATAATTTGAAAATTAATCAATTTGAAAATGAATTTTCAAATTAGCTCATTTTCAAATTATACCAAACCCTGTCAGCGTGAGCCTAAAATAATTATCTTTGTTCATCTTTTTAGACTATGCTTACTAAAACTAAACTTTCTGTACTATCCTGGATTATCCTGATCGCTTTAATGATTACCTGGGGCTCTTCCTTTATCCTTATTAAAAAAGGACTTGATGTGTTTTCCGATATGCAGGTGGGTGCAATGAGAATAGGAATTGCTTTTTTGGTATTAATGCCTTTTGCTTTTAGCAGGATGAGACATCTTTCCAGGAAGCATTGGCTGGTATTATTGGCTGTAAGCTTTTGCTCTGCAGCGCCGGCTTTTTTGTTTCCTATGGCACAAAAAGGATTGGATAGCGGTATTGCCGGAATCCTTAATGCTTTAACTCCACTTTTTACAATGCTGGTTGGATTGAGTCTTTTTAAACTAAAAGTGAAATGGTTTAATGTTGTTGGTGTGTTAATCGGGCTGGCAGGAGCTGTTGGGTTAATAAGTATTACCGGTGGAGGAAATTTTAATGTTAACTTCGGTTATGCTGTATATATTATTTTAGCAACTACACTTTATGCCTTCAATGGTAATATCATTAAAACCTATTTAAAGGACTTGGATTCGTTTACTATTACGATATTTTCGTTCTTTATTTTTGGCTTACCGGCGATAATTTACTTGTTTACAGGTACCGATTTCGTTTTTGTACTGGAGCATCATCCGGATTTTTTGTTGGGTTTGATTCATGTTGCGACCCTCGCTATTTTAGGAACTGCTGTTGCTCTGATTGCTTTTAATTATCTGATAAAAATTACAAATGTGATCTTTGCATCTTCTGTTACTTATTTAATTCCTATTGTAGCCTTAATATGGGGAATTATTGATGGGGAACGATTTGAATATGTTTACATTATTTGGATCTTATTGATTTTAGTAGGCGTTTATTTGGTAAATGCCAGGCAACTTTTTAAAAGGAACCCCGGATAAAATAAATTTTGTTTAATTTTTTATCTTTAAATACTTTGCGCATAAAATAATTTTACTAATTTTGCACTTCCAAAAATCATAGATTTTATTAAAGATATATAAAAATGTACGCAATAGTAGATATCGCTGGACAACAGTTTAAAGTAGAGAAAGATCAAGAGATTTTCGTCCATCGCTTAGAAGGAAAAGAAGGTTCTAAAGTGAAATTTGACGAAGTTTTATTATTCGAAGATAAAGGTAAAGTTAGCGTTGGAACTCCTACTGTTAAAGGTGTTACTGTTACTGCTAAAATTCTTTCTCACGATAAAGGTGATAAAGTAACTATTTTCAAAAAGAAGAGAAGAAAAGGTTACCAAAAAGAAACTGGTCATAGACAGTTATTCAGCAAAATTCAGATTGAAAAAATAGGAAAAGCTGCTGCTAAAAAAGCTGCGCCAAAGAAAGCTGAAGAAAAACCAAAAACTACTGCTGATAGTAAAGAATAAAGTTTAAAACTTAAAAATATAAAATTATGGCTCATAAGAAAGGTGCCGGTAGTTCAGATAACGGTCGCGAATCCCAAAGTAAACGATTAGGTGTTAAGATCTATGGTGGTCAGTTTGCTCAGGCAGGTAACATCATTATTCGTCAAAGAGGAACTTTACATAATCCGGGTGAAAATGTAGGTATGGGAAAAGATCATACTTTATTCGCACTTGTTGACGGTATTGTAGAGTTTAGAAAGAAAAGAAACAATAAATCTTATGTTTCTGTTACTCCGTTAGACACTGAAATTAGAAACTAATTCAGAGATTGTAAAAGATATTGTAAATCCCGGCTTAGGTCGGGATTTTTTTGTATTTATGATTAATTAGTTAAAATTTTTTATAAATTTGTTTTACTCCCCAGTAATGAATAAGTAGAAATTATTAAGACTAAATAAATATGGGTATTTATTCAGAATATATTAATCAACGTTTGACGTTTGATCAGATTACTGTTGAGAGGAAAAAACAATTAAAAAGAATATCAAAATTGAGAAAAAGAGATGTTCTCGTGTATGCTAGTGATTCAAATAAAGGAAATGCTCCAATATCAATATTGCCTCCCGACTTAATTCCTTTTAAAGATCAAACTAGTTATATAAATAGTGAAGATATAGATATATTGATTGAAACTCCCGGAGGTATTGCTGAAACAGTTGAAGATATGGTTGAGCTGATAAGGTCATCATTTAATAAATTTGGTGTAATTGTTCCAGGAATGGCAAAAAGTGCTGGAACGATATTTTACTATGGCCGGAGATGAAATCTTAATGGGTAAGACATCTGCTTTAGGACCAATTGATGCACAAGTAGTAAGTAATGGGAAAAGATTTTCTGCAGATGCTTTTCTTGATGGGTTAGAAAAAATAAAAAGTGAGGTTTCAAGAACAGGAAAGTTAAATCCTACCTATATACCAATGCTGCAAAATATATCTCCTGGAGAAATTCAACACTTTGAAAATGCACAGAACTTTTCAAAAACCTTAGTTAAAAATTGGCTTAGCAGATTCAAATTTAAGAATTGGGATACACATAGTTCTTCAGGGGGAAAAGTTACACTTAAAAATAAAGAAAAACGTGCTGATGAAATTGCAAAGGCATTATGTAAACATTCTGATTGGCTTACTCATGGAAGGTCAATTCGGATAAGTGATCTTCAAAGAATGAAATTAGAAATAATTGATTATTCTACTGAAGAAGATTTGAATGATGCAATAGAAAGATATTTTACATTATTAAGAATTACATTTGATTTAACTGGAATTTACAAAATCTTTGAAACTTGCAACTCTCAAATATATCAATCAATAAGCCAAGTAACTCAACAAAATATTCCTCTTAAGGAAAAAAATTTGAAAGCTGAAGCTGCTCATGCAGACTATACTTGCCCTAAATGTGGAACTAAATATGAAATTCAATTGAATTTAATAAAAGGGGCAAGACTGAAAAAAAATTCGACACCGTTCCCAAAAAATGATATCTTTACATGTAAGAATTGTAAGACTCAAAGTGATCTTAAACCAATGAGAATGCAACTTGAAGCTCAAACAGGACTTAAAGTAGTGTTATAAATAGAAGTAAATGAAAATGAAAAAAGAAAATAGCAATAGAGATTTTTCAATTGTCTTTAATGAAATTGAAAAGTACAATATTGAAGATTCTTCAATTACAGAAAATTTAGTAAATGAAGAATTGCTAATTCAAGATGAATCAATTAGAGAGTTTAGCGATATTTGTAATGAAATCAGTACTACCAGTAAAGACTCTTCAATATTTATGACATTTTGCTAAATTAAAACTTCAATACTAGTTAAGTATATTACTTATTTCAACTCACTTAGAGAAATCTAATTTTGACATATAAATCACTATTTTATATAGTAAGATTAGTTTGTCGTTTATCCAGCTTTATTCCAAGTCATTTTGTAATCCAGAGGCTTAGGATTACTAATTAATTATACTTGATTATTATTATGGAATACTAGTTTCATCAAGTTAAATCTTTTACTTTTGCATTTAAACAATTTTTAAACAATGTTACAGGTCAATTTTATAAAAGAGAATAAGGAAGATATTATCCCTTTATTAGCTGTTAAGCATTTTGATAAATTTGAAATTTTAGATGAGGTCATTGAATTGGATTTGAAAAGAAGATCCATTCAAAAAGATTTGGATGAGCAATTAGCAGAGTCTAATAAGCTGGCTAAAGAAATAGGAATGCTTTTTAAAACGGGTAGGGGAGCTGAAGCAAATGAATATAAACAAAGAACAGCTGACCTGAAACAATCTGCAAAAAAACTAAGTGATGAATTGGAGAGCATCCAATCTAAATTAAATGAACTAATCGTTGAAATTCCAAATGTCCCACATCCAAGTGTACCGGAAGGAAAGTCGGATGAGGATAATGAAAAAGTTTATGAAGAAGGTAAAGCTCCAGCATTATATGATGGTGCAAAACCTCATTGGGATTTAGCTAAACAATATGATATTATTGATTTTGATCTGGGAAGTAAGGTAACCGGTGCGGGATTCCCATTTTATAAAAATCAAGGGGCTCGCTTACAAAGAGCTTTGATCAATTTCTTTTTGGATGAAGCTCTGGAAGCCGGATATTCTGAGGTACAACCTCCACTATTTGTAAATGAAGACTCAGCTTATGGTACCGGGCAATTGCCTGACAAGGAAGGCCAGATGTACCATATTGGTGAAGATAATTTCTATTTAATCCCAACTGCTGAGGTTCCTGTGACAAATATTTATCGTAATGTTATTTTGAAAGAAGATGAATTTCCTGTAAAGAATGTTGCTTATTCAAATTGCTTCAGGAGGGAAGCAGGATCTTATGGGAAAGATGTACGTGGATTAAACAGATTGCATCAATTTGATAAAGTCGAAATCGTACAAATTCAGCATCCTGAAAAATCTTATGATACACTGGAAGAAATGAAAGATTATGTCGCTGGATTGCTTCGTAAGCTGGAGTTGCCGTTCCGTATTGTAAAACTTTGTGGTGGTGATTTAAGCTTTACTTCAGCATTGACTTATGATTTTGAAGTGTACTCAGCGGCACAGGAAAAATGGTTGGAAGTAAGTTCTGTTTCTAATTTTGAAAATTATCAGGCAAACAGAATGAAACTCCGTTATAAAAATGAAAATGGTAAAACACAACTGGCACATACATTGAATGGTAGTGCTTTGGCATTGCCACGTATTGTTGCTGCTTTATTAGAAAATAATCAAGTTGCCGAGGGAATTAAAATTCCTGAAGTACTTAAATCATATACCGGATTTCATATTATTAATTAAAATGTATTTGATTAACGATTAATGATTAACGATTTTTGATTTAAGAACTATTTAATCAATTGTCGATCGTTAACCTTTGTCTTCATTCGTTGATCTCCAATCGTTAATCATTAATCGTTAATCTTCATGGTAAAGCCGAAAAAAGCATTAGGACAACATTTTTTAACCGATGAGAACATCGCAAAGAGAATTGTTGATTCTTTGCAAAATAATTCCGGCAATCTTATTGAAATCGGCCCTGGGAAAGGAGTCTTAAGTAAGTATCTGATGGAAAATAAGGACCTGAATACTTATTTTCTGGATATGGATACCGAATCAATAGAATACCTGCATGACAACTATCCTGCTTTTAAAGAGAAAGTGATAGAGACAGATTTTTTGAAGTATGACTTAAAGCAATTATTCGGAGAGGATCAATTTAATATTATCGGAAATTTTCCGTATAATATATCCTCTCAAATTTTTTTTAGAGTTTTAGACTACAGAAATCAGATAGGTGAGGTAGTAGGTATGATTCAAAAAGAGGTTGCTGAACGAATAGCAGAACCTCCGGGAAGTAAAACCTATGGAATATTGAGTGTACTGCTTCAGGCCTATTTCGATATCGATTATTTGTTTACAGTTAAAGAAGGTGTATTTTTCCCTCCTCCAAAAGTAAAATCAGCAGTTATCCGTTTAAAACGAAATGATGTTGAAAAATTGGATTGTGATGAAAAGCTGTTTTTCAAAATTGTAAAAGCTGGATTTAACCAAAGAAGAAAAACCTTAAGGAACTCATTAAAGGCATTTGAATTTGAATTGACTGATGAAATTAGCTTTTTGCTTACTCAAAGAGCGGAACAGTTAGAGATAACAAATTTTATTAGTCTTGCTAATGCTGTGAAAAAATAATAGATAACCCATGTCATCCTGAGAGTTCACCTAATTTTATTAGGCATAATGAGAAAATGACAGAAAATGTCCTAAACGGGCAAGGTAGCATAAATGTTATTGCTAATA
>JANQLW010000029.1 GCA_028280405.1 Bacteroidales bacterium
ACTTCTCTCAGAGAATTTCCACTAAGGTTTTATTACTTTTTTGAAACGCTCTAAACTATTATGGGGAAAGTCTTTTGGGGGATAAAATATGTTTGTATAGTCTCTTAATTTGACGGCTATGGGACGTTATCCCAAAGCCTTCAATTTAGGGGATTTTGATCAATCGTCATAATAATTTTCATATTACATAGAATATAGGTCAACTAGTATTTATTATGTATTGATAAAATACTCAAGTACCTTAAATGATCTATGGTAATTGATCTATGCTCTATGTAATATGAAAAGAGATTATTCCTTCATTTTCAAATTGAATCATTCTCAAACTTTCAAATTATCTTCTCACCCCAACCACCTACTTAATTGTATTTCTAATATAAAAGCAATTAAAAATGGCCAAAACTAAAATTGACTTTAACATACCAACTCTTATTATTAAGAGTTTTCAAAATGAATTATCTAATTCAGATAAAAAAAAACTTGATCATTGGCTTGAATCTGAACGGGAAAATTCAATATTATATGAGCAATTAAAGGAATATAACCATCTTGAAAGAATTACATTCTTCAATAAATTAAATAAATCTCTTGCATGGAAAAATATTCGGACAGCTACATATAAACAAAAAACCATAGGAATAAAAACAATTTTGCGTTATGCTGCAGTTTTACTATTACCAATAGCCATTGCTACTATACTGATATGGGAGTCTATACCTAATACAGACAACAATCCCATTTCTGAAATTAATATTCCTGCCGGATACTCAAAAGCAGTATTAAAAATGGGTGATGGGAGAATTATAGATCTTGAAAAAGCAAAAACGATCAGATTAAAGGATAAGGATGGAACGATCATAAGCAGTGATTCCAAAACTTTGAGTTTCAAAGCGCCCAATACCATAGAAGAAAAGCTACTTCCACCTGTAATGGAAGAAATCAGCATCCCCCGGAAAGGAGAATACAAAACAGTACTTCCGGATGGCACTAAAGTCTGGTTAAACTCTGAAACAGTATTGAAATTCCCTTCTCGTTTTACCGGTAAAGAACGAAATGTCACTTTAAAAAAAGGGGAAGCCTATTTCGAAGTTACCCACGATAAAGATCGTCCGTTTATATTAACCACAGAAAAATCTAAAGTAAAAGTACTAGGAACTTCATTTAACATCCGGGCCTATGAAGATGAAGTAAATAACCTTACAACACTAATTGAAGGTAGTGTAGAAATCCAACATCGATATGATGATTTATCCAAAACCATATTAAAACCGGGAGAGCAAGCATTAATTACATCCGTTAATAGAAGAATTAAAATCAAAAAGGTTGAAACGAATTACTACACAGCATGGACAGAAGGGAAATTTGCTTTTTATAATGAAAGACTGGATAATATCTTAACCCGCTTAGAAAGGTGGTACGATATAGATATGGATTTTTTACATGAAGAAGCCAAAGCGTACAGGTTTACAGGGAATTTACCTCGCTATGATAATATCTCGGTAATACTTAAAATGTTAGAAGATGTATATACAAAAATTGAATTTAATTATGTAGACAATAAAATATTTGTAAGAAAAAAATAGGAGAAATGCGCCACACATTTCCCCTATTCAATTCCTGACAAACAGGAATTTTATTAATTATAAATTAACATATCAAAATTATGAAAAAAAACTATTTGGCTGTCTTTAGGGACAGGAAAATGATTATTAAAGCTCTAATCATTATGAAACTATGGATTTTTATCAGTTTGATTTTTGTGGGAAGCATTAGTGCAAATAATGCATTTTCACAACAAGTAAGCTTAAAAATGAAAGATGCTAAATTGAGTGAAATTTTCCAATCCATTCAGGAGCAAACAGGTTATCAATTCCTTTATTCAAATGAACTAGTAGATCATGTCGCCAGGCAAGACATAGAGATTATTTCTTCTTTGGAAGATATTTTAGAGGCTTGTCTTGATGGAACCGGCTTAGATTACGCTATTAGTGATGATAATATAGTTCTCATCATGGAAAAGGATATTGAAGAGGTTCAAGAAGAAACAAATTTAGCTATTACTATAAGAGGTAAGGTTACAGATACAGAAGGACAACCTTTACCCGGTACCACTATATTAGAGGTTGGAACGCTCAATGGGGTTACAGCCGATGCTAATGGTTTATATAAGCTGACTGTTTCAAGTTCAAAATCGAAAGTAAAATTTTCATTTGTAGGTTTTGAAGATCAAATCGTTTTGGTAGGCAACAAAACTGAAATTAATATTGTTCTGAAAGAAACAGCGACCAGTCTGGAAGAAGTTGTGATTACAGGATACCAGGATATTCCTGAAGTAAGAAGTACAGGGTCCATAAGTAAGGTATCAGCTGCTGAGATTAAAGAATCCGGAGCTGTTACGGTTGATCAGGTATTAAGGGGAAAGATGGCCGGTGCACTGGCATTAAATGTATCAGGTCGTCCGGGTGCTGCTACCCGGATCCGGATTCGTGGATTGAACTCCATTACCGGCAATATGGAACCTATTTGGATTGTGGATGGAATGGAAATGAAGGAAGCTGTACCCAATATTTCTGTGGGTGGTGTAAACCTGCAAAACAGCATTCTGACCAATGGAATCGGTGCGATTGCTCCTGAAGACATTGCGACTATAACCGTATTAAAAGATGCTGCAGCTTCGGCTTTATATGGAGCCCGTGCAGCCAATGGGGTTATCGTCGTCACAACTAAGAAAGGAAATGCCGGTGATAACCGGATCAGTATATCCTCTTCCTTCTCTATATCCGAAGCTCCGGCTAATAATTTGGACATGATGAATACAGCAGAAAAGATACAGTTTGAGCGTGATTTATTTGAAGACCGCCCATTTAACGGGACGGTTGGAAGAGTAAATACGTTGCTTAACAGACAGTTTAGAGGATTGATTTCCGCTGCTGAAGTCGAAGCTGAAATTGCCGAATTATCCAAGATAGAAACCGATTGGTTTGATGTTATTTTCAGGCCGGCCTATTCATGGCGCCATAATATTAGTATGAGTGGGGGTACCAAAAAAATGCAGTATTATACTTCTGCCAATCTAAGTGAGGAACAAGGAATTTTGGAAGGCAATAAATTGAACTCTTTTAATTCTACGGCAAAACTGACCATTCTACCTATTCCTAGATTAAAAATTGAATCTCAGCTCAGAATGAATATCCGGAAAGATGTTATTCCTAATCCTGTATATGATCCTTTCGAATACGCTACCTTTGCCAACCCTTATGAAAAACCATACAATGAAGATGGTTCTTATGCATACGACAGGACTACGACTCCTTATAAAGATGTTTACCAGGCAGATGATGACGATAAATATTGGGATTATAATATTCTTGAGGATATGGCCAGTAGTACAAGAAAAAACAAAACTTCATCAATTACTTTTGACGGCCGTATTAGCTATGATCTGCTGAAAAACCTGAATATAGAATCCCAATTGCAATACACCTATTCATCTTCTTATGGAAGAGAATGGGCAGAACCCGGTTCTTTTGCCTCTTATGAACGTGGTATTTTACATAATTCAGGACTTCGGGAGGTACCTGATGACCTCAATAAGGGGTATTTAAGAGAAACTCATGGAGATTCGGAATCCTATACCTTTAAAAACCTGATAAAATACAATGCTAATTTAAAGGATAAGCATTTTGTAAATGTATTACTCGGACAGGAAAGCTCTAAAACCGATGCCGGGAATTTCTTTAATATGTTACCCGAATACGATCCTGAATTTAAAATTGGCAGTTATCCCGGGGAGTTGGATCCGGATATTTTTAATAATTTTTCAAACAGAGAGATTACATTCGATACTTATAATTTTGAAATGCTTGGCAATACAGGTATTAGCGAAACAAGGAGTGCCTCCTTTTTTATGAATGCTTCTTATAGTTATAAAGACATTTATGTGTTAAACGGAAGTGTTCGTTATGATGGGGTTGATATTATAGGAAACGAAAATAATTTTACCCCGCTTTGGAACATCAGTGGAAAATGGAACATTCATCGGGAAAATTTCATGGAATCCCTTGATTTTGTGGAAGTACTCTCTTTAAGAGCCTCATTAGGTTATACCGGAAGTATTGACCGCAGTTCCCTGCCTTTTACTTCCCTGAATTTTACTTTCAGTAGGTTTTATGGGGGTACAATCCTGCCTAATTCCATTAACTGGAAAAACCCCAATATAAAATGGCAACGGAAACATGATCGCAATATCGGTTTGAATGCCTCTTTATTTAAGAACAGGCTCAACTTTGAATTCAATTATTACAATAATAAGGTGGTTGACCTGCTTGACGATAAACAGTTGCCTTTATCATCGGGAGCTTCTGAGATCAGGGCTAATGTAGCCAGTGTAACGAATAAAGGATTTGAATTAACTGTGAATACTTTCATAGTGCAGAATAACGACTGGCGGTGGAGTCTGAATTTCAATCTTAGTAAAAATGAAAATAAGATTATCGAAACTCTATATAAAAATATAAATGAACTGCCTGTGATCGGTATAGATTTTCCGCCTGCTTATCCATCCAAATATTATACGGTAGGTTATGATGTAAGCGCTGTATTCGGATATGAGTTTGCCGGTGTGGACCCAATGACCGGAAATACCTTGGCCTACGTCACAAATGAAGAATTCCTGAATCCATGGGAAATTCATTCTGAGAAAGACGGGCGCAAGATCATTGATATGGATCGTTTCTTTAATCATGAAGCGACTATATCTTATTTGGGCAAAACAGAACCGGATATTTTTGGTGGTTTTGGAACGACTCTGGCTTATAAAGCCTTTACCTTAACAGCCCAATTTACTTATGTGAGTGGAAATATTATTCGAAGCCCGGGTACAACAGAAACATATGCAGCAACCCGGAATCTGCTTAGAGATTTGCTGAACAGATGGCGACAACCGGGAGATGTTACTACAATTCCTGAAATTGTTAAAAGAGGTGTTAGCTATGGCGAAGTTCTGGCATATAGAGAGTATTTCTTTTCAAGTAATATGGAAAAAGGGGACTTTTTGAAGTTAACCTATGTAAACCTTTCATATGATTTACCAAGGAATTTTATCAAAAAACTCGGAATGCAACGTTGCCGTTTCAGTATTAATGCCAATAACTTATTTACCTGGACCAAGTACAAAGGAATAGATCCGGAAAATAACGGAATTTTCGGATATCCTTCATCCAGAAGATATACGGCCAGTTTGGAAATTACGTTTTAAAACCTAAAAAAGAAAAACAATGAAAAAAATAACAATACTATTACTACTATGTGCCGGCCTATTTATTTCATCCTGTGATAAATATCTGGATGTTGATCCGGCCAATGTCAAGGCCATTGGAGCTATAGAAGACATTAAAGGAATGCTGGGAGGATACCTTTATACCATAGCCGGAGAGTCAGGAAACTCTTATAGAGCCTGGTATGAGGAAGATATTAACTTTATGTTGGATGGCGATGTATTTCGCATGTTTACCTATTACGACAATAGTATGGACCATACTAAGTCATTTGAAAATAGAAATGGAGAACAATACGAGGAAGACATTGCTAAAGCCCTTAACTGGTCGTCAATAGAAGTGCATGAAAAGATCTGGCGATTGGGCTATAAAACCATTGGTTTGATGAATCGCGTCCTGGGAGAATTGGAGACACTCAATGCAGAAGATTCTGATCTCAAACAACAAGTCATGGGCGAAGCCAAAGTGATCCGTGTCTGGAATGCCATGAAATTATTACAATATTTTGCTCCTTTTACCAATAATGAGCTGGGGATTCCGCTCCGCTTTGATGCTGAAGACCTGGTTTCTGCAGCAGATCCCCGGAGACCTCAAACCGAAATATTTGAAATGCTTATCAGCGAATTAAAGGAAGTATTAGACTATACGGCGCTTCCTCAGAAGGATTACAATGTATTTTACCGAAAGAACATTGTTAATGGTATACTCGCCCAATTGTATTTGTATAAAGCAACCGGCCCGGCAAAAGCCGAAGATGACTGGGCCAATGCACGTACCTATGCGATGGCTGCCATGCAAGGCAAATACCTGGCCACCAGTACGGATGAATTAAAAACCGTATTTTTTCTTGATGCTACTAAAATCGAATATGATAGTCCTTATGGAGGTATTTTGTTCTTTTGGGGCTCTAAAATAGGAGGAGGTTCTTTTACTTCGTGGATTTGGGGAACCCCGTTTTATAGAGATCTAGGCTATAGTCCGTATTATTATACCGGCCGGCCTTTGCATCCTGAGCTAATCGCTTTATATGATGAAAATGATCTTAGAATGGAAGAGCTTATGTTTATATATAATACAACCTACTATGAAAATAATAAATGGCTGACAGAAGGTAATGGTAAAGCTGGTGATGCGAGGAATACTTATCAACTACTTCGTACGGCAGAATTGCATTTAATCGTAGCTGAAACCTATGCACGTGAAGGGAATGATGCTACGGCCAAACAATGGCTGGATGAGTTCAAGGCAGCCAGAAATACGACCTATTATGCCAGTACAGACATCCTGACTGAGATCATGAATGAGCGTAAAAAAGAGTTCTTTACGGAATATGACATTACCTGGCTGGATATGAAACGAAATGAAATGTCACTAACCCATGAATTTATTGACCCTATAGAAGGTTTGCAGACTGTTACCCTGGAAAGCAATGATTATCGCTTTGCCTTTTTCATTCCGGTAGAAAGCGAGCTTTCTGTGAACCCCAACCTGGAGCAAAACCCCGGATGGACTAACTAAATTGGGTTTATTAATTTATTAAAATTAAGAAATTATGAAAAAAACATTATATATATTAATTTTTATGATTGGTGCATTGGTTTTTTCGTGCACCCCTGATAAATATGAAGTCTTTGATTTTGAGTCCAATGCTGCCCAGGTTGATTCCATCGAACTAGCACCTAATAGTCATATACTGTATGCCGATGGTGTCAGCGAATTGTTTTTCCGGGTTCATGCTTTTGATATTAACAAAATCTGGCGAAAAGACAAGGTAACTTTGCCGGATGGTACATTGGCTACCAAAGATACCCTACATACTGATATTTTTAGGGTACAAAATTCAAGGATCACGGCTGATATTGAATTTTATAAAGAAGATGGAACCAAACTTCCGGCTAATGCAAAAATTTCAACTACGACTGTGGAAGATTTTAAAATTTATGCAAAAATTGGTGACAAGCAAAGTGAAATGTACCAGATAGATGTCAGGGAGCCATTTCCTGAAAAAGCAAGAAAAGTGATTCCTGTGATTTTTCACCATATAAAATCAGAAGCTGACGGTGGTTCTCTGCCCGGAGTTGATACGAAGTACTTACAGTATCAATTGGATCAACTTAATGCTATTTTTAGCAAAAGGGCCCATAATCATTCCAATGGAGCCAATGCAAATATTGAGTTTAAACTGGCTCTTTATGCTCCTGATGGCACCAGGCTGGAAGAGGATGGCCTAAACCGTGTGTCTACACCTTTGGAGGGCTTTCAGTCAAGACCTGCTCTGGTTGAAAATACCTGGGACCCTAAAAAGTATATGAATGTTTATATTTCAGGAACCCCCAATATAGTTCCTGCTCCGCATACTAAATTGACCGGAGTGGATCCTATACTTGGGCTGTCCTTTACAGATATTGAGGCAGATGATGATCTGGACTTATCTCCTGAGAAAATAGGTATCACCATTGGTGCATCTTATTATGGTACGTATTTGTATTATATCAGTTATATTTTTAATTGGAAAAGAGAATTTTCAAAATATCTGGGTGTACTTAATTCATATGGTGAAGACCATTGTGATGATACCTATCCACACGGTTATAACTATTCAAGGATCGAAGGCTGGCGGATCGCTAATGATGGCCGGGTGTTTTATGCAACCAATGTAACGGCACGTAGTGGTCAAAGTTCTACATTTACTCCACAGCAGGTAGAACGCATGCACTGGGTATTGGAAAATTGTCCTACCCACTGGGCATGGAAATCGGATTTTGCATTTACAGGTGTAGAATAATAAAAGGGAACCCATCCTGTAATTCACAATCTAAGGCAAAAAAATCAAGTTTGGTTATTTTTTGCATGTATAGGATGGGTTCCCTCCCTTTTCATGAGTAACCCTATTTTAAAGTAAAAGTGTGTTAATAAAAAGAAATGTTTTATAAAATATTCATTTGAATAAATATTTAGAGATGAAAAAATGTAAGAAAATCTTAAGGATTCCGATGGTAATTATCCTGTTAATCTTTGCTGTTAGTTTATCAGCACAAGATGATAGCAAAGAAGTTAAACCTATAAAAATAGGAGATAAAGTCCCAAACTTCAAGTTTCACAATATGATCAATTATCCAACCAAAGAGTTGGAATTAAAGGATCTTAAGGATAAGCTGGTAATTATAAACGGTTGGGCACAATGGTGATTTGGCTGTATCGAAGACTTTCCAAGGTTGGATAAGCTACAAAAAGAATTTAAGGATGAGCTATTAATATTAGGTGAGAATGGTACTGATAGTTATGAAAAAACAAAGAAGATCCTCAAAAGATTAAAAAGAGTAATGGACATTGATCTGGCCAGTGATGCGGAAACAGACTGGAAAACACTAGGGAAAATATTCCAGCAAGGAGGCTATAAGCCATGGATCTATAAAGGAAGATTGATTGCGATTACCGGTAAAGAAGAAGTAAATAGTAAGAATATTAAGAGGGTATTAAATGGAGAATCCATCGAAATGATTAATACAAAATTTGATTCTCTTTATAGCTTTCCTGATTTACAGCTTCACAAAAACATTATAAAAAAATGGAGTACGAATAACAGCAGGTCAACATTATCTGAAGAATTACCAGGTTTTAGAAGAGATAGAGGGAATACATATCCGGGAAAGAATGATAAAGGATTGTATGGCATAAGATATATAAATTATTCCCTGGCCATGTTATATAGTATGGTAACTGATTTAGGTTATATTCGTGATTTAGAAGTAGACGACAAGGAATTAGCCAATAAAAAATATTGTTATGAATTGATCGAATACGGTTATGATGGTAAAGGTTATAAAGAATCAGAAAGTATTGCTAAAAAAAGAATTAAATCTAACCTGGACGAGGTCTTTAATCTTAATGTAAAAAAAGTAAAAAGATTACGTAAAACTTATGTTTTAAGAGGTTTGGATAATGTTGATAAAAAATTAAGATCAAAGGGTGGAGAGAAAGAGTATGATGTAACCGCCTTCTATTTTACCTATAAGAATGTACCCTTTGAAAACTTTGTTAAAAAATTACAATACTGTTTACCAAGTAGAGAGGCTCCGTTTTTTGTAAATGAAGTAGAGTTTGAGGGTAATGTTGACGTTGATATTGATGTGACTACAACCGATGTTAAAAAGATGAGAAAAGCCTTGAAAAAATATGGGCTGGATCTCTCTATTGAAGAAAGGGAACATGAGGTTGTTATACTGACAGATAAATAGCATGAAGTATAGAAAGTAAATAGCTTGGCGCATTATAACAATCGAACAATATTAACAATCAAACAATAGATAAATGAAAAAAATACTACTAATCGTTTTAGCAATGTTTTCGATTTCTTTGTATGCACAAAACAATGAATCGAAAAAAAGAATTAAAATTGGGGATAATGTTCCTAATATTAAATTTACCAATATGGTCAACTATCCTGCTAAAGAGTTGAATTTAGTAGATCTTAAACATAGGTTAGTTATCCTTGATTATTGGGTAAAAAGCTGATTTCCATGCATTAAAGACTTTCCAAGGTTGGATAAGCTACAAAAGGAATTTGGTGATAAAATCCAAATCCTCCCCTATGCACCAGAAAAGACTGATGTTGTGGAGCACATTTTTGCACGCATTAAGAAACAGATGGACCTCAGCATTCCAAGTGCATCCGATAGTCCTTATCAGGAGATGTATAAAATTTTCGGATCATTGGATAAGGTATGGATCTATAAAGGGAAATTTATAGCCGTTACCGGAAAAAATGAAGTTAATAGTGCAAATATAGAAGCTGTTTTGAACGGCAGGCCTATCATTTATAACAAGCATTTTAAAAACTTAAACGATTTTAGTAAACTTCAATTTAATGATTCGGTCATTCTAAGAAAAGAAGGTGGAAAATTTCAATCTTCTCTATCAGGGTCAATGAAAGGATTTGTAAGAGATCAGGCTTATGTTATGCCTTCTAAAGAGGGAAAAAAGTATGGAAAGAGGTTCGTTAATTATTCAATTAAAAATCTTTATGCCTTTGCCAATGAATATTGTCGTATATATGCTATTGAAGACATTCATGGTAACCATATTCCGGATACAAAAACGTATTGTTATGAATTTTTATATGAACCTACTGACGACAGTTTAGACTATAAAAGAATCAACAAAGAAGCCTGTCAATTAATGTATAAGGATCTAAAAGAGGCATTCGGATACTCTTTAATAAAGACAAAACGAAAAGCCAAAACTTATGTTTTAAAAGAGCTTGAAGGAATTGATGAAAAACTTAGCAGTAAAGGCGGCCCTAAGGTGTATGATGTCACGGCATTTTATTTTACATATAAAAATGTCCCAATGTCAAGATTGATTGATAAGCTGAAATACTGTATGACGACAAATGAGATACAATTTATAAACGATGAAACCAGCTTCGAAGGAAATGTGGATATAGACATTAATGTTCCAACATACGATTTCAAAGCAATGAGAAAAGCATTAAGAGACTATGGATTGGATTTAACAATTGAAGAACGAGAGCAGGATGTTTATATTCTGGCTAGTTCAAAATAAAGTATAAGACCATTGTATAGTTTTTAGATTAGATTAATAAATTTTGGGTCATACTAAAATTTCCCCGGGATCAGTTCTTAAGTCATCCGATTCCGGGTTTTTATTTATTAGTTTTTCAATACCCAATATTTCTCCCCTGCCCTATCACTATATTTCATAAATCCTAAAGTAACCCTTACTCTTAGTGTAAGCCAGTACTAAGTAATAACAGCTACGAATTTTTATTTAAAAATCTCTACAAAGAATATTTTTATAATTTTACGCCATATTTTAAACAATGAACACTAGAGAAAAAGAAGCATTAGCCTTATTAAAATCCGGTAATAAGGAAGGATTAAAAGAAACTTTTGAGCTTTTATATGATCCTCTTTGCTTATTTTCAGAAAAGATTGTATCATCCATAGAAGTTGCCGAGGATCTCGTGCAAGAAGTTTTTATCAAATTTTGGGAAGATAAATCATACAATAATATTCAATCCAGCCTGAGTTCATTTCTTTACAGATCTGTAAGAAATAAAAGTATTAGTTATCTAAGAAAGAAAAAATTAGAAACCGTTGACTGGATCCACGAGTATGAAGCTTTATATACAGAGATTGAAGAAGATGAAAACAAACAATATTTGTTATTAGAGAAAGCTAGAGAAGCAATTAATGAACTACCTCCAAAAAGTCAATTGGTGTATAAATCGGTTGTTATTGATGGTTTAAGCTACAAAGCAGCTGCAGAATTACATAACATTAGTATAAACACTATTAAATCTCAACTAAAAAGAGCTACAAAACTACTCTCTCAGAAACTTGAAACTTTAAGTTTCTTGCTAATAATGGAATTATTTTTTAAACATTTTTAATAATATCACCTCATATTTTCCACCCTATTCAAACATTCGTGCGTCATTTTAATAAATGGAACAGGAATTCTTATATTTATATGGAACCTGATAACATAATTAACAATACATATCTTAAAAAAAATCAGGGTTTTAGCCAAGCAAAAAAATGGAAGCTCAAATTATACAATATATAACCGAGAAATTCAATGGAAGCATATCTAAAGAAAATCTGGATATTCTCCACAATTGGATATCAGCTTCAGAAGAAAATAAACAATTCTACTGGAAAACCTTTAAAGAACTTCGATATTCAAAAGATGTAAAACTTCTTGGAACTATCAACAAAAAGAAAGCCTGGGCATTGATAGATCGGAAAACGAAAAATTCAAACTCAAGGATCATACGAATAAATTCCTTTATCAAATATGCTGCGGTAATTGTAATCCCACTCCTTTTGGCCAGCATAATCTATTATAGTACTCAGAAAAATCTATTTAGTGATTCAAGCTCCATTGCCTTACTGGAAAAAATTCAGCCTGGATCTGACAAAGCCACTTTAACCTTAGATAATGGGCAACAATTTAATCTTGATGGTAATATTGAAAATAAAATTCTTATTAAGAATAATGATATAGAAATTAAAGATTCCAGTAATATTATTATTTATAGGAGTAAAAAGAAAAATCTAAACTATAAAGATAATCATATCCACGTCCCTATTGGTGGAGAATATAAGGTCACATTATCTGATGGAACAAAAGTGTGGTTAAATTCAGATACGAAATTTGATTTTCCTGTCCAGTTTAGCGAAACGAAACGTATAGTAAAACTTAACGGGGAGGCTTATTTTGAAGTGACAAAAGATGCCAAACCATTTATAGTGGAAACAGAAAAGCTTCACATAAAGGTTTTAGGGACATCATTTAATGTCTCAGCTTATCATAATGACGATCACATAACCACAACGCTCGTATCAGGGAAAGTTAATGTTGTTAGCCATAACGATAATGTAATTTTGGAGCCAGGCTTTCAATCTGTTTTCAAACAAGATTCATTAAGCGTACATAAAGTGGATACAAAATTTTTCATAGATTGGAAAAATGGGATATTCAGATTTGATAATATAAGATTACAAGATTTAGCAACAAAATTAAGTCGATGGTATAATATCGATTTCTTTTTTGATAATGACACCTTAAAAGAGATAAGGTTTAGTGGTACGATAAATAAGGATAATCCGTTAAGTACGATAATTGAAACATTGAAACAAACTAATTATTTTAATTATGAAGTAAACGAAAATTCAATTTTAATTACTAATTAAAAAAATATTTATGGATAGTAAAAACCAAAAAATAAAGAAACACTAATATAAAAAAACCAATCCCGATGATCCCGATTGTTATCGGGACGGGATTGGCCAGTCAAATATCTTAATGTCGTGTGAATTTGCAGCTCAACGACATTAACAATATTAACAATTTAAATACAAATTTATGAAAATTAAGCGAACCCGCTTTACTTTTGAGAAACTTAAAGTAAGCAAACAGAAACTATTACGCATGAAACTAACATTAGCGTTATTATTATGTATGATTATTCAGTCCTTTGCCGGAGTATATTCTCAGACAAAAATAAGCCTGGATACCAGAGATCATACGATCTCAGAGATTTTTAAAATCATAGAGCAACAAACCGGTTATTATGTGATCTATGGCACTAAAGACCTCAACCCTAATATCAAGGTCAGGTTCAACATGAATGATGTGACCATTGAGCAAATTATGGAAGCTATCATTGAGAATAAAGATTTATCTTATACAATTACGGAGAATTATATTGCCATTTCTAAAGAGGAAAATAGTTTGGAAGCTCAAGATGAAGAAATAGAGATTAAAGGAAAGGTAACAGATTCAAATGGGGTTTCACTACCTGGAGCTACCGTATTAGAAGCAGGTACACTTAATGGAGTTACCACTAATGAAAATGGAGAATTTAAATTAACGCTTTCAAGTAAACAATCAAGAATTAAAGTAAGCTTTATTGGATTTACCACTCAAACAATTACTATTGGAGAGCAAACAACTATCAATGTAGTTCTTAAGGAATCAGCTGAAAGTTTAGAAGAAGTAGTAGTTGTAGGGTACGGAACCCAAAAAAAAGAACGCATTGGTAGTTCTGTATCTCAGGTAACTTCTAAAGACATTGAAGATAAAACTGCAGGTACTTTAAGTTTCGAGCAAATCTTAGGTGGCCAGATCAAAGGTGTACAAATCCAGCAAAACAGTGGTGCTCCCGGTGCAGAAGCCACGATCCGTATCCGTGGTATCACCTCTCCTTTTGCAGGTGGTAATAACCAGCCATTATATGTAGTGGATGGTGTTCCATTTAATACAGATGCTCAGTTTGATGATGGGTTATACTTCGGAACAGAATCTAATCCATTATTAAGCATTGACCCTAATGATATTGAAACATTCACTGTATTGAAAGATGCTGCTGCAACTGCTATTTATGGTTCTCGTGGTGCGAATGGAGTAATTCTTATTACAACCAAAAGAGGACGTAAAAACTCACAAATTAGAACCTCTGTTCAATATAGCTTAACGATAAGCAATCCTATTAAAACATTAGAAGTATTAGATGCAGATGGCTTTAAAGCTCTACATAAAATGATTGCCCAAAATACCATTGATGCATATGCGGAAGGAACTGCCTCAAGAAGCGGATACAATGATGCAACATTAGTTTTTGATCCAGGAACAGGAGAGCTTCGGGAATCCATGTTTGATTACAACTCGAATAGCTTGGTTCCTTTATTTGGGAATGGTAATACAGATTGGCAAAACCTTGTTTACGATAAAGATGTTCCGGTTCACCAATGGAATGTTAATATGAGTGGGGGTACTAAGGACATTAATTTTTCTTTGGGAGCAAATTTATCTGATCAAAAAACCCTTATTCAGGGTGGAGAATATAAACGTTATGGTGTAAGGCTAGGATTAGATGCACAAATAAATAAATGGTTAAAAGTAGGATCTACAATGAATTACAGTGGAACCCATAATTTTTCCACTAATAATACGCAATCAGGATATGGTATTGTAAATGAAGCCTTAGTAATGAATCCAACTTATAATCCTTTTAATGATAATGGAGATTTTACTAGGTTTCCAGGATATATTTATTCATTTGGTGGGGGTAATGGATTGGTTTATAGTCAGGGAGCAAGCCCTTTAGCTAAATTAGAAAATGAAATTATTTCTAAAACCACAAATTTCATAGGTAATGTTTATGCTGAATTTAATATTATCACTGGATTAACTTTTAGAGCTGATGTAAATACTTCAGTATTTAAGAATAATGGTCGTAATTTCCGACCTTTACGCGCAACAGAATTATGGTCATCAACAGAGAGTTTCTTATCAAATAGTTACGCAGAAACAGTAAATACATCTTTAAACTTGCAAGCAAATTATGAGAAAAAAATAAATAAGCATTATTTTAATGCTATGATTGGAGCTTCATGGGATCGTTCTAAATATGATAGAAGATATGAAGCATATGCTGGTTTAGCTGATGATTATGTTTTAACTAATGCTAGCTCTGCAGGTACATACTATGAATCAAGTGATGCAAAAGCCTATAGTGGTATAAATTCCATTTATAGTCGTATTCAATATACTTATAATGACAAATATACAGCCACAATAAACTTTAGAACGGACAAGTCTTCTAAATTTGGTCCAGGTAATCAAATTGCATATTTCCCATCATTAGCATTGAACTGGAATATGCATAGAGAAGATTTTATGAAAGGGGTTGACTTTGTTCATAAATTAAATCTTAGAGCAAGTTATGGTAAATCAGGTTCGGCAAATATTGCCGATTTTGCTTACTTACAATTCTTTGAAGTTGGCTTAAGAAAAGATGCTGATTATGGTGGAAATACTGCAATTATTCCTTCAGGAACATTACCTAATCAAGATATAAAATGGGAAACAACTAAAGAACTTAACGTAGGTGTAGACTTCTCTTTATTTGACAATAAACTATATGGTTCATTTGACTATTATAACAAATATACGGATGGAATTCTTATAGCTTCACCTTACCCACAAGAAACAGGTTCTTCATCTTATACATCTAACCTTGCAGAGGTAAGTAACAGAGGTTGGGAATTTGAATTAGGAACTGATATCATCAGAACACAAGATTTCAGTTGGGACATTTCTTTCAATATTTCAGCAAACCGCAATAAAGTGGAAAATATGGAAGGACATGCATTACCCAGATGGTCTACGGCATATTTTACAGTAGGCGAACCTATTGGAACTATAAAAGGATACAGAGTAGAAGGTATTATTCAAACACAGGAGCAAATTAACGCATTAAATGCAGCTTCTCCAACAGGAACATATTATCTTACAACTACTGCTCCAGGAGATTATTTATACAAAGATATCAACGGTGACGGAATGATTAATTCTGAAGATTCTGATGTAATAGGTAGTTCACAACCGGATTATTTTGGAGGTATTAATACTACATTCAGATACAAAAGATTTAGCTTAAATGCAAGTTTCCAATATTCCATCGGAAATGAAACTCAATGGCAAAATTATGGAGCGATGATAGGTTCTGTTGGGGTTCTTGCAAATGCCTCTCCTGATGCCTTAAATAATACTTGGACTTCAGATAATACGGATGCTAAATATCCTAGGTTGATATATCGTAACAGATCTAATTTGGCTAGAAATGATAGAGATCTACAAGATGCATCTTATTTAAAACTTAAAGTATTAAGACTAAACTATAATTTTCCAGAAGATCTTATGAAAAAACTATCTTTAAGAGGAGCTTCCATATATGTATCTGCTACAAATCTTTTCACTTTAACCAAATATCAAGGTGTTGATCCTGAAGGTGGTTTTGCCTCTCCAACAGGAGGAGTAACTAATAGGGATATATATCCTTTTGCAAAATCAATCACATTTGGTGTAAAATTGGATCTTTAAGATTAATGAATAATTTAAAAATACAAGAAAATGAAAAAATTTAAATATATATTATCATTAGTGCTTATCATCTCACTATTTTTCTCCTCTTGTGAATTGGGAGGATCAATAGATGATATTAAGCCAAACTATAAACTAACAGAGGAAACCACTTTTACAGATGCTGCTAAAGTAGAAGCATCCCTAAATGGTGTATATAATGGATGGAAAGGGTTTGGTATAGGATTAGCTGGAGGATTAAGCCATCAAATGTCTGGCATATATTTAAGCCAGGCTATAGCTCCTGCATGGGTAGATCTTAGTTTTGAACCCAACACTGTATACATAGATAATTTGTATAAAGATTATTATATAATAATTCAAAGAGCCAATTTTTTAATTAAAAATGTTGAGCTTCAAACTGAAGGGGTTCCCGGATTAACGGAAGAAAGAAAAAATGAAATTTTAGCAGAAGCTAAAATTCATCGAGCTGTTGCACACTTTTTTGCCTTAATGAGGTTTGGTCAGTTTTGGGATTTAAATTCAGATTTAGGAATTGTAACTAATACGGAACCAATTTTATCTACAGAAGATAATCCAAGAAGTACTGTGCAAGAGACTTATGACCTTATTTTAGCTGATTTGGATTTTGCTATTGCAAATGCTCCTGCAACAATGAAAGCTTCAGGATACTTATCTCAGGGATCTGCAAAAGGATTTAAAGCAAAAGTAAAGCTTTTTATGGCTGATTATGCTGATGCAGCTTCATTAGCATTAGAAGTAATAAATTCAGGAGAATTTACGCTGGAATCAAATTTTGCTGATATTTTTCAAAATGGATACGAATCTTCAGAGATGTTATTTTCGCCAATATCAATAGGTTATAACGGAGCTTCTAACCCAGGTCCATATTTTTCAAATCCGCAGCAAATCTTTTTAGATATAGCTGATGGAGTTGTTGGTGCCCCTGATGATGGCGACAATATTACAGGTGAAGGTTTTGATCCTAGATTTGCTTATGCCCATGCTGTAAATAATATACCTCCAGGTATCAATCATAACAAATACCCACAGCCATCTTCTGCTGATGGTAAAGCCAATTCACATTACTTCTTGCGTATTAGTGAATTATACTTGATTTATGCAGAAGCAAAAGCCAGAACAACTTCGGGTGTAGATGCTGATGCTTTGGCTAAACTAAATGCCATTCGTTTAAGAGCTGGGTTAACAGACCCTTTAGCTCCAGTAACAAATGCTGAACTTTTGGAAATGATCAGGATTGAAAAGATTCTTGAGTTATTTGGAGAGCAAACTCAACCTTGGTTTGATATGATTAGATATCATGAAGAAGGTGATATAGATATAAAATCTATTAAACCAGCTGTGACTTCAAGTGATAAATATATTCTTCCAATTCCAGAAGCTGCCATGGCAGGTAATGGAGGATTGGTACAAAATCCTGGATACGCAGGTAATTAATTGATTCATTACAATAATTCAATAAGGGGTTGTCCCAAAAGTCAGGGTGCGAATTTATTTATAAAATCCTTAAAAAGATAAAGATTTTGTTCATCGTTAATTAGATATTCGCGCCCTGACTAAAACATCTTAGTAAAAATAACAGCACTGACTTTTGAGACACCCTCTTATATATAAAAATATAAACGTACTACTGTCAATAAGATTAATAACAAACAAATGATTAGCACCTATTCGGAAATGAA
>JANQLW010000039.1 GCA_028280405.1 Bacteroidales bacterium
ATATTAGCAATAACATTTATGCTACCTTGCCCGTTTAGGAGATTTTCTGTCATTTTCTCATTATGCCTAATAAAATTAGGTGAACTCTCAGGATGACATATCTACTATAGATATTTGGTGTTTATTTAGATTTTATTCTATGTAAGAATGTATATATTTGTATGTAAAT
This sequence comes from Bacteroidales bacterium, assembly GCA_028280405.1. Lineage (GTDB taxonomy): Bacteria > Bacteroidota > Bacteroidia > Bacteroidales. The sequence goes on from JANQLW010000039.1 coordinate 170, forward strand.
TAAATTATAATGACAGAACATAATCATCCTGAAAAGGAACAAAATATATTTAAACGCATTTTCAAAGTTTTGCCACCTCTTAGTATTTTAGGAATTATTATTGGTATAATAGGTGGATATATTTATCATTTGCAAGTAGGATGTAATGGTGCTACATGAGGAATAGCTGCCAGCTCTTGGAAGAGCATGTTATGGGGAGCCTTGCTAGGCTATTTGCTTTTTGATATGTTTAAAAAAAGGCCAAAAAGAAATGGTGGTATTGGTTGATCGTAATATGTTAAGATCAGTTTGATTGAAAAACCATGAGGAGAGGGCCAATCATATTTCAACCTGAACTCAATGTAAATAAGAAATAATATAAGGTTCAGAACTGATAAGCTTTTGGGATCGTTAATATAGCAATAAAACAATTGAGCAATGGATTCAATTTTTTATTTATAGATCGTTTGAAAGACCTGTAAATATTAATAATACAGAGATAAATAGTAAAATCCCCTTTTTATATAATATAATGAATTAACATTATTTAATAATTTATTTGAGATGATAATCATTGCAAATATTTTTACTTTTCTTAAATTCGCATTATTCTTTCTGAAGACTTGATTTTAGGTATAGGAAAGAATGGAGGAAGGTATACTTATTATTAATTAGAAGATTTTTGATAATCTTTTCTTCCCTAGGCTAATAATAAGTTTTCGAGATAGGTTTGTTTTATTACGAATAAACGTTGACATTGAGTTAATTGTTGATGTTAATAATATGGTAAATATGAATTTTAGATAATAATCGTAATTATCATAATTACCTAGTATGAGATATCAGCTTTTAAATGGCGAATTTGAGATCTGAAATTACCTTCCTCAAGAATAATATAAAAAAAATTAACAAATTATGATATCTACCAAGCGAAAAGGAGAATGCCGTTTATGTTTTCAAAAAAAGGCTATTTATTTTTTTGATTATGCAATTGAAAATGAGCCGATCGTGCTTACTAAGATATGCGGTTCATGTCTTAGAGAACTAAAAAGAATATTAAAGCCTAAGAAGCCTATAGGTGTAAAACAGCATGTTGAAGAATAGGGAATGAAGCGATTGAGGAAGAGGCTAAACATAGGGAATCGTATTGGTTGAGGGCATTAATTCAGAATCTGTATGCTTTAATAATCTATTGTCGAGGTTTTTATTCTGAGTGAAATCCTCTATTTTTTTATAATAATACATCCCAGAAAGAAAATATATAATTGCTTTAATTTTTATATATTTGAAAACTCCCCATTTTATTTACGAGTTTGTATTCTATACATTCACATATGAATCGTATATTGAACATATTTTGCAAGCCTATAGTTATATCTTTTGTATTGACTAGTGTTATTATAATGTTTATTCCAAAAATTAAAAAATATGAGGTTGAATTTAGTGAGTCTAAAATTAAGAGGGAGGGGGATTATAACCATTTTGAAGATATTGATAATGATGGAAATTGTGAAAAAATCAGGTATTATAAAAGTTTTGATGGGGAAAGACAGGCAATTATTATTGAACAAAATGATTTAATTGTAGGGCAATGGAACTTTCCTGGATGTGGATTAAGTGGAGTTAGGAGATTTTTTAGTGGAGATTTTAATAGAGATAATTTAAAAGAGATTTATGTTTTTACATATATCAATGATTCTGTTTTCTTAAATTATTTTTCACCTCTGGATACTGATCAGGAAATACAAAGAAAATTTATAATAAAAGGAAAAAATCTTAATGGTAAAATTGAAGGACGGTCGGTTGGCTTTTATGATTTAAATGATGATGGGTTTCTTGAAGCTACCTTTACACTTAATGTTGGTTTCCCGAAGCACCCAAGACAACTGTACGCATTTGATATAGCAAATAATAATATTCTCAGAACTCCACATAGTGGATACTATCTAAAAAATGTAAATTTTTTTAAAAATCAGGATAATTACCTCGCCTGTATTGATGGTGCATCCTATTGTAATTGTAGCGATACTGCAAAATATTCTGATATGTATTCCTGGTTAATGGTTTTCAATCATCAATTGGAATTTGCATTTCAACCTATTAATCTTGGCAAAGGAGGAGCAACTTTATTTGCAAAACCATTTAATATTGATGATAAATTTAGAATTCTTGTTGCTCATTTGTTAGGAATGAGTAAAGATTCCTCATCTTTAAGGCTGTACGACCTGGATGGAAATTTAATAAAGAAAAAATATCTTGATAATAACAAAGTTTCAAGAGCTAAAATTATATCTGCTCAATCTGATAAAGTACAGTATTTAATAAATAATTCAGGTGCGGTTTTTAATATAGACAAGAATCTTAACCTTATATATAAAGGAAATATTGGTTGTATTGAAATAACAAGGGAATTAAAATATGATATTGAGAATGATGGTCAGGATGAATTAATATTTCATAAACAAGATAACCAAGGTTTAATTATTACCAGAAATGGTCTAGAACATCCCGTTGAAATAGATTTTTGTAATGTAGCAAGAAACTTCCACTTTACAACTTACCCTCCTAATATAGGTGCTGCCCAAATCATTCTAACTTATAATGAAAAGGAATATGTTTATGATTATTATATTAGCATCTTATATAAATATCAGTATCTAATTTATATTGGAATATGGCTTGTCCTCTCCCTACTTATCTGGCAAGCATTTATTCTTATAAAATATTTCAAGCTAAAAAGAATTGAAGCTGAAAACCTGATATTACAATTACAAATGAAATCCTTTAAGAATCAAATTGACCCTCACTTTACTTTGAATATGCTTAATTCAATCGGGTCTTTATTTGAACAAAATGAAAGTAAAAAAGCAAGCTATTTGTTTGAGCGTTATGCTAAGTTCCTACAAACAACAATTTTTAGTTCCGACAAAATATTATTGAGTATTGCAGAAGAATTAAAATATGTACAGAATTACCTGGATTTAGAACAATCGCGTTTGACAAACCGGTTTGAATATAGAATTTCTAAAGAAGATAATGTGGATATTAAAGTTGAAATTCCTAAAATGCTTATTTATATATTTGTTGAAAATGCGATAAAACATGGAATTAGACCTTTACAGAGGAGTGGGATTGTGGAAATTTGTTTGAAACAGTCCTCAGATTGCCTTACGATTTGCATTATGGATAATGGCATTGGAAGACAACAGGCTGAAATTTTAAATACGAATGGGACAGGAAAGGGGCTTCAGATTTTGGATCAGATCATTAAAGCCTATGAAAAATTGAAAAGACATAAAATTAATTACAATATCATTGATTTGTTGGATGGAGATAAAGGTATTGGTACCAGGATTGATATTATAATTTCACCTAATTAAACTTCCTTCTAATGAGAAAAATTAAATGTATTATTATTAACAGATTTTTCTGTTAATAGTAATAGCTTCCGAGTTTTTTTATTTACATATATTTCCTCATAGATTTTTCAGGAAGCCTTTTACAAAATATTACAAACTAGTTGGTTTCTTAAAAACCTTAGATGTAATCAATAAATGTATTTGGTGAAGAGTATTGTTGTCACAAAACAAAATCTTTTTTACAAATTATAGCCAGATGGTGGATAACCATAAGAAAGGTCAATCCAACGATAAATTCTTGGCTGTTAGAAACCAAATTATGTTACATATTTCAGATTGATGAAAAAAATGAAGTGCATATTTATTGATGATGAATTTGAAACAGTAATGAGGCTGAAAGATGATTTGACAGCACATCGTAATATTAATGTGATGACAATTGATTCTGATCCGGATTTGGCTGTAAAAGAAATTGTTGAAATGAAACCAGACGTTGTTTTTATAAATATCGGTATCCCCTTAAAATCTGGTTTTGATATTGTTGATAGAGTGCAATCATATCATTGTTCCCCAACTTTTATTTTTGTGACTGCTTTTAATCAATATGCTATAGCGGGCTTAAAGGAAAATGCATTTGATTATATCTTAAAACCATTTAAACTGGATAATCCAAAAAACCTTTTAAACCAAATTGAACTTGATGTGTCAAATGGAAATTTTATAGATTTGAATCAATGTGGTATTTGCAATGACCTGAGTAAGAGGGAGAAGGAGGTTTTAATCCTTATTCTGAAAGGTGAATCCAGTCAGCAAATAGCAAGTGAATTATATATTACAAAATCTACCGTGAATTTCCATCGAAAGAATATTTTATTAAAAACCGGAACTGCGAATTTTTTTGAATTGGCAAACAAAATTTGTTGTGTGGATTTTATCTGTTAATTAAATAAAGAGAAAGAAACATCCATGAGAATAAATTTTCACACAAAGGAATGATGATAGCATGGATATTCCCTGTCTGCCGACAGGCAGGCATCTGACAAATAAAAAATAAAATTATAAACAGATGAAAACTACTAATATTAATAGTTCTGTTCTATTACAATTGGTAGTTGTCCGTTTAGCCCGATTAGGTATCTTCCCCAAATAATTCATTATGTAGTTTTTACGAGTTACTTACAGCTGTTGTTTATATATACAACTATTTAGTCAAATGCATATAAATGTTGAAGATGAAACTGGATTTTGTCACAAAATCGAATAAAAGCTTACAAAGTGCTAAAACAATTGATGACGAAGTTGTCATTTCAATTTTGAATAATGATTCAAAAATGATTCAAAAAATATATGAAATGAATTTTGAAAAGATCAGAAAAATGGTACTGAATTTTAACACTCATTTTGATTTGAATCCAAAAGATATTTTCCAGGAAGGCCTCGTCAGATGTATCATAAATATCAGACAAGGCAAGTTCAAAGGGAATAGCCTTTTTTCTACATACCTCTATAGCACTTGCAGACATATTTGCCTGGATGAATATAAAAAGGCAAAAAACCATACAAATTATGATGATCAATTTGATGCACCTGCGGAAGAACAGGGGGCGGAAGAAAACTATTATTATGAATTACTGCAAAAAACTATCAAAGCTAAAAATGAAATCCGGGAAAAATGCAGGGAGATCATTGATTTACGATTTGGAATGGCTGGCCTGCCTGCAGAACCCAAAAAATGTGTAAGGTTTGAAATCATTGCTGAAAAACTAGGGATAAAAGCAGATAATGCACGTAAACGATTTGAACGATGCCTGAAAGAACTAAAAGCAAAGATATTTTAAACCCGGAAAAAAATAAAATTTTGAAATGACAAAAAAAGCCGGGAATATAGCTCGTTTAATTGAAGATTACCTTGATGGCCAACTATCTGGTAAAGAAAGAAAAATCTTTGAAGAGGAATTATCAACAAATCCGGAACTGAAAAAAGAATTGGAGTTAAGGATAAAAACCGAACAATTGTGGAAACATGCCCATGAATATGAAGATGTAAAAAAGCAGGTTGCATCCGAGATTAAAAATAAAACAATGAAAAGGCCTGTATTCTTTAATAAAAATTTATTGTCAATAGCTGCATCACTCCTTGTATTAATTGCAGTTTCTGTTATCTTCTTCTATTCTGTACAAAAACATACAGATCGCGAACTGGAATTAATAGCTGCTGATTCTTCTGCTGTGGATACCATAATAAGTTATGAGTCCCCAAAAGATTTGCCCCCAAAAACAGCAACTGCAGTATACGCTAAAGATGAAATTGTAGAGAAGCTCATTCTTAAATTCCCTTCCGATAATAGTGTGTTTAATGAAGGGGAAAGTATTTTTTTTAAATGGGAATCATTGCATAATGAAAAGGAATCCCTATTCATCTTATCTGATACCCTTTATGAATTCGAAATCAATTTGAATGATACGGTCTTCAAGCTGGAAAAACAAATACTGCCCAAGGGAAAGTATAAATGGTTTATCAGGTCAGAGGAAAAACATCATTCTTTTACGATTAAATAGCATAAAATGAAAAAGATATTATTGATCATCCTGATTTTTTTATTCATGTATGCCAATTGCTTGGCACAAACAAAAAATAATTATGAAGATGAATTTGAAAAGTTCAGGGCTGAAGCTTTAAAGGGTTTTCAAAAGTTCAAAGCTGAAAACGATTCGGTTTTCCTAAGCTTTTTGAGTAGGGCTTGGGAAGAATTTGAAATGTTTAAAGATAAGGGCTTCTCAAAACCCAAACCTCGAAAACAGCCGGTTTATGATTCCTTAAAACCTTTGGATTTTAAAAAATCCCCCATTTTAATTCCTGAACGAAGAAAAATTCCTGGTCAGCTTGAGCAAAAACCACTGACACCTATCAAAAAATTTTCGTTTGACCCTCCCGTAGATTCTATAACGGATTTACCATCAAAACTTCATTCTTTTTACGGTACAAGTTTCAAAATGTATGAGAATAAAGTTTTATTGCCACTTGCTAAGAAAGGAACCAAGGCAGCAGCGGTTTCTTATTTTAATGAAGCTTCCAACTCCAAAGAGATTGAACAGCATCTTATTTCTATTCAATATGCCGCAGAGAAAATGGTGTTGAATGATTGGGGAAAGATAAAACTGGTACAATCCTTAGCAAACGAATTGTATAAAGATGTTAAAAACAAGGTGCTGTTTACCTGGTTTACATTATTACGGATGGGATATAGTACCCGCCTGGCCTATGCCGGAAATCAATTGTTTTTACTTTGTAATTATGATGTTCCTGTTTATTATGTTAAGTATTTTACTGTTAGAAATACAAAATACTATGTGTTATTGTTCGAAGGACAAAATGAACCCCCTGACAGGGTATTTACTTACAAAGGAAAGCACAAAGGACAGGTAAATGCTTTAAGCCTGAAACTGACAAGGCTTCCAAAGCTCGCAACAAAAGCAGAAAAAAGAAAAATCAAATACAAATACCGTGAGATTGAAATTAAGCTCGACAAAAACTTGTTAGACTTTTATACGAGCTATCCTAATTGTGATTTCAGTACCACTTTTAACGTGCCTTTATCCCAAATTGCTTTAAAAAGCCTGGATTCTTATTTTAATTCAAGACTGAAGGGACTTGATGATTATCAAAAAGCTGCCAGGCTAATGGACTTTGTACAACGGGGGCTTAAATACCAAACCGATGATGAACAATTTGGATGTGAAAATTACCTCTTTGCCGAAGAAGCCCTTTTCTACCCTTATGCCGATTGTGAAGACCGTGTGGCCTTGTTTGCTCAATTGATAAAACATTACACCAACCTGGAATGTATTGGATTGCAATATCCGGAACATATGTCTATGGCCCTGAGGTTTAATGAACAAAAAAGGGGTGTTTATTACAATTATAAAAATGCGAATTATTATTCTGCCGATCCTACTTATATCGGTGCCGGGATCGGGGCGGTAATGCCGAGGTTTAGAAATGTGGAACCGGGAATCGTTGAAATAAAATAAATCATCTTATGGATAAAATACTCAAAATAAAATTGGCCTTGTTCTTAAGCATAATCTTAAGTTCATCTTACTGCCAGAAGGTATATAAAAGTTCAGGTAAGGCTATTAAAAAGGTGGAAGTAAATGAAACCAAAGAACAGGCCAAGGCAAAAGTCAAGGAGCTAGCTATTATCAAGGCCATTGAAAATAAATTTGATTCTTATGTAAATGCTGGAAGCAGGCTTGAAGTTAAAAACGGAAGGTCTGCTTTTACCTATATAGGCAGTGTGAAAGTACTTGGAGAATGGCTCAAAACCACTGATGTGAAATTTACAGAAGATTCTCATAAAACGGAATCAGGTATAGATGTCTATATTACTTGTTGTGTTGAAGGAAAAGTCAGGGCTGTAACACCCAAAGCGGTGGTCAAATTTGAAGTGTTAAATATGCCTAAAGTAGAATCCCGGACTACTGATTTTCTGAATAATGAGCAACTGTATTTGCAATTTATCAGCCCGGTAGATGGATATGTTTCGGTTTTCTTGGAAGAAGGCGGAATCACAAGGCGGTTGCTTCCTTATTCAAAGATGGGTGGTGAATGTCAAAATGGGGTTCTTGTGAAAGGGGACTCCCCATACTTGTTTTTTTCGGAAAACCACTCATATTGGACAGGTAAATATGAGACAGATGAAATTATATTATACACTAATAAAAGCAAAGAAGAAAATATGCTTTACATCATCTTTTCAGAAAAAGAATACAAAAAACCCATTTTGAATCCTGTTGAAAAAAAAGGGAAACAGATGCTGCCTAAGTCCTTAAAAACCTCGGCTTTTAAAAAATGGCTTACCGATTGCAAAATCAATATGCCTGAATTTGTATGCATCGAAAAGAAAATTACGATAAAAAATGAATAAAGCTGTCACAAAATAGAAAAAAAGAATACCAAATCATATAACTAAAAACTTAAAGATCATGAAAAAGAACTTAATCATTACATGTATTGTTTGCTTGTGCATTGCTTTTGTAGTTCCGGTGAAAGCACAGAAAAGTGAGAAACAATTGAAGAAGGAAGAAAAAACTAGAAATAAACGTGCAAAAAAAGAAGCAAAAAGACTTACAAAATTAGGCTATTATCAGGCAGCAGGAGCACCCAGCCTTGTTGACGTATTAAAGAAATCCTGGAGCTATGAATTTAAAACAAATAAAGATGGCTCCCCTAAATATATCGTTGCCGAAGGTGTTGCCGTTGCAGAAACCCAAGATGCTGTATTGACCCATGCAACAGCAATGGCAAAAATTAAGATAGCCGGAGAAGTAGGTACAAAAGTAGCTGATCTTGTAAAAGATAATAGAGGGAGTGTGCAATTAAACACAAAAGACGCAACTACAGTCAACAAAATTATTGCAAAAGCACAGACTTTTGTTTCTGAAGAACTGGGACGATTAATTACTTTATCTACATTATACAGGAATATTAATGGTAACAAGGTTGAAGTTAGTATAAGGATTGCTTATGATAGTAAAGTAGCTTATGAAGTTGGGAAAAATATTGTTCGAAGAAAACTGGAAGAAGAAACAGACCTTTTGGATGAAGAACTTGATAAGTTAATGAAGGAACGCTATAATTAAGCTTATGTATTATGCAAAAGATAATATTGTTAGGCATATTTGTAGTAATTAATTATGGCGCTTTCTCCCAAAAAACTAAAGAAATTAAAGGAACGAGTGAAGCTATAACTTTTAGATTTAACCCAGAACCAGGTTTACCCCCTAACTTGAAATCTGAATTGACCTTTTTTGAAACGGATGGAGATAATTGTTTAAATGCTGGGGAATCAGCTGAAATAAGGTTGAAAATTATTAATGAAGGTAAAGGGCCTGCTTATAAGGTAAAAGTATATGTGAAGGATAATATTGGAGACTCAACTTTAACTATTGAGGATGGGATTGAATTGCCGTGCATTTTCCCAAGACAAGTTGTAAATGTTAGAGTTCCAATTTCTGCTAGCGAAAAGGTTAAGTCAACTGAGAGAAAACTGATAGTGTCAGTTACAGAAAAGAACAATTATAATATGGATAATGCTGAAATTATTTTTGAAACTGTAGAATTGAAAAAACCTAAATTATTTTTTGCAGGGGCTGAAATTATAGAGAATATTAATATCCATACGATAATTAAAGATGATGGGAAAATACAAAAGGGAGAAGCTGTCGAGACTAAAATCACTATTCAAAATATTGGGGAAACGATTTCTAAAGAAACAAAATTTCTAATTGCTTCAAAAGATAAAAACCTGAGCCTTGGCTTTTATAATACGGATAGAAAGATAGAGATGGTAAAAATGGAACCGGTAGAGGGAATTATTGGGGATATTGATGTAAATAAAACTATGAGTTTTAGTGTTATTGTTAGTCCGAATAAAATTATTCAACAGGATAGCTTGTTGCCTTTATATTTAAGTTTATTTAACTCAAATGGGCATGGGGGCTGTGAAAATATACAAATACCTTTAGCACTGGATATGTCTCCACCTTCAATTCAAACGAAGAAGATTAAACCACAAAAAAAGAAGAAAGAAATAATTATATCGAATCCAGATAAAATTACGGAAATTAAAAAAGCCAAACTGGATGAAGTTAATATAGTTCCAGATTATCAATTTAAACGAAATAGCCATTCATTAGCTATTGTCATAGGTATTGAGAAATATAAACATATTCCGATTGCCCCTTATGCAACGAAAGATGCAGAAATTATTTCTGAATATTTTAAGAAAGCTTTAGGAATAGAAACCGTTTTGACATTTACTGATAATCAGATAGACAAGACTTTTTTTAGGGATAAATTTAATTCGGTTAACGGAGATATAAAAGGGTTGATTAGACCGGGGGAAACGGATTTATTTGTGTTTTACTCAGGGCATGGAATCCCACCTCCGGATGGAGATGAAGTATTTTTATTTCCTCCCCAGGGAAAAATAAAGCATCTGTCAACCCATGGATATGGCATAAGTATACTTTGTTCAGAACTTAACGCACTAGGAGCTAAAAGCGTAACCCTATTTATGGATGCGTGTTTTAGTGGGAGTTCAAGAACATCTAAGCAGCATAAGGAAACTTATTTGCTTGGGAGTAAAGGAGCTGAAATTAAATCAAATAATATAATGCAGGGATGGGAAGATAATGAAGATTTTATAGTATTCTCTTCCTCGAGATTTAACCAGCTCTCTTTTGGATATGATTTGGCTGAAAAAGGTATGTTTACACATTTTATTTGTGCTGGTTTAAAGGGGGCTGCAGATTTAAATCCAAAAGATAACAAGATTACAACAGGGGAGCTGGCAGACTATCTTTTAGAAAAGGTAACTGATACTGCAAGAAAAGAAATTGATGGTGCAGAACAAACTCCCCGGTTTCATGGAAAAAGGGATGTTGTGCTGCTCAAGTTAAAATAAAAAACCTGCGCTATGAAAAAAATATTTATAATAATAAATTTAATGTCGTTATGCTTAATCCTACCTGCACAATCTGTAACAAATATTGTAGTAGAAAAAACAAAAAAGGATAAAATCAAGATTTGGTATGAAATTACTAGTGCCAAATTCAACCAAAAGTTCAATGTATCCCTTTATGTAAGCGATGATCACGGAAAAACTTTTAAAGGTCCTTTAAAAGAAGTGAAAGGGGATGTTGGAAAAGGGATCAAAGAAGGGAAAAGGATGATTATATGGGATGTGATGAAAGAAATGCCTTTTGTAGAAAAGACCCTGGTTTTTGATGTGAGGGTGGAAACCATTGAAAACCCTATCGGTAAAAAGTTTTTCGTATCCTATATTGGGAATCAGGTTACACCGATTGGTATACGCTTGGGGAATTCACATAAGCTTGGATGGTTTATTGAAGCCAGGGCATCTTTACTGGCAAAAGAAAAAACTGCTTATTCATACAATGATGGTTTCATTGTAAATTTCAACAAGCCGGATGCTTATTACTCAACCACTGGGAATGAAGGTTATATTGCCTATTATGCCGGGGGTGGCTTTACTTTTCAGCTTGGCTGGAATGCTTTTTTTTATACCGGTGCTGGTTATGGAGTCGAAAAGCGGGTTTTTAAGATTGATGAGTACTCTTATGACGGAGATTCAAAAACCGGTAGTTCTTGGGTAGCTGTGGAAGTAGAAAATTATAGCGGGGTCGAATTCAGTGCCGGGTTGATGTTGCGTTTTGGGAATATTATCATCAGTGGTGGCGGAACCGTCCTGAAATTTAAAAAAGCCGGATTTACGGCCGGTATAGGAATCAGTTTCTAATCATTTAACCTAAGAAAACGATTATGAAAAAATACAATATAATCCTGTCGATAACAATTGTTATTATTTGCATCTTTTCCTGTTCAAAGGATAAAGTGGATGTGCCGAAAAAAGGGGAAACCAATAAAATTGTTTTTGGAAGTACCAAATATGTCGATACTTTGCTATCTTATTTCTCTGCTAAAATTACTTCTTCTGTTTCATCTATTGGGAATAGTAAAATAAGTCAATACGGGCATTGCTGGGGTATTAAACAAAACCCAACAATTAAAGACTCTAAAACTACCTTTAATTCAATGTCTGTTGTAAAAGATATCGTGAGTACATTAAATGAGTTGGCTCCCAACACAACATACTATGTCAGGCCTTATATAACTCCAAACGGAGGAGCTGCTGTTTATGGAAAAGAAATCAATATAAAGACTTTAAAAACCGGGAGACCGGATATTGAAACTTTAAAGCCAAAAGAAGTGGGCTTGTTCTCTGCTTTATGTGGTGGGAATATAATTTCAGATAGTGGTTTAGTAATCACTGAATGTGGACTGTTCTGGGGAAAAGATTCTTTGGCTTTGTCTAAAACAAACTATCTTGGAATTTATAGAGATCAAAATACAAAAATAGATTCTTTTAACCATAGAATAGAAGAAGGCTTGGAGGATGGTGTGAGATATTTTATTCAGGCTTATGCTACTAATAGTGCAGGAACCAATTATGGAAATAAGAAAAGATTTGAAACTGGAGAAATAGAGCCACCCAAGGTTAATCTGGAAATAGATAATAGCAGTATAACTACCGGTTCTTTTGATTATAGTATGAATGTTACAGATGATGGGGGTACAGGTATTGAAGAGAAAGGGGTGTGCTGGGGTATTGTTTCTCCGCCTACTTATGAAGGTAATAAAACGTCTAATGAAAGTGGTACAATCAGTAACTTACAGGATGATACGAAATATTATGTAAGGGCTTATGCTAAAAACAGTAAACATATTGGGTATAGTGAACTGGATAGCGTGACTACGATAAAAATAGTTCCTCCCACTGTTAAAATAATTGAAGTGATTGATATAGGTGTTTATGAAGCAAAAATAAAATGGAAAGTTACTTCTACTGGCAATGGAGCAATCTCATCTTGCGGAGTGGTTTTGAGTTCTGTAAATGAAAGCCCTACGATTGATGAATATGAGAAAAAAGATAATAAAAGCTCTTGTACATTGAATGAAGAGTATATTACGCATTTTACCAAGCTTAAAGAGAATACAACCTATTATGTAAGAGCTTATGCGACCAATGAAAAAGGTACCAGTTATGATAAAACGGATTTTAAAACCTTAGCTGTTACTATCCCTGTGATTACAACCAAAGATGTAAGTGAGATAAGCAGGACAACTGCTAAAAGCGGTGGTAAAAATATAAATTCCGGAAATGGTACAATTAGTGCAAAAGGGGTTGTTTGGGGAAGTTCTGAGAATCCTACTTTAGATAATTGCCTGGATAAAACAAACGATGGGTCAGGAACCACTGATTTTGATAGTGATATTACCAGACTGACTCCGAATACGGATTATTATGTTCGGGCTTATGCTACAAATGAAAAAGGTACGGGTTATGGTGGTGAAAGCAAACCCTTTAAAACAGAAGATTATTCTTTACCTGTGGTTCAAATAAATAGTATTGATAACATAACTTCATCAGCTGCGGATGTAAATTGTGAAATTACGGATAATGGGGGAGCTACCATAACTGAAAGGGGAATTTGCTGGAGTACAAATACAACCCGGCCTACTGACCCAACAAATCATATTGCTGAAGGGGGAGCAAATACGGGTTCCTATACTGAAAGTTTATCTAGTTTAAATAGGTATACGGATTATTATGTTTGGGCGTATGCGAAAAATAGTAAAGGGACAGCTTATAGTATTTATGAATCTTTTAAAACAAAAGCTGAGCCTCCAACGATTACTATATCCTATGAAAATTTAAAATGGAATGAGATTACTTTAAAGGGAAATATTACAGACGATGGTGGCACAGATATTATTGAACGGGGTTTCTATTGGGGTTTAAACGAAACAAACCTTAATAATGAAGTAAAAGAAGGTGGAATAGGAAGCGGGATGTTTTCTAAGACAATAGAACTAGTAACTGAAGGGGATAATAGAAAAATCTATGCACAAAGTTATGCTGTAAATAAAGATAATAGGATTGAGAAAGGAAAGAGTGGAATAATCCCTATTGATTTGCCCGAGCAAACAAAAAATGATTTTTATATTGATAATCCTACAATTGATTATTCTGTTGCTTATCCAGGTATGGAAATTAAAGTTACATGTGAACAGAAATATTCTGGAAATAGTTTAGAAACTCTTACGCCTTGGATACGATATTATATTTCAACAGATGATAATTGGGGAGATGCAAATGATACATATTTAGGAGAAGATAGGTCATCATTGTCATCCTCTATAACATCTGAGTCGGAAACCGAATTATTAGATATTCCAACAAATATTTCTAGTGGAGTTTATTATATTTTATTCGTTTCGGATTATAAAAAGGAATATGAAGAAGATAATGAGTCAAATAATGTTGTTTCTAAGCAGATTACTGTTGAAAAACCGGATTTTTATATAACGAATACATCAGTATCACCTTCTACTATTTCTGCTGGTAAGTCAATTAGTGTATCTTGTGATCAGAATTATAGTGGGAATATTAGTAAAGAAATGAAAGTATATGTAGGATATTATTTATCTACAGATAAAGATTGGGATAGTGGAGATGAATTATTAAGTGATGATAGCTCAGATCTAAGTTCTTCCAGTCCTAATAGAGGAGAGAATGAAAATTTAACTATTCCTTCAAATGTGAGTTCTGGAACTTATTATATATTGTTTGTTGCTGACTATAAAGAAGATTATGGAGAAACAAACGAATTAAATAATGTTAATTATGAGCAAATTGAAATTATTGAAACAGGTAATGTAACTGTCAAAGTTTATAGTATTGAAAACAAATTAGTAACAGATGGTAGGGCTTGGGTTAAATTGTTCTTTAATGGTGGAAATAGTACAAAATATACTGATAGTAATGGAGAAGCTAAATTCTCTGAAGTAATAACAGGTAATCATTTGTATAAGGTTTATTATAAAATACATGAAGAAGAGTTTTGGGGAGAAAGGAATATAAGTTTCACAGGGGGAAATAGTACGTATACATTTAATAGAGAGTTGCCTATAGTAAAAAGTATTACTGTAAAAAAAGCTGTACTTTCAAGTAAGCGAACGATAACTATTACAATTAAAAACTATTCAAATACTGGTTATAATGTTAGGCTTAGAATATGTATTGATCGAAATAAAAACTGTGATCCAGGTTATCGTGACTATTATCATGTTAGTACTACATATCTTGGTAGTAAAGAAGAAAAAGAGCTCAAGTTTGACTGGACACCATCTGAAAAAGGAACTTATTATATGAAGGTTTCGTTAGATAGTGAATTTGATGAACCTGTCTGGATACAAACAGATACTTATTGGTGGTTTACCAATGATGATTTAACTAAATAGTTCTTGTTTGGACTTTTGAATTATACTATAACATACTTATTATTAATTAAAAATATTGAAAAATGAAAACTCTCGAAAACCGCCTTATAAAAGAATATGAACTCTTAATAAACCTAATCAACCGTATTGGTACTACCATTATAATTGTAAAAGGCTGGACTGTAACTTTGGTTGTAGCCATTTGTTTTAGTAAAATAAGTTTTAGTTTTACTGAATTTGTTATTTCTGTAGTTGCCATTGTTTTGTTTTGGTATATAGAAGGATATTATAGAGGAAGAACGGCTAAATTTAAAATTAGAATGAGGGAAATAGAAGAGCATTTTGCTAAACAAAAAACGGATCATAAAGAGTTGGCATCCCCTGCAATTGAAGCCTGCATTGGAGAAAATCCCAAGAAATATGAAGCGTTTAATCATTATACATATCCTGTTTATTTGGTATTGTTAGTTTGTATTATTGGATTTTATATTTTCTCATAGTAAACTTGTTCCTTACATTCGGGCTACGATTTAAAGTAAGCCAAGCGGGGGCTTCGCTCAAAGCGGAGCCCCCGCTTGTTTCAGAAACTTGAATCCATATTTTTTTAACATGAAAATAGATACTGAATATACCATCCCCTAAATACATTCAAAGGGTTTAAAAGCTAAAAGTATAAGCTTGGTAAATTATAAAGTATATCAAAAGGATGGGAAAGTTTACTTTTTTGAAGAATTAAAAAAGGATCGGTTAAGGTTGTATTGCATCATTCATGAAAAATCCTTTTTTCTCTCATAATTAACAATTGCTTTAACGAGGGTTTCACTTAGACCTGCGGATTTTAGGTCTAAGTAAAACCCTCGCTGGTTCCACAACTTGTAAAATACTGTATCATTTATTAATGGAGTGACTTCAAGTCACACCCCCGTTAATAGGTAAAAAGTACCCGAACAGGTATAATATCTTGTGTTATTTTTGAAATTATACCCGATCAGGTATATTAATTAAGTCTTTTATTTAGAATAATGCTGTAAAATGCACTATAGTTATTGTTTTCTAGGAAATTGTTTGTTTAAATTGCTATAAGTGCAAAAAAATGCACTTTATTTCAATTTGTTTAGGTAAATGATGTATCTTTATCAAAAGAAGAGCGATAAAATGCACCAACAAAAAATATTTGAGACGATTAGAAAACGGAGAATGCTTTTAAAAGTAACCCAGGAGGATCTTTCTGAGTTATCGGGTGTGGGCTTGCGTACTTTAAAAGCTTTGGAATTGGGAAAAACTAACCCTACACTGGAAACCTTAACAAAGTTAGCTGAGGTATTGGGCTTAGAATTAAAACTGGAGATAAAAAAGCCTAAACTGTGAAAATAGTGAGAAAAGCAAATGTTTATCACAATGGCATATTAGCAGGAACGCTAACACAAAATAATCCGGAAGATTATGTGTTTTGCTATGATGAAAAGTGGTTTGCAGATGAAAATCTTCCAGCTATAAGTTTGACCTTGCCTAAAACGAAAAAAGAATATAAGTCTGCCATTTTATTTCCCTTTTTTTTTAATATGCTTTCAGAAGGCGTAAACCGCAAATTACAATGTCGCCAGTTCAAAATTGATGAAAAAGATTATTTTGGATTATTACTGGCAATAGCATCACATGATACCATAGGGGCTATTACTATAGTTCCAATAAAAACTGACAAAGAATGAATATGCCAGTTATTAAATACTGTCCCGGTAATTTGACAGAAGGATATGAGTCGTATAGTCAAAAGTGCCTTAAAAATATGTTTTTTGGCAGAAAAGTAAGCCATATTCTTCCATACAATGCCCCACGATTTGATAGTGAAAATACAGAGGAGTTTATCGAAAATAGAAAACGTATTTCAATTTCCGGTGTTCAGGAAAAATTATCATTAATCCTTGATAAGAATAAGTTACGGTTGACACATGAAGGTGAGCAGGGGAATTATATTCTTAAGCCCATACCCATAGATCTAAAAAATGTAGATCAGGTTCCGGCAAATGAACATTTGACCATGCAGATTGCAAAACAGGTTTATGGTATCAATACTGCTGAGAGCGCCCTGGTTTTTTTTAAAAACGGTGAAGCTGCATATATAACAAAAAGATTTGATGTTAAAAAGGGTGGGTTAAAATGGGCTAAGGAAGATTTTGCTTCACTTGCCGGAAAAACTACTGAATCAGCAGGTTTTAACTTTAAATATGATTATAGTTATGAAGAGCTTGCAGGCCTTGTTAAGAAATATGTGCCTACATATATAATTGAATTGGGAAAATTATTCTCATTAATTGTATTCAATTATTTGTTTTCCAATGGAGATGCTCATT
This sequence comes from Bacteroidales bacterium, assembly GCA_028280405.1. Lineage (GTDB taxonomy): Bacteria > Bacteroidota > Bacteroidia > Bacteroidales. Next base: position 17,728 of record JANQLW010000039.1, read on the forward strand.
TGAAAAATTTCTCCTTATTACAGACAACTAACGGAGATTATACCTTAAGTCCTGCTTATGATTTGATCAATACCCGAATTCATGTTGATGATACAGATTTTGCTTTGGATCATGGATTATTTGCGGATGGTTTTCAGTCAAAAGTTATGAAATTAAAAGGCTATGCCGGAGTTGAAGATTTTTATGAATTTGCGAAAAGATTAGGAATAAAAGAAAAGAGAAGGGATAAAATTTTAGAACCTTTTATAAAAAAACAGGAGAAAGTTGAACAATTGATTACACATTCTTTTTTAAGTGATAAAATGAAAAGAGCTTATTTAATGATGTATCAAACAAGAAGAAACCGATTGTTGGAGTAATTTCGCTGGGGTTGTCCAAAAAGTGTTAAAAAATTGACTTTTAGTCAGGGCGTGAATAGTTCATTGATTAAATACAGGCATTTTATCTTTTGAAGAATTTTGCAAGTAAATTCACACCCTGACTTTTTGGATATTACAATTCATCAAATTCTTTTTTAAGCTTTTTCGTAAATTTCGCTACAATCAAATCATAAGAATCATCCACTAATTTTTTAATTAAATCATCGCTTAAGCCTTCTGCAAAGTAAACACTATTCCACTGTTGTTTATTCATATGATAGCCTGGTATGATTTGAGCATATTTTTCACGCAATTCAATCGCATATTCAGGATCACATTTTAGATTAACAAAATGTTTGTCTAATGCGATGATAGCAAAAATTTTATTCATCACTTTTAGTACAAGTGAAGTATTATCAAAGGGAAATCCTTCGGTAACGCCTTTTTTTGTGATACAGTATTCTCTTAATTCTTCAATATTCATCGTTTTTAAGATTTTCTCAGGCTTGTAGCTTGTAACTTTCAAATTAATCTTTTAAAGTTAAATTAAAACAATGAAATAAATTCTAAAAATTGCAGTTTCATCAAAATAGTATAACTTTGCACAGCTATTAAGGATAAAATTTTGTGAGCATAAGATGCTATAAGATTTTATCCTTATTTGCGTTAAGTATAGAAGACCATTAAAAAGTAAAGATATGCCATTAAAACAAAAAACTTCCGATTTAAAGGAGAGAATGAAGAATGCCCTTAAAGGTGGTGGTTCCAAAGCTATTGAAAAACAAAAGGCAATTGGAAAACTTACAGCGAGGGAAAGGATTATTGCCATATTGGATCCTAAATCATTCCATGAGTACGATCTTTTTGTTGAACATGCAGCGAAAGATTTTGATATGGAAAAAAAACGCCTTCCTGGTGATGGTGTAATTACCGGTACCGGTACGATCATGGGTAAGCCTGTTTGTATATATGCACAGGATTTTACAGTAGCCGGAGGTTCTTTAGGTTATATGCATGCAAAAAAAATTACCAAAATTATGGACCATGCCATGAAGCTTAAAGTGCCAATTATTGGGATTAATGACTCTGGTGGAGCTCGTATTCAGGAAGGAGTTAATTCATTAGCTGGTTATGGTGAAATTTTTTATCGTAATACTAAAGCGTCAGGAATAGTTCCGCAAATTTCTGTTATCCTTGGACCATGTGCTGGCGGAGCTGTGTATTCTCCTGCATTGACTGATTTTGTTTTTGTAGTTGACAATATTTCTAAAATGTTTATTACAGGTCCTGAGGTTATTAAAACTGTATTAGGTGAAGAAATCTCAATGGAAGAACTTGGCGGTGCGAAAGTTCATTCTGAAACTACAGGCAATGCCCACTTCTATGCGGAAAGTGAGCAAGAATGTTTTGATCAGATTAAACAGCTAATCAGTTTTATTCCATGGAATAATAAGAAAAAGGCAATGGCTTTCCCAAAGAAGCAGCCTAAGTCAAAAATTTATCCGATTGACTCTATTATTCCAACTGATCCAAAAACCCCTTATGATGTACGTGATGTTATCAGAGCTATCAGTGATGATAGTGAATTCTTTGAAGTACAGGAAAAATTTGCAGCTAACATTGTAATTGGATACGGACGTATAAATGGAGATACTGTTGCTTATGTAGCAAATCAACCTAATGTTTTAGCTGGTGTGCTTGATGTTGATTCGTCAGATAAAGCGGGTCGTTTTATTCGTTATTGTGATGCTTTCAATATTCCTTTGATAACATTGGTTGATCTTCCGGGTTATTTACCTGGTATTGATCAGGAGCATGCAGGTGTAATTCGTCATGGTGCAAAAGTACTTTATGCATATTCAGAAGCAACTGTTCCAAAAATTACGTTGGTATTACGTAAAGCTTATGGTGGTGGATATATTGCCATGTGTTCACATCACTTAAGAGCAGATTTTGTATTTGCATGGCCTACTGCTGAAATTGCTGTAATGGGCCCTGAAGGAGCTGCTAATATTATTTTCCGTAAGGAAATTATGAATGCTGAAAATCCGGATGAAATGCGTCAGCAAAAGGTAGATGAATATAGAAGTAAGTTTGCGAATCCATATGTGGCTGCAGCTTACGGTTATATTGATGCAGTGATTGAACCTGCAGAAACCAGAAAAATGCTTATTCATGCGCTTGATATTTCTGCAAACAAAACTGAGGAATGCTTGGATAAGAAACATGGTGTGCCACCATTTTAATAGCGGAGGTCGTTTATGAGTAAGAAGAAAAATGAAAATGTGAAATACGGCTCGTTGGTTATTGAGGGAGTTGAATATCAAACCATATTAACCGAAAAGTATAAAACCAGAAAACCTTATCAGGAAAAGGATTTTAGTGTTATTACTTCTTTTATCTCCGGAACGATTGTTGATGTTTTTGTTAAAGAGAAGAAGAAAGTAGAAAAAGGTGCTCCATTACTGGCCCTTGAAGCAATGAAAATGAAAAATCAAATTGTGGCTCCAATAAGTGGTGTGGTAAAAAAGATACATGTAAAGAATAACGATAAAGTTGTTAAAGGTCAATTACTCGTTGAGCTGGAATAACGAATGAAGTTGTCTAAAAAGTGTAATAGTACGTCATTCTGAAACGAGTTCAGAATGACGGCTAAAATAGCTTTTGGGACAGCCCCTTTTGCTTTTATTCTTGTATTGGTTGGAATAACTGATTCGTATTCTGGATCATCTCCAGAACAGCTTCTTTGCCAAGATTCGATTTGGAGGAACTCACTAAAAATTGGGGGAGTTCGCTCCATTTTTCTTTTAAGGTCTTTTTGTAAGTTTCAATATTACTGATTAATTTTTCTTTCCCGATCTTATCAGCTTTTGTAAAAATCAAAATAAAAGGAAGTTGGTTAATCCCAAACCATTCAATAAATTCCAGGTCGTTTTTTTGAGGTTCATGACGGGAATCTATTAAAATAAATGTGCACATCAGATTCTCCCGTTTCATCAGGTATTTGTGAATCATTTGTCCCCATTTTTCCCTGTCTTTTTTTGAAGATTTAGCAAAACCATACCCAGGTAAATCAACCAGATACCATTCATCATTTATTAAGAAGTGATTGATGAGCTGAGTTTTTCCAGGAGTTGAAGATGTTTTGGCCAGATTTTTTCTGCCCGTAAGCATATTTATCAAAGAAGATTTTCCAACGTTCGATCTCCCTATAAAAGCATATTCAGGCAATTTAGGTTCCGGACACATCGTATGTTTTGGACTGCTACATACAAACTCCGCGTTATTTATTTTCATGGTTTCATGGTTAGAAGGGAAGCAATCCTTTATTTTGATATTTAATCCCAATATGTAAATTAATGGGATGTTGTTTTTGTTATAGGATTGCTTCCCATTAAAATCTTACTTTTTATAGGTACTTATATGCCTATCTTTTTTATAATCGTATATGTCTGAAATGGTTACTATAATACCAGTTTCTTCAACATGTCCAAAATGATCATTTACCGCTGTCCCAAAGGTCTTCATGGTTGAAGATAAGTTCATGTAAGCATTAAAAAGTGGCGGAATATTTTCATTTAAAGCTCTCACTTTTTGAACCAGTATTTTATAATCTTCTTCATAATTACAACCCTGAAAAATACTGTTTAATGCTTTTTCATTTGTAGTTAATATAAGTGGATTTCTAGGCCTGATTAATTCTTCTTTATCGGGAAAGTATTTATTCATAAAAAACAAAATCATGTCTCTTGCCACATTATCAAAATGTGGATACATGGTCACTTTGCCAAATAAGTATTTTACATCAGGATTATCAATAACAATAGACCCTAAACCATCCCAGATGTTGTCCAGAGAATACATCCCTTTTCTGATATTATTGGTAGGCTGATACATGGGCTGAACAAAAGACCTTCCCAATTCAATAGTAGAATGAAGGTATTCTTTAATGAATTTTTCACTATAACTAAACAATCTGGAAGTTGGAGAATGCACTTCATCTTTTCCTATAACTTCCAGGTCCTTTCCATGGATGAATCTATACCCGCCTATAATTTCCTTGTCGATAGGATTCCATACAATTAATTGTTTGAATGGTTTATCTGCTGTATCATAATCATCAATATCCAGTGCTTTTCCCGTTCCTCCTTTTGCATCCCTGAATGTGATTTCACGCAACCTTCCAACTTCTTTCATGAGATTTGGGGATGTCTCACTTGAAAAGATGTAAATTTTATTATTTCCATAATTTGTATCCCTGACAAATACTTCATCAGTGAGTTCCTGTTCCAACAACTTTTTATCAACTGGGGGTATTATTGTTTCCATGTGGCTTATTTTTATTCAAATTTAATAATTAAATTCTGACTCCGGATTCTTAGCCAGATCGTAAACATGTTCTTTTAAAAGTTTTGCCCATTCAGCATTCGAAAATCTTTTGTCAAAGGTTTGGTAAGGAATCGGTTTCCCAAAAGTTATATTGATCGTTTTATTGTTTTGTTTGTACATTTCATCTACTAAATATAGCATTTCCAGATTGGCTTTTAATCCGAAAAATTTCCTGAGGTTAGCTAGGTTGTAAAAAAAGTTTGAATTTCTTCCATCAATATAGGTAGGGATGATATCTCTTTCGTATTTCTTAGCTTTGGTGATGAACGTTTTTTTCCATTCAAGATCTTTAATTTCTCCTTTTTGTTTTCTGGAGCAAAAGCCGGCCGGGAAATAAAGCAGAACGACATCTGATGCAAAGGTGTCATTTATTAGTTGGATATTAGAAGCATTGCTCCCATGTTTATTTACCGGTACGAATATATCTTCAGAATTCGGGATGTTGAGTAAGATGTCATTTACAGGAAACTTTATATCTTCCCTGATTGAAGCAACTGCATGCATTAAAGCTAATCCATCTATGCCTCCCAGAGGATGGTTTGCTGCAATTAATGGCCGTTCAATAGATTTAATATTATCAAGCCCTATGGTATGAATATTAGTCCCGAATTCTTCCAGCATTTTGCCAACCTGAACCAACCCTTTATATCGGTAATTTTTGCTGATGAATGCATTTAATTCATCTTCATGAATAATTCGCCTTAAGTACTGAATGATAAATCCCGGTATTATTTTAAGTAATGTTGGATTCTTTTTACGTATTACTTCTTTCAGATTAATAAAGTTTTCGTATCTCGTTTCTGATTCTGTCATCAGTTCCCTTTTCTTTTTTAGTGCATATTCTTCTTACAAATTTAGAATATATCTAATGAAATTTAAAAGAATTCAATACTTAAAAATTGGGAGAAATAAAAAATATAGGGAAATTCTGATGTGAATAGTCAAAATTCAGAGACTGAATAGGATGATTTTTTGTTGAGAAAAACATTTAACAAAATGAAACATCCATGAGAATAAATTTTTACACAAAAAAATGATGATAGCATGGATGTTCCCTGTCTGCCGACAGGCAGGTATCTGACAAATAAAAAATAAAATTATAAACAGATGAAACTTTTTATTAACAATGTGGTAAAAGGTGGTAAAAAGTGGTAATTTATTTAGTATATTTACGCCATAAAATCAATGAAATTGGCAGAATTAATAGGGACATATGAATGCAAAGTGGATGTAAAAGGGAGACTGATGTTTCCGTCTACATTGAAAGCTCAAATTCCTTCTGCCGAATCTCAGGGGTTCGTTGTAAAGCGAAGCATTTTTATGAAATGTTTAGAGTTGTACCCCCTTGAAGAATGGAAAACGGAAAGCTCCCGGATCAATAAGCTAAACCGTTTTAAGAAGAAGAATGTTGATTTTATCAGAAAATTTATGGCTGGCGTTAAACTCGTTGAGCTGGATAAAACCGGTAGGATATTAATTCCGAAGGAACTGATAAATTATGGTGGAATCCAAAAGGAAATTGTTTTAGCATCAGTTGTAAATAAAGTTGAAATATGGGATAAGTCTGAATACGAAAAGGCCATTGATTATGATCCGGATGAATTTGCTGATTTGGCTGAAGATGTAATGGGCGACGTTGAACCTGAACTATAGACTGATGTATCATAAACCTGTCCTTTTAAACGAATGCATTGCGGGATTAGCCATTCGACCTGATGGAATATATGTAGATGTCACATTTGGTGGAGGTGGTCATTCCAAAGAGATTCTTCGGAATTTAGGAGAAGGGCAATTAGTTGCTTTTGACCAGGATGAAGATGCCATAGCAAATAAGCCGGAAGATGATCGTTTGTTGCTGGTTAAATCAAATTTCAGATACCTCAAAAACTTTCTTCAGTTATACAAGCAGTTACCTGTGGATGGGATTTTAGCAGATCTTGGAATTTCTTCCCATCAGATAGATGATGCGGAACGTGGTTTCTCCACACGCTTTAATGCAGACCTCGATATGCGGATGGATAGAAATCATTCAGTTTCTGCAAAAGAAGTTGTAAATACTTATTCGTTCGAACAGTTGAAAAATATATTTCATCTCTATGGAGAACTGAAAAGTGCCTATAAGATTGCAAATCATTTGATCAATGTCAGGTCGGATAAGGAGATTGCTACAACTAATGAATTGAAGGATGTTTTGTCGGGATTTGCTCCGAGAAATAAAGAACAAAAGTTTTATGCTCAGGTCTTTCAGGCTTTAAGAATCGAGGTTAATGAAGAGCTTCAGGCATTAAGAGAAATGCTTGAGCAGAGTTTAGGAGTGTTAAAGCCTGGTGGGAGATTGGTTGTTATTTCATATCATTCTCTCGAAGACCGCTTAGTTAAGAATTTTTTAAAAACAGGAAATTTTGAAGGAAAACTTGAAAAGGACTTTTATGGAAATCCAAAAGTTGATTTTAAACTGATAAATAAAAAACCTATAGTCTCAACCGAAAAAGAGTTGGAAGAAAATACGAGGTCCAGAAGTGCAAAATTGAGAATAGCAGAAAAGATATAGAATGCCTAAAAAGAATGAATTAAAATATAATAAACTCAAAAAATCTGAGGATAAGGGCACTGTAAGCTCAAGTGGAGGTAAAGTCGTTAAGACTGTGCTTGGGGGCAGTTTTTTGTCTAAGGATTCTTCATTCAGGATGCTTCCGTTTTTATTCTTTCTGACGCTACTTGGTGTAATCTATATCGCTAATATTTACTATGCTGAAAAAAGCATGAGGCAAATTGATGATTATCATGTTTCTCTGAAAGAGTTGAGGTATGAATATATCTCAACACATACTAAGCTGATGAGAATAAGCAAGCAGTCTGAACTCGTAAAAAGGCTAAAGCCTTTGAATATCAAAGAATCTGTAATACCTCCGTATAAAATTGTTTATAAAAAAACTAAGGCTGATTAATGACTGCTGCAAAAAACATAAAACGTGATATTTTATGGAGAGTATATCTGGTATATGCTCTTGTTTTGCTATTTGGAGTGGCTATCGTTTTAAAGCTGGCCTATATCCAGTTTAGAGAGGGTGAAGCTTTATTAAAAAAAGCCCAGCAGCAGGAATTGAAATTTTTTAACCTTGAAGCCAGTAGAGGAAATATCTACGCGGATGATGGCAGTTTGCTTGCAACCAGTATTCCTGTTTTTGAATTAAGGATGGATGTGGATTCAGAGAATATCTCAGATAAATTATTCTACTCAAAGGTAGATTCTCTAGCTTATCACTTTTCAAGACTGTTTCCTCATCTTTCAAAATCTGCTTATAAGCAAAAACTTAAAAAAGCCAGGAAAAAAGGTAATCGGTATTTGCTGATTGCAAGAAATGTAAATTATGAGCAATTACAAATTGTAAAAACTTTTCCAATTCTCCGTTTAGGAAAGTTTAAAGGTGGTTTAATTGCAATTCCCAGAACTCAACGTCAAATGCCTTTTGGGGAGTTAGCCCGAAGAACAATAGGCTATGAAAACAAGAAGGAGAATTTGTTTGTAGGATTGGAAGGCGCTTATGCTGATGTGATAGAAGGGGTGTCAGGTAAGCAGTTAAAAAGAAAAGTTAATAATGGAGACTGGATCCCGATTAATGATGAGAATGGCGTTCAGCCTATTGATGGGAAAGATTTGATAACAACTATTGATGTGAATATTCAGGATGTTGCACAGAATGCTCTGTATGAACACTTAAAGGAACATAAGGCTTTTCAGGGCTGTGCCATATTGATGGAAGTAGCTACCGGTCATATAAAAGCAATTGCCAATCTTCGTTTAGATACCATTGATAGTACTTATAAAGAATCTTATAATTACGCTATAGCAGAAAGTGTTGAACCCGGTTCTACATTTAAGTTGGTGTCATTTATGGCAGCACTTGAATTTAATAAAGTAAAACTCACAGATAGTCTTGAAACCGGAAATGGATGGAAACGTTATTATGGCCAAACCATGAAGGATGACCATAAGATCGGAGATGGAAAAATTACTGCCCGAACCGCTTTTGAAAAATCTTCAAATGTTGGTACATCAATAATCATTGAAAATGCCTTTAAAGAAAATCCTGCCGAATTTGTTGATTTTATTTATGGAATAAAGCTCAATAAAAAGCTAGGTATAGAAATTCAGGGAGAAAGGCCTCCTGTTATCAAGCATCCGAGTAATAAGAAGTATTGGTACGGAACAAGTTTGCCCTGGATGTCTATCGGATATGAGCTACAGCTAACGCCTATACAGACCTTAGCCATTTATAATGCGGTAGCAAACAATGGGAAATATATAAAACCCATGTTTGTTAAAGGAATTCGTCATGGAGGAAAACTGATTAAGACTTTTGAAACGGAAGTTCTAAATGAAAAAATATGTTCTCAATTTACTATAGATACACTAAAGTCATTAATGGAAGGAGTTGTAGAAAGAGGAACTGCCAGTTTAACCTTAAAAAATACGATTTATAAAATCGCCGGTAAAACCGGTACTGCCCAAATTGCCAAAGGGAAGCAGGGCTATGATAAAAAGAATTACAATGCATCATTTGCCGGATACTTCCCGGCTGATAATCCTAAGTATTCATGTATTGTCGTGGTTAATAACCCCAAAAGCGGACGTATATACGGAAGTTCTGTTGCTGCTCCGGTCTTTAAAGAAATAGCAGATAAAGTTTATGCTAGTGAGTTAAACATTCATGCTGAAAGTGAATATCTCGCAGATGATTTAAACAGATATGTCAGAGGAAAAGGAAATACTAAGGACCTTAAACTATTATACGAAACTTTTAATTCTCATACTGAAATAGAGCAGTATGCCGACTGGGCTACTTTCAAAGCCGATTCCACGAATGTACAGCTTTCTGCATTGCAATTTGATCAAGATATTGTGCCAAATGTAAAAGGAATGGGAGCTCGTGACGCAACCTATTTGCTTGAAAAGGCAGGCTTAAAAGTAGAGTCAATTGGAAGAGGGTTGGTGTCAAGCCAGTCCTTGCGCCCCGGCTTAAAAGTGAAACCTGGTGAAACCATCATTTTAAACCTTAAAACTAATATATAAGTGAAAAACTTAAACGACATATTAACTGTTATTGAAACCAAAGAAATTTTTGGTACTACTGATGTTTTGATAAAATCATTAGTTTTTGATTCCAGAAAAGTCGTTGAAGATTCCATATATTTTGCTATTCCCGGAACTCAGGTTGATGGGCATCAGTTTATAGAGAATGCCGTTCATGCTGGTGCCTGTACTATTGTCTGTGAGATGTTTCCTGAGAGACTGGAAAAGGGAATCACTTATATTAAAGTCAAATCATCCAGAAAAACACTAGCCTTGATATCAGCTGCCTTTTTTGATTATCCTTCTGAAAACTTAAAACTTGTAGGTGTTACCGGAACGAACGGTAAAACAACCATTGTTTCAATTCTTTATAAACTATTTAAAGATTTAGGCCATCAGGTTGGATTATTATCAACCATAGAGAATAAAATAAATGACAAAATACTGGAAGCTACTCATACAACGCCTGATGTTGTTCAGATTAATTCCCTGTTGGCAGAAATGCTAAATGAAGGTGTTGAATATTGTTTCATGGAAGTAAGCTCTCATGCTGTTGATCAGGATCGTACTTTGGGTTTGCACTTTGCAGGTGGAATTTTTACAAACCTGACTCACGACCATCTTGATTATCATAAAGATTTCAAATCTTACCTGACTGCTAAAAAGAAATTCTTCGACAGTTTGTCTGAAGAAGCTTTTGCCCTGACTAATTCTGATGATAAGAATGGAATGGTAATGCTGCAAAATACGAAAGCTGAAAAATACACATATGGCTTAAGAGGTGTGGCCGATTACAATTGTAAGATTATCGAAAACCAATTTGATGGCCTTCAATTACTGATAGATAACCAACCTGTCTGGTTTAAGTTAATAGGCAGGTTCAACGCATATAATATAATGGCTGTATATGCTACAGCAATTTTATTAGGAAAAGACAGTATCGAAATCTTAACCGAATTGAGTAAGCAGGAAGCTGCCGATGGCCGGTTTGATCAGATGCATTCAAAAGAAGGGATCGCTATTATCATTGACTATGCACATACTCCCGATGCATTGAAAAATGTATTAAACACTATTTCCAGTATTAGAAATGGAAACGAACAGTTAATCACCCTGGTAGGTGCAGGAGGTAACAGGGATAAAGCAAAACGACCTTTAATGGCAAAGATTGCTTGCAGCTTAAGTGATAAAGTAATTCTGACTTCAGATAATCCACGTGATGAAGACCCTGAAGCAATTATAGAAGATATGAAAGCAGGGCTGGATCCTACTGAAAAAAGAAAAGTGATCTCAATTACGAATAGAATTGAGGCGATCAAAACTGCAGCTGCAATTGCTCAAAAAGGTGATATCATTTTGTTGGCCGGAAAAGGACATGAGAAATACCAGGTGGTCAAAGGAGAAATTCTTCACCTGGATGAGAAAGAAATTATTAAAGAAGTTTTAACCATAAACAATTAAAACTATGCTTTACTATTTATTTGAATATTTAGATAAAACATTTGATTTTCCGGGAGCAGGAGTGTTTCAGTATATTTCATTCCGCGCTGCAATGGCAATTATTACTTCTTTGACAATTTCTCTTTTATTCGGAAAAAGCTTAATTCGATTACTTGTAAAGCGTCAGGTTGGAGAATCAATTCGTGATCTGGGTTTAAAAGGACAGTCTGAAAAACAAGGAACTCCTACTATGGGAGGCCTCATTATTCTCGGAGCTGTATTAGTTCCAACACTCCTTTTTGCAAAACTGGATAATATTTATGTTTTGTTGATGATTGGTTCTACCATTTGGTTAGGTGCTATCGGATTTGTTGATGATTACATTAAAGTATTTAAAAAGGATAAAAAGGGTTTAGCGGGTAGATTTAAAATATTAGGCCAGATTTTGCTTGGACTGGCTATTGGATCAATAATGTATTTCAATGACTCCATTGTCATTCGTGAGAAACTGGATCAGGAAGTTATTATTGAGCAAGGTATCGATCGTACCAATGCATCTGCTCATTTTAATCCGGAAGCTGAAAAGTCAACGAAAACTTCTATTCCTTTCGTTAAGAATAATGAATTTGACTATGCGGTTCTGATTTCCTGGCTGGGAAAAGGCCTGGAGAAATATGCATGGCTAGTATTTATTCCGCTGGTTGTACTGATAATAATGGCAGTATCTAATGGTGCTAATTTAACAGATGGTATTGACGGCCTCGCTACCGGAACATCGGCAATTATTGGGGCTACATTAGGATTATTGGCCTGGGTTTCCGGTAATATCGTATTTGCCGATTATCTGAATATTATGTACATCCCCAATACCGGGGAATTAACAATATTTATCAGTGCCTTTGTAGGGGCATGTATAGGCTTTTTATGGTATAACTCATATCCGGCACAGGTGTTTATGGGTGATACCGGAAGTTTAGCCATAGGTGGTATTATTGCGGTATTTGCAATAATCATCAGAAAAGAATTACTCATCCCAATTCTTTGTGGAATCTTTTTAGCGGAAAATTTATCGGTAATACTTCAGGTTAGTTATTTCAAGTATACCAAAAAGAAAAGTGGTGTTGGAAAACGCATATTCAAAATGTCTCCACTACATCATCATTTTCAGGTATTAGGTTATCCGGAGCCAAAAATCGTAATGCGATTTCTAATTGTGGGGATTATGCTGGCGGTTGCAACCATCATCACACTTAAACTGAGATAATGGGATGAAGAAAACAAAAATAGCAATTCTGGGAGCTGGTGAAAGTGGAGTAGGTGCCGCTATCCTTGCTCAAAAAAAAGGATTTGAGGTTTTTGTTTCTGACAAAGGAAAAATAAGTGAAAAATATAAGAGCGTTCTTTCAAAGTTTGAAATTGAATTTGAAGAAGGGAAGCATTCTTTTAACAGAATTCTTAATGCTAAAGAGGTAGTTAAAAGTCCGGGTATTCCTGACAAAGTTGACTTAATTCAACAATTGAATAAAAAAGGGGTACCGGTTATTTCTGAAATAGAATTTGCCGGAAGGTATACGAATGCCTTGAAAATATGTGTGACCGGTAGCAATGGAAAAACGACTACATGCTTATGGATCTATCATATTCTAAAGTCAGCCGGATTAAATGTAGGCCTGGCCGGCAATATAGGTGATAGCTTTGCCCGTCAGGTTGCTGAAAAGGATTTTGATTATTACGTTTTAGAGATAAGTAGTTTTCAGTTGGATGGAATGTTTGATTTTAAAGCAGAAATAGCTGTTATTATGAACATTACTCCTGATCATCTGGATCGCTATGATTATGATTTCAGTAAATATGTTGATTCCAAGTTCCGGATTTTAAATAATCAGGGTTCAGAAGATGCATTTGTGTACTGCGCTGATGATACTGTTTTGGCTAAAGAAATAGAAAAAAGAATTATTCCTTCGAGAAAATTCCCTTTCACATTTGAGAATACGCTATCGGGAGATGGCGCTTTTGTAAAAGATAATAACATAAAAATTAATATTAAATCAAGCATTATTACGATGACATTAGAAGAATTAGCATTACAAGGTAGGCACAACGCTTACAACTCAATGGCTTCAAGTATTACTTCACGCCTAATCGATATCAGAAAAGATACTATCAAGCAATGTCTTTCTGATTTTCAGAATATAGAACATCGCCTGGAATTTGTTGCAAGCATTCATGGAATTGATTTTGTAAATGATTCGAAAGCAACCAATATCAATTCATGCTGGTATGCTTTGGAAAGTATGACAGCCGATGTTGTCTGGATAGCAGGTGGCGTTGATAAAGGAAATGATTATGACGAAATCAGATCATTAGTAAAAGAAAAAGTAAAAGCAATCGTTTGCTTAGGAGAAGATAATTCAAAAATACATGATGCCTTTGCTGATGATGTAGAAATTATTGTTGATACCCGTTCAGCAAAAGAAGCCGTTACTTCAGCATTCAATATTGCAAACAAAGGAGAAGTTGTGCTTTTATCTCCGGCCTGTGCAAGTTTTGATTTGTTCGAAAATTACGAGGACAGAGGGAATCAATTTAAGGATGCAGTAAACAATTTATAATAGATTTATGTCTGCATTAACAAGAAGAATAAAAGGAGATAAGGTGATTTGGGCCGTAGTGATATTGCTATCTGTAGTGTCATTACTGGCTGTATATAGTTCGACAGGAACTTTGGCTTATAAGTATAAGTCGGGGAATACCGAATACTATATGATTAAACACTTTATGATCCTGATATTTGGTTTTGGATTAATGTGGGCTGCACATCTGGTTAAATATACCTATTATTCACGCATTTTCCAGATTGCATTATACATTGCTGTGCCCTTACTCGTACTAACTTTGTTTATTGGGTTAAACCTGAATGAAGCCAAAAGGGTTCTGCCTTTGCCTTTTAATTTGTCTTTCCAAACTTCCGATTTAGCCAAGCTTACCTTAATCATGTACTTAGCGCGCTTATTGTCGAAAAAACAAGAGGAAATAAAAAGCTTTAAGTCTGCTTTTGTTCCACTTCTATTACCTGTATTAATTGTTTGTGGATTGATATTGCCGGCTAATTTTTCTACGGCTGCTCTTCTTTTCGTTACTTGCTTGGTTTTAATGTTTATAGGGAGAGTAAACATGACTTATATTCTGTCATTAATCGGAATAGGAATCGTAGCCCTGGGAATTTTTATATTGATCCTCTACAATATGCCTGGTGAAAAACAAGGCCGTTTGTGGACCTGGAAAAACAGAATCGAAAATTTTGTAAGCTCGGATCAGAATTCTGAAAGCAATTACCAGGTTGAACAATCAAAAATAGCTATAGCTTCTGGTGGAATTATAGGAAAAGGGCCCGGAAATAGTACACAAAGAAATTTTCTCCCTCACCCCTATAATGATTTTATTTTTGCAATCATTGCGGAAGAATATGGTTTGGTTGGAGCAAGTTTTGTAGTATTATTTTATCTGATAATATTTTTTAGGGCAGTTACTATTGTAAGTAAAACACCAAAAAACTTTGGTGCTTTCCTCACTTTTGGGGTAAGCTTTAATTTAGTTTTTCAGGCATTGATAAATATGGCTGTAGCAGTTAATCTATTACCTGTTACCGGTCAACCCTTACCTTTGGTTAGTATGGGTGGAACCTCTATTTGGTTCACCTCTCTTTCCATTGGAATTATATTAAGCGTAAGTAAAGAGATAAATAACCCGACAATTGTTAAACATCAGCTTTATGGAGAAACAGAACCGACGTATACTCATTAGTGGAGGAGGAACCGGTGGTCATATCTTCCCGGCAATTGCAATTGCAAATGCAGTTAAAGAGCGCTTTATAAATGCTGAAATTAAATTTGTAGGTGCAAAAGGCCGTATGGAAATGCAAAAGGTTCCGGATGCCGGATATTCCATTGAAGGATTATGGATAAGTGGTATTCAAAGGCGCTTGACAATAAAAAACTTATCTTTTCCTTTCAAATTAATCTCCAGTTTACATAAGGCCGGAAAAATTATAAGGAAGTTTAAACCGGATATCGTTATTGGTGTTGGGGGCTATGCAAGTGGTCCGACTTTGAAAATGGCTACCAGAAAAAAAATCCCAACCCTGATACAGGAACAGAATTCTTTTCCGGGAATTACAAACCGATTATTAGGAAGCCAGGTAAATACAATTTGCGTTGCCTACGAAGGACTGGAAAAATATTTCCCAAAGGAAAAAATTGTACTTACGGGAAATCCTGTAAGAAAAAACGTGATAGAAATTGAAGGGAAAAGAGAAAAAGCACAGGAGTTTTTTGCCTTAGAACCTGATGCAAAAACGATACTGATTGTTGGTGGAAGCCAGGGTGCTGTTTCTATAAATAAGAGTATAGCTGCCAATCTATTATTATTTGAAGAAAAAGGAATTCAATTAATCTGGCAAACGGGTAAATTTTATAAAGAAGAAGCTGAAGTGCTTGCCAGAGGGAAAGAGAATATAAAGGTTCATGAGTTTATAAGAGAAATGGATTTGGCATATGCAGCAGCAGATTTAGTCATTTCCCGAGCAGGAGCAATTGCTATTTCTGAGCTTTCGGCAGTGCAAAAACCAGTGATCTTCATCCCATTGCCTTCGGCAGCTGAAGATCATCAGACTAAAAATGCTCAGGCATTAGTTAATAAGAATGCCGCATTGCTGGTAAAAGATACCGAAGCTTCTGAAAGATTGAAGGAAGTCATTCTTGACATTATAGAGAATGAAGAAAAATTAAAAGAGCTTGCTTCTAATATATTGAATTTTGCTTCACCGGAAGCTACAACATTAATTGTTGACGAAATTGAAAAGTTAATTAGCTAATATGAATATTGAACAACTAAGGCATATTTACTTTCTGGGGATCGGAGGGATTGGTATGAGTGCTTTGGCACGTTATTTTAAAAGCCTGGGTGTTCATGTATCCGGATATGATAAAACCCCTACTCCTTTAACCAGTAAATTGCAGGAAGAAGGCATACAAATTCATTTTGAAGATCAACCTGATTTTATTCCCAGTGAAACGGAATTAGTTATTTATACTCCTGCCATCCCTACAGATTTAAATGAGTATAAATACATAGTTGAGAATGAATATCCTTTAATGAAAAGGTCTCAGGCATTGGGAAAAATCACAAAAGGGAAATTTACAATTGCAGTAGCCGGTACCCATGGTAAAACTACCATCTCTTCTATGATTGCTCATATCTTTAGAGTTGCCGGTGAGAAATCAACGGCTCTGATTGGAGGGATATTAAATCAATATAATACTAATTTTCTGGGTTTTGATGAAAGTGATGTATTTATCGTAGAAGCAGATGAGTTCGATCGCTCATTCCTGACTTTAGATCCGGATATTGCATTAATCAGTTCAATGGATGCCGATCATCTTGATATTTATGGTTCTGAAAATCATTTACTGGAATCTTTTGAAATGTTTGTAAAAAAGATAAGAGATGGAGGCCATCTTATTCTAAAATCTGGTTTGAATTTAAAGACAGAAAGTGTTTTTAAGCAGCAATACTCATTGAATGAAAAAGCAAATTTTTATTGTAGTGATCTTAAAGTGAATAATGGAAAGTATATTGTCTCTATAACTTATTTTAATGAAGTATTAGAGAATGTGTTAATATCTTATCCGGGAAAACATAATCTGGAAAATGCTTTAGGAGCTTTTGCAGTTGCAAAAGTTTATGGAATTAGTGATGATAAAATAATCCAGGCTTTAAAGTCTTATCCGGGTGTTAAAAGAAGGTTTGAGGAAATTTATAAATCTGAGAAAATAACCTATATTGATGATTATGCTCATCATCCTGAGGAATTGAAAGCTTGTATTAATTCGGTAAAAGAATTATATCCGGATAAAAAAATTAGTGGAATTTTCCAGCCTCATTTATATTCCAGAACCAGAGATTTTGCAGATGAATTTGCCAGGAGCCTTGAGTTGTTGGATGAAGTTATAGTTATGGATATTTATCCTGCCAGAGAACTTCCCATTGAAGGGATAAATGCTAAATTCCTTTTAGATAAGATAAATCATTTTAGAAAATTTCATATGTCGGATGATGAAGTGCTTGACTATGTCAAAAGCTTTAAATCCGGTGTATTGCTGAGTTTGGGAGCCGGAGACATTGATAAACTTGTTCAACCAATAAAAGAGATTTTAAAAGCTTAATGAAACGAATATTGAAAATATTAATATGGTGTGTCATAGTTATAAGTATAGCTGTTGCAGTATACTATGTTTCAACTAAGCAAAAGCAAGTTTTAATATCTGATCTTTCAATAGAAATTACTTATACCGGGCCGGATGTATTCCTGAAAAAACAAGAAATACAGGATATAATAGAAAAACAGACAGGCGGTCTATTTGAGCAAACGGTATCATCAATAAATGTTAAACAAATAGAAGAAGCTTTATTAAGCAATGCATATGTGAATACTGTGAATGTGTTTGTGGATATGAAAGGTAAAATGCAGGTTCTTATAGTCCAACGTCAACCTATTGCCAGGATTTATTCGGGCAAAGATAGTTTCTACATTGATGGCTATGGTAAATGTATGCCTTTAAGTGATCGTTATGTTTCCAGGGTAATGCTCATCAATGGTTTTATGCCAAGCTATACATACGAAAAATTAAGGGATGTAGATATTGTTAATATTGAAGGGAAAAATGTATTAAAAGATATCTTTTATTTAGCTAATTTTATTAACCGGAATAAATTCCTGAAAGCACTTTCTGAGCAAGTCTATGTAAATAGTAATAAGGAATTTGAAATTGTTCCTAAAATTGGGAAGCAAATTATTTTAGTCGGAGATACCTCAAATTTGGAACAGAAATTCCAAAAGCTTGAGCTATTCTATAAACATGGAATTAAACAAAGTGGCTGGGATAAATATAAATCGATAAATCTGAAATTTAATAATCAAATTGTCTGTACAAAAATTTAATCATATGGGAACCTCAGAAATTATTGTTGGACTGGATATTGGAACTACTAAAATTGCTGCTATTGTAGGGCAAAAAAATGAGCACGGCAAAATTGAAATATTGGGCCATGGTAAAGCTGAATCAATAGGAGTGAAGCGAGGTGTAGTTTCCAATATTGAAAATACCGTACAATCAATTGTTACTGCTGTAAATGATGCCAGTGAAAAGTCGGGTGTCGACATAAAATATGTTAATGTTGGAATTGCCGGTCAGCATATAAAAAGCCTGCAGCATAGAGGAAATATTATCCGGGAAAACAGTGATGATGAAATAACCCAGGAAGATATTGAGTTTCTGAATAATAGCATGTACAACTTAAGTATGAGCCCGGGAGAAGAAATTATTGACGTCATTCCTCAAGATTATATTATTGATGACGAACAGGGGGTTAAAGAACCTATAGGCATGTTGGGCAATTCGCTTGAAGCAAACTTTCATATTATCATCGGGCAGACAGCAGCAGCAAAAAATATTTATAAATGTGTACGTAAAGCGGGATTGGAAGTAGTTGATTTAATCCTTGAACCCATTGCTTCCGCAGAATCAGTATTAAGTGAGGAAGAAAAAGAAGCAGGAGTTGTATTAGTTGATATTGGTGGTGGTACAACAGATATTGCCATATTCCAGGATGGTATCATTCGTCATACAGCAGTCATTCCATTTGGAGGAGATATTATTACTGAGGATGTGAAAGAAGGATGTACAATTATTAAAAAGCATGCTGAAGAATTGAAGGTAAAATTTGGTTCTGCCCTGGCAAGCGAAAACAGAGATGAAGAAATTGTAGCTATTCCTGGCTTAAGAGGGCGGCCACCAAAAGAAATTTCATTAAAAAACCTTGCCAGTATTATTCAGGCAAGAATGGAAGAAATTATAGAACACATTTATTATGAGATCAGAAATTCAGGTTTTGAGAAGAAGTTAATTGCGGGTATTGTTTTAACTGGCGGAGGTTCCCAAATGAAACATATTGCACAATTAACCGAATTCATAACCGGAATGGATACCCGTATTGGATACCCGAATGAACACCTTTCCAATGATGTAAATAAAGAAATGGCAAGCCCGATGTTCTCCACAGGGATTGGATTGGTAATAGAAGGAATTAACCGGTTTAAAAGAGAAAAGGACAGGGAAATGTTTGAGAAAGGTGAAAAAAGGAAATCTAAAATTAAAGGCAGAAAAGATAAAAAAGATCAGAAATCTACCAGTTTCCTGAAAAGTATACAGGACTGGTTCGAGAGAGATGCCATTGAGTAACACCCATTTTTAATTAACAATTGATTTGTGGAAAAAAACAATAGTAAGGAGAAATAAACGGGCTTAAATAAATTAAATTTAGATAGACTAAACATGAGCGATATGATAACTTTTGATCTTCCTAAAAATCAATCATCTATTATTAAGGTTGTAGGTGTAGGCGGCGGCGGTAGCAATGCGGTAAGCCACATGTACAGTCAGGGAATCCGTGGGGTTGATTTTGTAATATGTAATACGGATGCCCAGGCAATGGAAATTAGTCCGATTCCAACCAAGATACAATTAGGTAAAAAAGGCCTTGGAGCAGGTTCGATCCCATCTGTTGGAAAGGAATCTGCACAAGAAAATATTGAGGATATCAGATCCATTCTTGAAAAGAATACCAAAATGCTGTTTATTACTGCCGGTATGGGTGGTGGTACCGGTACAGGCGCTGCACCTGTTATTGCAGAAGTAGCAAAAGAACTCGGTATTCTTACAGTTGGTATTGTTACCATTCCATTTTCGTTTGAAGGAAGAAAACGTAAAATGCAAGCTGAACAAGGGATTGATGAACTAAGAGCTCATGTTGATACTTTGTTGGTTGTGAGTAATGATAAGTTAAGAGAATTACATGGCGACCTGAAACTGTCTCAGGCTTTCCATCAGGCTGACGATATACTGACGACTGCAGCAAAAGGTATTGCGGAAATCGTTACGGTAACCGGTTACATCAATGTGGATTTTGAAGATGTGAAAACTGTAATGAAAGACAGTGGAAAAGCTATTATGGGTTCTGCTGTTTCCAGTGGTGAAACAAGAGCTTTGGATGCTGTTAAGGAAGCTATGGCATCACCATTACTGGATGATAATGATATTGCCGGAGCTAGTAATATTCTGCTTTATATCAGTTCGGGAGTAGAAGAAATTTCTATGGATGAGGTTACTGAAATTACCGACTATATTCAGGATGAAGCCGGACAGAATGCTGAAATTATTTGGGGTAATGGTACTGACGAAGCATTAGAGGATCAGATTGGAGTTACACTTATTGCTACAGGTTTCGATTCCAAAAAGAAAGTTGGAGAAATCGATCGTGAAAATCTGATTATTCATTCGTTAAATGAGGAAGTTCCTGAAAAACCTGTTGCTAAAAAAGAAACAGATAAGAAAACGGTGGAAGAAATAGAGCTTATCAGAGAAGAAAAACCTCAGAAAATTACTCAGGAACAAGAAGTAAAATCAGAAACAGATTCAAATAAAAAAAAGGAACAAAGAACCATCATCTTTGATTTAAATGGCCCGGGCCCGGATGAAAGTAAAGATGGCATTCAACGAATTTCAATGGACGATCCTGCTTTAATGAGTCAGCCTGCTGAACCAAAAGTTAAGAGTGATGCCCCGGAATTTACAGTTCCTCCTGTGCCAGATACTACTCCTAATGTGGAGGAAGATGACAACTCAAAAAGGATAGAAAAGCATGCAAAAGCAAGAGTGCAAAAATTGAAAGATTTAAGCGTTAAACTAAAATCTCCGGTTGATCTGGAAAATATGGAAAAAGTTCCTGCTTATATGCGCCGAAAGGTTGAATTAAATGATACACCTGCCTCCAATGAATCCGGAGTTTCCAAGTTTACTTTATCTGACGATAAGAATGAAGGAACAACTTTAAGAGAGAATAATTCCTTCTTGCATGAAAATGTTGATTAATAAAAAATCAAAGTCATGAGTTTAGAAATAACGATAAACAATGATATAAAGGATGCTATGCGTAATAAGGATTCCAAAAAGTTGGAAGCTTTAAGAGCAATTAAGGCATCACTTCTATTAGCTAAAACAGGTAAGGATGTAAGTTCGGGTGAAATTCCTGCCGAGGTTGAAATTTCCTTATTGAAAAGATTGGTAAAACAACGTAAGGAAGCTGCTGCTATTTTTATTGAGAATGGAAAACAGGATATGGCTGATGAAGAGCTTTATCAATCCGGTATTATTGAAAAATACCTTCCTGAACAAATGGATGAGAAAGAGATTGAAAAGGTCGTTAGCGAAGCTATAAGTACTTTGGGAGCAAGTTCCATGAAAGATATGGGTAAGGTTATGGGAACCGTTACGAAGCAACTTGCCGGAAAAGCGGATAATAAATTGATTTCAGATATTGTTAAAAAGCAATTGAGTTAGTTGCTTGACGATAATTTAGTATAGGCCAGGAGGCTGCTTCAGTAATGAAGCAGCCTTAATTTTTTACAAATTGTCGTTAAAAATTTGAGTAGTTATTCAGTTCAGGCAATCATTCTAGTAATTGGGGTAATGGGCAAGCTAAATTTTATAATATATGGTAAAAAAAAGGCCGTCTTTTATGTTAAGGCAGTATCCATAAAAAACTGTGTAAACAAAAAAAAGAGTGGCCTTTTCGGATCACTCTTTTCAAATTACCTTTAAATATTATTCTTAGTTGCTTGCTAACATTAAGCGGGCGAAAGAAGTAACAGCTAAATCTTTTTCTTCTATTCAAAGTTTAATCTTTTTTTCTAATCTTAATGCCTCTTAAATTTTCTTCCCGATTGATCCTTATAAGCTCATTAGGGTGTTCTACTCTTAGTAATTCTCCCTTATATTGAATGTAGATATCGTGTTCTGAAGTGGGTTCAAAATCCTTAAATATCCATCTGATTTCTTTGGTTTTTTTATTCAGTCTAGCTTTTTGGGGCACCATCTTTTCTATGCTGTCCGGTTCAATATCAATTAAGGAAACGATGATTTCTGCATGCCCGATCTTACCTTCCCAACCACTGCCTGTATTTAATAGATATTTTATAAACCGGCTACGGCTTAAATCTTTGTTCTTAATCTCTCCGTTGGGTATCATATACACCACTTTAATGATTTTGGATTCCCCTTTTTTAAAAGATGTTTTCCAATAGTACCAGGGTTTTTTGTCTTCCTCCTTATAACTTTCATGTGATCCGGCAAAAATCATAGCACTTGTTTTAGGTTTGTTTTTCAAGTGCTTTAATTCTTCCGGTATATAAATTTCGTAGTCGGGAATTTTTATTCCATCTACATAAATCGAAAATCGTTTCTTATCTGTAGGAAAATAAATATCCTCAATTAAATGGTAGAAATTCATAATTGGAAATCCAATCGGCATATTAATTGAATCCCCTTCGTTTTTCATATAGAAACTACATTCCACAAGAGAATGATGTTTATATATATTGATAAGGACAATTTCTTTCTCCATTCGGATATTACATTCTTTTACAGGTATGATGCCCTTTATAACTCTTGGGTTCGGAGAAATATCGGCAAAACATGCTATTTTTAAGAATAAGCATAAAAATACCAGTATAAATAATTCTTTTTTATTTTGTGATGTTTTCATGTTGATGATATTTTTAATTTAAGATTAAATTTAAAAAGGGGAGTATATTTATAACACAATGAATTGTTTTATTTGGGTGACTAAAAAAATAAGCTTCTTTATTGATTATTCTCTTTTTGTATGATTTTTTTTATTTCTTTTCGCTCTTTCATGTAATACATCTTTTCTCGCTTAACTTCATTGAGCAAAATATTTTTATCAATTGTTTGAATATCTTCTTTTATTTTAATACCTCTTTTTTTGTTATTATAATTTTCTTTTGAAATAGGAAATTTCCTTTCTAAATCAAGTCCGTTTTTGTTTCCACTTCCAAAAACCAACCTCCCATTGAGCATGAATGCCATCAGATTATTGCTACATCTGTTTTTATGATATTCTATTAAGTCAATAAGGTTAAACATATACTCTGGACGAGTAGTGCGCCAACCCCAGATTCCATTTTTAAGTTTTTTACATCCAAATAGCCTGTTAGTTCTTGTTTGCTTTCATCTTTATATGATAATATAATTAGAAAGTTAGGGTCAAATACAAATAGTTTACTAATATCTAATTTAGAAATATCCTTTTGATTTTTGATTAGTGTTGAGTCAACTCGATTAAAAAAAATAAAATTAAGCTTAGATCTGTCAATTTTACCATTAATTATACTAAGAATTGGGTGATAATTTTTATCTAAAAGATTTTTATAATTCTGTTTATGATAGAGCATTCCATTTAGACATTCCGAAATAACTTCTTCCTTGATTGGATCACAAGATTTTAAGAATGAATTTGATGTAATTTTGGCATCTTTATTTGCACGCGTAAATAAATAAAATCAGTGATATTAATATATAAAAATTCTTTTTCATAATCCGTGTTTTAAATTTAAGTTATTTAATTTGTAAATACTAAGCCTGGAGCTTGTGATGGAGTCCAAAAGGTAACAGGACCCAAATCAGGGCAATTTGCATAAATACAATCTGTATTTTGGTCGTAACCACAGGCTGCAACTGCATGAGTACCACCTGTATAAAAGCTACTCCATAAAACCATTGGATATAATGAAATATTATAAAAGCTGTCGGTACCAATTAGCGACATGCAGGTATAACCAAATGCTCCAGCTGATGCCATTCCTTCAGATAAGGTTACTCCAATATCTATGGGATTAGATGTGTTTTGCGCTATTTGAGCTGAAGCTCTAGCATAAGATGGATTTCCTATACACATTGCCAATGAAAAATGATGACACCAAGCTTGATAGCCATAATGTCCTTGAATGAATGAAGGAATGCTAACGGTAAAACTGTTTAGAAAAATAAAAGTTAGACTTGCAAAAAGTAATAAGATAATTTTTTCCCTCATAATAAAAAATTTTAATAATTAATAAGTTGACAATTTATTCTAAATATGTTATATATTAGAACACTTCAAAAAGACATTTTTAATAAAAAAAAGTTGAAAGTAATATCCTTTTCATAAAATGAAGTTTTGTTTATAAAATTGAGGCATACATTTATAAGACAATTAACTATGAAAAGGGGGTGGTAAATAAAAAATAAAGTCACTATAATCGATCATTCTTAATTGTTTTAAGCTGTAATTCTTTTAATTTTTCTTTCTTGTCTTGTTATTTTAAGCTTATTTACATACAACACTTTAAATATGAAATTAGGATAAAAAAAGAGTGACCCATATGGATCACTCTTTCAAGATATCATTAATTGTTATTCTTAGTTACTAGCTAACATTAAGCGTGCAAAAGAAGTAACTGTTAAATCTTTATCAGTTTCTGCTAAATATTCTTTAACAGTTTTTTTAGTATCACGGATAAATGCCTGGTTAACTAAAGTATTTTCTTTTAAGAATTTGTTTACTTTACCCATGGCAATTTTCTCAAGAATTTGTTCCGGCTTTCCTTCCTCACGTGCCTGGTCCATACCGATTTGTTTTTCTTTTTCGATAATTTCAGCATCAACACCTTCTTCATTAACAGCAATAGGAGCCATTGCTGCAACCTGCATTGCTAATTCTTTACCTAATTGATCAACATCTCCAGCTTTATTTAAACCAAGTACGGTAGCAAGACGGTTTCCCTGGTGGATGTAAGCAAATGTTTTAGCAGCTTCAACACATTGAAAAGCTCCCAGCTCAATTTTTTCACCAATTACACCCGTTTGGTCAGTGATAAGATCAGCTACTTTTCTTCCGTTTAATTCTAATTCTTTTAGTTCATCAGTAGATTTTGGTTGATTGGCAATAGCCAGATCAGCGATAGAATTAACAAATGTTACAAAATCTTCATTTTTAGCAACAAAGTCAGTTTCACAGTTAACCATCACAACAGCACCATAAGTTTGGTCTTCGGTAGTTTTTGCGATAACAACACCTTCAGTAGCTTCGCGGTCAGCTCTTTTTGAAGCAACTTTTTGGCCTTTTTTACGAAGATAATCAACGGCTTTATCGAAATCACCTTCACATTCTACCAATGCTTTTTTACAGTCCATCATACCTGCACCGGTATGTTTTCTTAATTTATTAACGTCAGCGGCAGTTATTTTTGTCATTTTTATTAATATTTAAGGTTAGATAAGAGAATTAGTTATTTGCTTTTTTAGAAACGCTTTTTCTTGGGCGTTTTGCAGGTTCTTCTGAATCTTCAAGAGGTTTGTCTTTAGAAACAGGTTTTTTACTCAAGCCTTTTTCAATTTCTGCATCCTCTTGCTCTTCAATCTCTTCAATTGTAGTAGATTTAACCTTAGCTACAATTCTTTCTTCCTCTTCTGCAGCTTGTTTATCTTTATCAAGTTTTCTTTCTGCTAACCCTTCAGCAATTGCATTTATCATAATGCTAACAATTAATTCAATAGATTTTGAAGCATCATCATTTGCCGGGATTGGAAAATCAACTTGTTTAGGATTTGAATTGGTATCAACAATTGCAAATGTAGGAATATTTAATTTTTTAGCCTCAGCAACAGCAATGTGTTCTTTGTTAATGTCAACGATAAAGATAGCTGAAGGTAATCTGTTAAGATCAGAAATACTACCTAAGTTCTTTTCTAATTTTGCACGCTCACGTGTAATTTGTAAACGTTCTCTTTTAGAGAAGTTAGAATAAGTATCAGTATTCATCATTTTATCGATAGAAGCCATTTTACGAACAGCTTTACGAATGGTCGCAAAGTTGGTAAGCATCCCACCTGGCCATCTTTCAGTTACATAAGGCATATTTACTTTTTCTACCTGAGTAGCAACGATGTCTTTAGCTTGTTTTTTTGTAGCTACGAACAATATTTTTTTACCGGATTTGGCAATTTGTTTGATAGCAGCTGCAGCTTCTTCAATTTTTGCAATTGTTTTGTATAAATCAATAATGTGGATTCCGTTACGCTCCATAAAAATATAAGGAGCCATATTTGGATTCCATTTTCTTTTTAAATGTCCAAAATGAACACCTGCGTCCAATAATTGGTCAAAATCAATTCTTGCCATTTGATTTGTTTTAATTTGTTTACATTCTTTTTACAACAATTGCCAAGTAGTTCCGTTTTCGAAAGTCTTGGCAATTTAGATACTAAACTCTTTCCAGTGTTGTTGAAATATATATTAACGTTTACTGAATTGGAATTTCTTTCTTGCTTTTGGTTGTCCGGGTTTTTTACGTTCAACCATACGAGGATCTCTTCTCATTAAACCTTTAGCTTTTAAGGCCGGTCTGTTTTCCTCATCAATTTTGCATAATGCCCTTGCAATTGCTAAACGAAGAGCTTCTGCTTGTCCGTTAACACCACCACCATCTAAATTTACTTTGATATCATATTTTTCCAATGATTCACAAATTTCAAGTGGTTGACGAACTACATATTGTAAAGTAGCAGTTGGGAAATAGTCTTTATAATCTTTTTTATTAACGGTAATCGATCCTTTTCCTTCTGAAAGATAAATCCTTGCAACGGCCGTTTTTCTTCTTCCTAAAGTGTTAATTACTTCCATGTCTCTACTTAATTGTGTTTAATTTAATTTCTTTTGGTTGTTGAGCTTCTTGTTTGTGCTCTGGTCCTTCATAAACATATAAGTTCCTGAAAAGCTCTCTTCCAAGCCTGTTTTTAGGGAGCATACCTTTTACTGCTTTTTCCACCATTGCTGTAGGTTTCTTTTTCATTAGTTCCTGTGCAGTAACAATACGTTGTCCTCCCGGATAACCACTGTGGCGAACATATTCTTTGTCTGTCCATTTAGCACCGCTTAAGTTGACCTTTTCTGCATTGATAATTACAACATTATCACCACAATCAACATGAGGAGTGTAATTCGTTTTGTGTTTCCCTCTTAATAGGTAAGCTACTCTAGAGGCTAAACGTCCTAATGTTTCGTTCTCAGCATCGATCAAAACCCACTCTTTGTTTACGGTTGCTTTGTTCGCACTTATTGTTTTGTAACTTAAGGTATCCATCTATTTTTTCTTTTTCTAAAATATTCCTTGATTAAAATGGGGTGCAAAAATAGAAACAAATTTTCTATTTAACAAATTTGCTAACAAGAATTTGTTGAAAAAATCAAACTTCCTGAAAGCAACCCAGATTTTCGGCTGCAAAAATAAAAATAAATTGTTTACAACAATGTTATGTCTATTATTATTTTCCGATTTTTAATTTAATCCTTACTTTCGTAAAAATCTTTGTTTGGAAATGTCAATCTCAGTTTATAATCTTAATAAAAGATATAAAGAGATCATTGCCCTTAATGATCTCTCTTTTTCTATAGATAGAGGTGAGGTTGTTGGTTTGTTGGGTCCAAATGGTGCCGGGAAATCAACCTTGATTAAAATAATCACATCATATATTGTTGCGGATTCAGGGAAAGTTATTGTGGATGGGTTAGATGTTAATGCTAAATGTAATGAAGTAAAAAACAGAATAGGATATTTACCTGAAAACAATCCCCTGTACGATGATATGTTTGTCAGGGAATATCTGGAATTTGCTTGTAACTTGCATTTTAAGAAAAAATTGAAAGTATTGGGGAAAGTGGATGAATTAATCATTAAAACGGGTTTGCCGGAAGTTCAGTTTCAAAAAATAGCATCTTTATCTAAAGGATACCGACAAAGGGTTGGTATTGCTCAGGCATTAATAAATGACCCCTCAGTATTAATTCTTGATGAACCCACAACAGGATTAGACCCAAATCAAGTTGTTGAAATCAGAAATCTGATTAAAGAACTGGGTAAGAATAAAACAATAATATTTTCTTCTCATATTATGCAGGAGGTCGAAGCAATTTGTAACCGGGTCATCGTTTTGGATCGTGGTAAGCTTGTTGCAGATGGAAGTATGGCTGAATTAATAGATCAATTTAAAGGCTATACGAATTTTGTTGTTGAGTTTGATAAGCCAATAGGTATTGATGTATTAAAAAATGAGATTGAAGGTATCAATGAAATTGATCGTAATGACAGTGTATATATAATAAATACTGATAAAGATATACGTTCGGCTATATTTGAATTTGCAGTTTCTTATAATTTAAAAATTTTAAGCCTTAATAGAGAAGAAAAATCTATGGAACAAGTATTTCATGCTTTGACCCATGTCAAAAAATAGATCCCTAGATGTGTTTTTCATTTTAATCGTCTGGCTTGTAAAATATTTTTTATACTTTTGCTTCAATTTTGTGGAAAGATTTGATTGATTGCAACCACGGTAAAAAAATGCTAAAGCAATACCATTCCAACCAATCATTAATTCCCAATTGTTTAACCTTAAATTATAATTTTTAATAATGGGATATTTATTTACTTCAGAATCTGTGTCAGAAGGGCATCCTGATAAGGTAGCCGATCAAATATCTGATGCTTTATTAGATGAAATGCTACGATTCGATCCGGAATCAAAGGTAGCATGCGAAACTTTAGTGACAACCGGATTAACTGTTTGTTCGGGTGAAGTTAAAACCAAAGGATACGTCGATATTCAAAAGATAGCCAGAGGTGTAATCAAAAGAATTGGTTATACGGAAGCAGCATATAGGTTTGATTCAGAATCTTGTGGGGTGATTTCTGCCATTCATGAGCAATCACCGGATATTAATCAAGGTGTGGTTCGTGAATCTGATGAGCTTCAGGGTGCAGGTGATCAAGGTATGATGTTTGGCTATGCCAATAAAGAAACAGAAGATTTTATGCCGTTAACATTGGTATTATCTCATCTATTCTTAATGGAACTAGCTAACATTCGAAGAGAAGGCAAAGAAATGACATACCTTCGCCCGGATGCTAAGTCACAGATTACTTTGGAATTTGATGACCATGGGAATCCTTTTAGAATTGATGCTATTGTGATTTCTACCCAACATGATGAATTTGATGAAGAGCTGCTAATGCTTCGTAAAATTAAATCGGATGTTGAATCAATTCTTATTCCCAGGGTTAAAGAAAGATTATCAAAAAAAAGCCACGGGTTGTTTAAAGAAGATTATAAACTTTATGTAAATCCAACCGGTAAATTTGTTATAGGTGGCCCACATGGAGATACAGGCTTAACAGGACGTAAAATTATTGTGGATACTTATGGCGGACGTGCTGCTCATGGTGGAGGTGCTTTTTCTGGAAAAGATGCTTCTAAGGTAGATCGATCTGCTGCTTACGCAACTCGTCATATTGCAAAAAATATAGTTGCTGCAGGAATTGCTGATGAAGTTCTTGTTCAGGTTGCTTATGCAATTGGTGTAGCTGATCCTGTTGGTTTATACGTGAATACCTTCGGAACTGCTAAGGTAAAAGATGAAAATGGACAACTGTTGTCTGATAGTCAGATTGCTGAGAAAATAAAGAATTTGTTTGATTTAAAACCATTTGCTATTGTACAAAGATTTGGATTAAAGAATCCTATTTTTGAACCTACAGCAGCATATGGCCATTTTGGCCGTGATTATTTTAAAAAAGAAATAGAAGTTTACTATGAAGATGAACAAACGGTAAAACGAGGTAATAAATTTTTTAAAGAAGTTGAATTCTTTGCCTGGGAAAAACTTGATTATGTTGATAAAGTAAAAGAAGCTTTTAATCTGTAAATGAAAAATCCCGATTTAATTGGGATTTTTTTAATGCTTAATAATAAGCTTTCGGGTAACAACAATTTTTTTATCCAGCTTTAAGGAATAAAAATAAATTCCTCCTGATAAATCATCTGTTTGTATTTTTAAGGTGCCGGTTAAATCATCCAGTACAAATTCTTTAACAATGGATCCTAATAGTGATCTTAGAATTATCTTTGCCTCAAGAACTTCCTGAGGAACTTTATAATCCAGCTTAGTATATGTAATTGCCGGATTTGGATATGCGTTGGATAATTCAAATATTTCTTCCTTTTTTATATCTTCGGTAAAAACTTTGTCATTGTCAAAATTGAAAGAAGTATTGCCTGCAACTAAATTGGAATTATAAATTCCGCTTAGCCCAAACAAAATAATGCCAATAAAAAGAAGGGGTCGTAGAAATATTTTCATAGGCATTTTAACTTGACAATTAACTATGCGATACAATCGTGCATAGTAAATATACACAAAAAAAGGCTTCATGTGAAGCCTTTTCTATTTATTTAACAATTTTTTAGCTTTACAAGCCTAATTTTCTCAAAATAGATTTTGGAACGGCGTCTTTATGGACCATGATTGATATGGTGCTTAACTTTACAAATTCTTTTGACATGTAGAGAAAACCTTTGTATTTATGAGTTCCGATATCCCAGGAATTTTTAGTGTAGAAATATTTAGTTCCGTTTTGATCTTTCGCTATGCCTGTAATTAACATTCCATGATCGTCGGTAGTAGAATAGTTATCATAAGCTTCCTGGCGGATTTCTGGAGTTACTTTTACTTCCGGTACAGGCCCCTTAAAATTGAATAATGCTTTTTCTCTTTCTTTTTTAGTAAGAGGCTCCCATTTTTCTTTTTCACTACCTGATAAATCTTTTAATTCTTTATCCGGTAAAACAGCAACTCCATTTTTCCATGAAAAACCTTTATTACTTACGTCACCTCCCCAACAGAAAGTATATCCTTTTTTAATCGCATGCTCCATAACCTCCATTAATTCATCCAAAGGAAGGTTATAAGCTTGAGAGTGCATCCAGTTGTCAGGAATTTTAACAATGAAAGGTTTGTAGAATTCTTCATGGGTAAAGGATGTTAGCTCAACATAATCATCCATACTCAAACCTAATTCATCTGAAAAAGATTTTGGAGTATATTCTTTGCCATTATATTCAAACGTTGAAGGATAGGCTCCCAAATATTCATTTAAAGTGTGTTCAACCACATTCTGCCATACCGGACTTAATGTTCTGTTTTTATTCTTTATGATTGCATCAGCAAAGCTTTTTATAACGATATCCATTTCGCCGTGTCTGTGAATGTTTTGTCCAATATTTAACCCGGTATAAGCTGATTCAGGAACGATTCCAAAGTTTTTAAGCACCCACGGTCCATCACTAAATCCACCGCCACCGGCAAGGTTTAAATGGCCATGAAAGCGTACATATCTTTTTGTTTTTTCACTGTAGCAGTGACGAACGATAAACATTTCGGAAAGATCATATTCCCCTTTATTCATTCTCAATAATTCTGATTCAAAAAAACCGGTTAATGAGAAACTCCAGCAAGTGCCCGATTTTGCTTGATTCTTAACAGGTGTACTTGGGTTTTCTTTGATCATTTTAAATTCAAAGCCTTTTTTATCTTTATCCTTAGCATTTAAACCTACAAAAACAAAAAGGCATAATAGTAGTAAACTAGTAGTTTTCTTCATAGTATTTGATTGATAAAAATTCGTAATTCTGATTTTTTGATAATTCGGAGCAAATTTAGAGTAAAGATTTTGAAATAAAAAAAAGCAGGTCGATAATTACCTGCTTTTTGTAGAATTTATTTTTAGCTATTGCCAAAGGATCAGAATGATAGCCATGATCAGTATCATAACAACTCTATACATGGCCGTTACCCAAAATAATTTAATGGAATGACGGTTGTATAAATAGTCTGATAGTTGATTACCTGCATAAAGGAAAAATCCAAACAAAACTGTTAATGGAACTGCATGACCTACAAAGGTTATTCCCCAGGTTACAATGACCGCCTCTAGAACAAAAGCAGTTAAGAAAGTTGTAATAAATGTAATCACCATTGCTTTTGCCCAGCCATCTTTTAAATCTTCTTCTTTAAAGCCATGAAGTTTCATCCATAAATTACCAAACAAAGCTTTTGAATACCAAATTGCTCCTAAAGCATATCCGGCAACAGCAGCTACAAGTACTGCGAGCCAATTAATGGCTCCAATATTAATGATACATTCTCCCATAATTTGTTAGATTTAGTTTAACATTTGGTTTGTTATTCTATAATAGCGCTTGCTTCAATTTCAACAAGTAATTCGGGGTCTATTAAAGATTTTACTTCTAACATCGTACT
This sequence comes from Bacteroidales bacterium, assembly GCA_028280405.1. Lineage (GTDB taxonomy): Bacteria > Bacteroidota > Bacteroidia > Bacteroidales. Next base: position 50,101 of record JANQLW010000039.1, read on the forward strand.
TGCAGGCTTAATATCTCTAAAAAATTCACCATGTGCCATGCCTACCTCATTCCACATTTTTATATCAGTAACATAAATTCTGGTTCTAACAACATCTTCAAGAGAGCTTCCTGCTTTTTCCAGTGTATCTTTAATTTTATTCAGGATCAACATGGTTTGGGCATAAGGGTCGCCCTTCCCTTGCACCTCATTATCAAAAAAAGCTGTGGTGCCTGCAACTTCAATAAAATTACCGACTCTCACAGCCCTTGAATATCCTACGGCTTTTTCCCATTTACCACCGGAAGAAATATTTTTTCTTTGCATAAACCTTTATAATTGAGTAATGGAATGCCCAAATATAAAGATAAATGAATTCATTATCAATTTAATAAGAGATTAAATTTTGTATTTCAGCAAAAAAATAGAAATCTTATTTTATCTTATCTTTAAATTCTTTGAATGCAGCTTCTGCTTGATCATCAAAGGTTTGTTGCAAAGCTTCATAGGCCTCTATAAGTTTTCGGGCTTTATCAGTAATTATCGAAGTACCTCCGGATTTTCCGCCTCTTTGTTTCTCAAGTAATTGATAACCTAATAATTCCTCTGCATTTTTCAGATCACCCCATGCTTTGCGATAACTAATGCCTAAGTCATCTGAAGCAGCCTTCAGTGATTTATTTTTTGCAATATGTTTTAGTAATTGATACTCAGTTTCACCTACTGCACCATCTCCGGTTAGTGAAGATAACCAAACTTTATAGCTTAGAAATACGTTTTTTCTGCCGCTTTTTCCTTTAATTCTCATTTGATCAAATTTGCGATATGAAATCTGTTTTCAGAATCAGGGGCAAATTTATAAAAAATGAATATATCTCCTAAATAATTAGAAGTTTATAAGTATTCTAAACAATTAGTATTTTTTTAAATTTGCTTTGTTGATAATATAAAATTTACCTCATTTAATGAAGAAGCTTTTTATTTGCCTTTTAGTATTGATGAATGTGAGTGTTACAGCTCAAAATTCTAATCATGAGTTTTTCCCCAAAAATAAATTGTTAAAAGATATCTACCTTGATCCATTTAGCCCTAAAATTTCCGGTGGACTGTATATGATGTGGGAGAATGGAGAAAAGAAAGATTTGACTTTAGGAGCTTTTGCAATTGGTATTCATAAACCAATATTCCGGAATGTAAAAAATGGAACCAAGGCTTTCGAAATAGGTTTTGAACTGTCTTCTTTTACTCAGTTTGAGTTTTATTATAATAAAGTAGGCACTCATAAACGTCAGCATCTGAATACAGATTTTATCATTGCCATGCCACTAGTATGGAAATTGAATGATTTTTATCTCAGAGCAAAGTTTTTTCATCGATCTACTCACTTGGGTGATGATTATATTTTTAGAAATTGCCTGACTGAACCCGATGCTAAACCTATAACATATGAGCAAGCTGATGTAAGTTTGTTCTACGAATGTAAGCAAGCAATTTATTATGCTGGGATTGGTGTGGTTACAAGGTCAAATGTTGAAAGAAAGAAGTTAAATGCTTATTTAGGGTTTAACAATTTTCATTTTATGGGAAAAAGAGGAAAGTGGAAGTTGACTTACGGAATTCATTCAAAATTTGAAGCGGAAACAAATTTTAAACCAGGGGTAAATTCCGGAATTGGAATTGAATTTGGAGGAAAAGAAAAGAACTATCCTTTGCAAATAATGATAGAATATTATAACGGTTTTATGCCATATTCTGCATTCGAGCAAAAGGATGTGAGATTATTGGGAACTTCAATCAGATTAAAACTATAGAACACAGATGACACTGATAAAACGGATTTACACAGATTTATGTTTAAGCTGTGATCATCTTTTAAATCTGTGTTATCTGTGTCCAATTTATCTTTATTTATACAGGCAACGATAAGAAGTATCGCGAGCTACTTTTACTTTAAACTTCACATCTTTTTCTACGATGAAAGTTTCAAATGCCGCATAAGTTTTCCATTCTGTTTCTTCAGGTAATAAAACTGCCATTTCTCCTGAAGTGACAGTCATATACTCTATAGTTGCTGTTCCGAATTCATATTCACCGGCAGCCATAACACCAATAGTTGCAGGCCCTTCTTTAGTTTCAAAAGCGATGGATTTTACTTTGCCATCAAAATATTCGTTTGTTTTAAACATAGTTTAATTTTAATCGGTTGTTGTTAGTTTTTTAATTAAGAGAGCAAAGTTAAAATTTTGATTTAAAATAACCAGCGATTTATTCATACCTAATAACATCTGCAGGATTTGATAAAGCAACCTTTAATGACCGGATGCTAACTGTAATTAAAACCAATACTAATGCTATAAATCCGGAACCTAAATATAGCTCAATTGGAAAGTCAATGGTATAAACAAAATTTTGTAACCATTTATCCATAAAATACCATGCAATTGGCCATGCAATAATTGTTGCGAAGCCTACTAATATGGCAAATTCTTTATTGATCATCATCATAATTGTGTTAATGCTTGCACCGTGATTTTTTCGAATCCCTATTTCTTTTGATCTCTTTTCAATGATGAACAAGGTTAAGCCAAAAAGTCCTAAACCAATTACATTTATTATTGAAAAGATCTTGTTTCTATAAATGTTTCGAAGAGCAAACTTTAAGTAATGAAATAACATATTCTAATCTTTTGATAAATACTGAATGTTATTCAACTGCACAGGGTATCTTACTAAGCAGCTATACTGTTCTAAAATTATGCCATATTTTTTATTTAGTTGATTGTTAATTATATGTAATTCAGTGTTTTCTTAAATAAAAAGAATGTGTTCTTCTATGTACACAAATTGTTCGTATTTGAACAAGAAAAGGCTGACTCAAAATTTTGAGCCAGCCTTTTAAATTCTATTTTAACTAGGTAAATTAGTTTTCTTGATGTGGAGTTACCATTTCAATCAATTCCGGAAGATCCATTCCAAGTTCCTTAAGGTGTGAAATCTTTGGTACTCCATTATTGGTCCAACCTCTGCGTTTGTAAACAGCATCCAATAATTTTTCATATTGAGATTCGCGGTACTCACGAGTGATGGCCATTTTTTCTTCAGTCGTTTTACCTTCAGGATTAATACCGATGATTTCTTTCATTTGCTTGTCGTAACGATCAGCTCTTGATTCGTATTCTTCTTTGGTAACAGGCCCTGCTGCACGATATGGTTGCGCATCATATTTACGGATACCGAATCCTCTTCTTAAGTTGAATATACGTTGGTAGTTGTACACTCTTTCCGATTGTCTGATCATTTCGTACTTGTCAAATTCTCTTCCGGTTACAGCTTTGAAAATGGTGACATAGTTGTCGACGTGCTCAGGTACCTTAGCCGGTTCATCAGTTTCAGCATTGTTTTCCGGTTCAACATCATTCCAGGGAAGCTTACATAAACCTACTAAGCCAAACCACGTACGGAACATTGGGAAATAGTGTAATGCTTCAGCTTTATCTTCGAAAGTTGGAATTTGATTATTAACCATATCCATGAAGATCAGCCATGCTTCATCATGCTGAGGCCCTTTATTGGTCATTGCAAAACCACCTTGTTGTGCAAGAGATTCTTTAGAAATGTACTCAGAATATTCAAGGCCTTTGTTTTCCATTCCGATATCATGAAGGAAACTAGCATCACCCCAGCCTTTTTCAACAAACATTTTCTTCATTTTCCGAATACCCATACCGGCTATTACACCAAATCCTTCTCCTTTTGCTAACTGGTGTATTAATTCCATTGCTGAATCAGCATTTCCGAAGTTAAGTTTTAATCCACCTGTTCTTTCTTCATTGAGAATTCCATTTTCATAGCACTCCATTACAAATGCTACAATAGTTCCCCAAGAAATAGTACAAATACCATAAGTATCGCAATAGAAGTTAGCTTCAATAATATAATCCGGATTGAAAATACCACAATTAGAACCAAGCCCACCGGCATTTTCATATTCAGGCCCGTCAACGATTACTTTATCTCCTGCATAAGGCCCGGTTCTTATTTCATAGTTATCAACACCTTTTGCACAAGACATATTACAACCAATCCAACAACCGTCAGGAATCCCTTGAGTAAATCTTGATTTCCATTCTTCAGAATCGATGTTTTTAGTATCCGGATGGCTTCCAAATTTAAAGTTATGAGTCGGAAGAAGGTCATACTCATCCATAATTTCTACAAGGTGAGCGGTACCTTTGGTTCTCATTTCACATTGTGAGTCATCTAATTCACGCATTTCACGGTTGAAGTTCTTCCCTCTTTCCATGATTGCTTTTAAATCAACCACATTATTTAAGTTCCCTTTTACACCGGGAACTTTAGCCACCAATGCACGGATTTTTTTATCTCTGAAAACAGTTCCGATACCTCCACGGCCTGCTTGTTTTAAACGAACAAGTTTACGTTTTGGATCATAGAAACTGAAGTTGAGCATCCCAATTAATGAATTGTCAGCAGCATCACCGGTAGAAACTACACCGATATTCTTTTTGTCTTTTTCGTCATTAGCAAACATTTCTGTAAGAACCTCAGCTAAAATATGGCTGTCTCCCGGTTCTTCCGGTGCTTCAAAAATTTCGACTTTATGGTTTACGCCATCAATATAAACAATAACTTCATTTTCTGCTTTACCTTGTAATTCGATGGCATCAAATCCGGCAAATTTCAAAAATGGTCCAAAGAAACCACCCACATTACTGTCCATTACTGAATCAGTTTGTGGAGAAATAGATACTACCAATGATTTACCGGCACCCGAATACTGAGTAATCCCACCAATTGGGCCTGAAGAAATGATGATCTCATTTTCAGGATCATTCCATTTAGTATCTGGCTTTGTACCTTCCCAAAGAAGCTTTAATCCATAACCCTTTCCACCAATGAATTTTTCTTTCATTAAGGCAGGAACTGCTTTCTCTTTAATCTCATTTGTGCTAACGTTGATATAAAGAGTTTTATCTGTATAACCTTTGTCAAGTGCAGTCCAATCATAAGCCCATTCGTTAAGAAGCTTATGCTTGTTTTTCATCTCTTCAATGTTCATATTATTATCCTTTTTTTAGTTTGCTGTTAAAAACTTCACAAAAGTAATAAATACTTAAATTCGAAATGAATAAAGTAGTGAAAAAGAGATATGTAAGTTGATACATAACGGGTTGAAAATGATTAATCCCCTGAATGCTACAGTGATGTGAAAATTATTTAGAATTCGTATAAATCTAAGAAATTAGAGACTGTTTAAATTTTTTATTTTAGAGTTATAAGGAGCAGAAAAGTAGATGTTTTTGCACTTCAGGGACGCCATCCTCTTTTCTGCAAATAACTACCAAATGTTTAATTTTCAAGTTATTTATGATTTTAGGATGGCGTCCCGATTTATTGCTTACTCATATAACTTCAGATTATAAAATTTAAACAGTCTCTAGATATTAATCTTATCTTTGCATTAAATCCCTAATTGAAAAAGAATTAACGAGTATGACTTTCAAAGAAATTAAGAAGATCGTTTCAACTAAAACTGTTGGAATAGCCGGATGTGGAGGTTTAGGGTCAAATTGTGCGGTAGCCCTTGCCAGAACAGGAGTTGGTAAACTGGTTGTCGCAGATTTTGATGTAGTGGAACAATCAAATTTGAACAGGCAATATTACTATGCTGATCAACTGGGGCAAAAAAAGTCTTTCACACTATCAGATAATCTGTATTTTGTGAATCCTGATGTGAAGGTAATCGCACATGATGTAAAACTCGAGCCAAAGGATATTGTTAGAATATTTAAGGATTGTGATGTGATTGTCGAAGCCTTTGACCAGGCTGAAATGAAACAAATGATTATTGAAACTGTTTTGAGAGAGATGCCTGGGAAACCTTTAATTTGTGGAATCGGTATGGCTGGTTTTGGAAACAATAATTCAATTCGAATGGACCAGCATGATGATTTGTATATTTGCGGAGATATGGAAACTGAAATTGCTGATGATTGTCCTCCAATGGCTCCCAGAGTCGGAATTGTTGCAAATATGCAGGCTAATCAGGCAATAGAGCTTCTGATTAAAATGTGTGAGAAATAAATAAGTAAGAGATGAAGATACAAGTAAATAACAGGCCGGAAGAAATAGAGAGAACTGAAATGACAGTTCAGGAACTGATCGATTATAAAAATTTTAAATTTAAAATGCTTGTTACCAAAATTAATGGTAAGCTGGTAAAAAAAGATGAACGTAATACAGCTATCGTAAAAGATGGTGATGATGTGACTATATTACATATGATAAGTGGTGGCTAGGATTAAACAATCTCAGCCACTACAAATGTACTTCCTCCAATAAATACCAGATCGTTACTACCTGCATTATTAGTAGCCACATTGTAAGCTTCTCTTACTGAACTATAATTTTTTCCTCTGAGTCCGCATTTGTGAGCTTGCTGTTCCAGTTTTTCTTCATTGAGCCCGCGAGGTATATTTGCTTTACAAAAATAATAAGTAGCTTCATGTGGTAACAAATTAAGGATGTCACTAATATTCTTATCATCAACCATTCCAATTACAAAATGCAATTTGGAATATCGGATTTGTTTTAGTTGTTCAACGATACTTAATATCCCATCCTTGTTATGAGCAGTGTCGCAAATGGTAAGAGGATTGGTAGAAAGAACCTGCCATCTGCCTTTTAAGCCGGTATTGACAATTACTTCTTCTATTCCTTCCTGTATGATTTTTTTACTGATGCCGAATTGATTTCCAATAAAGTCCATTACCTGGATAGCAGTAATTAAATTGTGTGTCTGATAATTTCCAAGTAATGGGCAATTAAGATTTTCCAGGTAAATATCATTGTTCTTCCAGATATCAAGTTCCAGATTACCGGATTGAGATTTTGACAGTATTTTAGCTTCAAAAACCTGGTCTGCAAATATAATTTGACTTTTTTCTTTCTTAGCCTTCTCAATAAATAAGTTTTCAATCTCAGGTTGTGTTTGCCCAATAATTACCGGAACTTCTTTTTTGATGATCTCAGCTTTTTCAGCAGCAATTTTATCCAGGCTATCTCCCAGAAACTGCATGTGGTCATAACCTATATTCGTAATAACCGATAGAATAGGAGTCATGACATTTGTAGAATCCAACCTACCACCCATTCCGACTTCAATAATAGCAATGTCAACTTCTTCTTTTGCAAAATATTCAAATGCCAATCCAACAGTCATCTCAAAAAAACTGGGTTTTATTTTATCAAAAGCTTTTTTGTGTTTATGGATAAAATGAACTACTTTATTCTCCGGGATCATTTCTCCATTGATCTTGATCCTTTCCCGGTAGTCTTTTAAATGAGGAGATGTGTAAAGTCCGGTTTTAAATCCGGCAAGCTGAAAGCAACTGGCGATTAAATGGGCAGTACTACCTTTTCCATTGGTACCTGCAATATGAATTGATTTGAACTTTTCCTGCGGGTTATTCAAATGATTGCATAAGGCAATGGTATTATCTAAATTGGCTTTATATGCAGCTTTACCTTCCCTTTGATACATAGGAAGCTGAGTGAACATATAATCAAGAGTTTCTTTATAGTCCATAGTGCAAAATTACATCGGCTATTTCATTTCTGAAATCTAATTTAGAATAAGTTTTGAACAGTAGCTTAAAATACTTGCTAATTAAAGCATACCAACTGTATTAGTTTAGAAATAGAAAATATTCTGATATAGATCATATAATAATCTGAGCAGAAAAGGTTTATATGCAGTAATATAAATATCAATATTACTAGGGCAGCTATTCAATCTTTTTTAAATTTGCAGCCGATTAATCTTAAAAATAAAAAATTAACTATGGAAATGTTTATTTTGATGGTAGTTGTGTTCGTAATAGGATATGCTGCTATTGCATTGGAGCACCCAATTAAGATTGATAAGGCTGCTTCAGCTTTGATTTTAGGTATGGTGCTTTGGGTAATTCTTGTAATTGCCAGGGTTGATATCCTTAGTTTATTAAATGATGCGGGTGAATATCTGAGTCAGTCATGGAGACATTATGTTCATGGAGAACATATTGATAATCCTACTGCTAAAGATATGCTTGGATTTATTACTCACCATGATATTATGCATCATCTTGCTGAAATTTCGACTATTTTATTTTTCTTATTAGGAGCGATGACCATTGTTGAAACTGTTGACCAGCATCAAGGATTTAAGCTTATTACTGACAAAATTAAAACTACTAACAAAGTAAAATTGTTATGGATTTTGAGTGTATTGACTTTCTTTATGTCTGCTGCACTTGATAACCTTACTACAACAATTGTTCTTGTCGCATTATTACGTAAACTTATTGATGACCAGAAAACACGTTGGTTCTTTGCATCAATGGTTGTATTGGCTGCTAATGCGGGTGGAGCATGGTCTCCAATAGGGGATGTGACAACTATTATGTTATGGATTGGCGGACAGGTTACTGCCGGTAATATCATTACAATGGTTATCCTTCCAAGTATTGTGACTATGGTAGTTCCTTTGCTCATCTTAACTTTCAGCATGAAAGGATATATCACTCGTCCTGTTCTAAATGATGATGAAAACAAAGAATTTACAACAGCTAAAGAACGTAAAACCATCCTTATTATGGGGGTTTTAGGTTTATTATTTGTGCCTGTTTTCAAAACAGTGACTCATTTACCTCCTTATATGGGGATGTTGCTTTCTTTAGGTATTATCTGGCTAACTACTGAAATTATGCACCGCAACAAATCTGTTGAAGACAGAAGAAAACTTACTGTGATTGGAGTATTGAGAAAAGTAGATGTGGCTACTATTTTCTTCTTTATGGGAATTCTTTCTGCAGTAGCTGCTCTTCAATCAGCAGGGCATTTAACTTTACTAGCCGGATGGTTAAATGATAATGTTGGTAATATTTATGTAATCAATTTAATTATCGGCGTACTTTCAGCTATCGTGGATAATGTGCCATTGGTAGCTGGTGCAATGGGAATGTATGAGATTGCTGCTGTCGGAGCAACTGGCTATGAAGCATTTTTTGTCCAGGATGGTATTTTCTGGGAATTTTTAGCATATTGTGCAGGTACCGGAGGAAGCATATTAATCATTGGTTCTGCCGCAGGTGTTGCTGCAATGGGTATGGAAAAAATTGATTTTATCTGGTATTTGAAAAGAATCAGTTTATTAGCATTAGTCGGATATTTAGCCGGAGCTGCTGCATACTATTTACAAATAATGTTGATTCATTAATTAAACTCAAAGCATAAAAGAAAAGCCACTCTAGATATTGAGTGGCTTTTTTGTTATGCAGTTGTGTAGTTATGCAGTTTGTAAAAGAACCAGACTACATACTTCTATGCTTTCAGTGGAACGTAAACATGGGTTTTTAACTTTTCTTCACTTGTTTTGTCGGGGTGGTTAAGGTAAATATCATAGCAAGGCTCATCTGCTAATTGATGCCCTGATTCAGGTAGCCAGTTTCTGAAAATATGATTATATACATGCCCCAGATTAGAATAAGGCCCCTTGTATTTAAAGATAGCATACTTTCCTCCTGCAATTGTTTTTGTAGCAATTTCGCCTTCTGCCTTTACTTCTTTTTTGATTGTGACACAGGCATCATATCTGAGTTTATCTGTTTCAGTAACGCTTGGGTCGTCATGACCGATTCCCAAACTTTGCATCCCAAAACTGAAAAGTTTATTGTCTTTGATATATTGCCATAGCTTTTGCCAGGCTACCCCCATTTCTTGGCCTCCATATTTCCCGATTGACCTGATGTAAATAACTTTTTTTTCTTTTATTGTTTTAATCTGTGGTTTTAATTTTAGTTCCATAACTGTTTGATTTAATTGTGAAATATCGAAAGGTTTCAGCATCTTTTTAGTTTTTCGGAACTCTTCCGGACTGGTTCCAAACCTTTTTTTAAATGCTTTGTTAAAAGAAGAAGTTACATCAAATCCAACTTCAAGGGCAATATCCTTAACGGCATCCTGTTTGAATTCAAGTAATTTTGCAGAACGCTCCAGACGAGCTCTTAATATATATGCTCCTAAAGGTTCATTTAAAAATGCTTTAAATATACGATGGAAATGAAATGATGAAAAATTTGAAACATTGGCCAGTGTTCCTAATTCCAGTTTCTCATCTAAATGATCATGAATGTATACCAAGACATCATTTAATCGTTCCTGGTAATCTTTTATGGTTGCTTCTTTTCCTTTCATAATTATGGATTTAAAAGTACAATGGAAAGACAAAACTGGCTTTTCCATTCTTGCTAATTTATGAAATGTTATGCAGTTGTGCAGTTATGTGGTTATACCGTTTTTCGAACATAAACCGCATAACTTATTTTAATATCCACCCACAAGTTTAATTCTTATAAATTGTCAAAAGTATAAATTCGTAATTTTATTAGATGAGCGAGCAGGAATTAATTTCCAGAATTAAGCAAGGAAATCAACAAGCATTTAAGCAAATAGTTGATGACTATCAGTCCATGGTTTTAAATACCTGCTTTCAATTTGTGAATGATAGGGATGATGCTAAGGACCTGGCTCAGGATGTTTTTGTGGAAATGTATAATTCCATTTATTCTTTCAGAGGTGATGCGAAAGTTTCGACATGGTTATACCGGATATCTGTAAACAAATCTTTAAATTTTATTAAGAAACATAAGCGTAAGTTTCTGATAGATGACCTGGAGAGTTTTTTCAGTAATAAATCAGAAGAAACTTATAATGCGGATAAGAATATGGAAGATCATGAACGGGCTAAGCATTTATATGCTGCAATTCATTCATTAAGTAAAAACCAAAGAATAGCCTTTAGCCTCCATAAAATAGATGGAATTTCTTATACAGAAATTGCAGAGATAATGAATGTGAGTGTATCATCTGTAGAATCCTTAATACATAGGGCTAAAGTGAATTTGAAAAAGAAACTGTTTAATTTTTACAAAAAAAATGTAGACTAAGCGCAAGTTTTTATTACTGTAATTGTCAAACTAAAAAATGCAACAAGATGATTTGCAAAGATGTACATAAAAAATATGATTTATTCCAAAATGATCAATTATCAAAGCATGAAATGGAATCTATGGAGCAACACATTTCAGCTTGTGCTGATTGCAAATGGTTGATTGATGAAGTGAATAAAACAATGGATATAGCAAATAATAAAGAATTATTATCTGTAGATCCTTTTATGTTTACACGTGTCCAGCAGCAGATTATAAATGAATCAACTAAAACAGTCAGGTTGTGGGGAAAATTTTTACAACCTATAGCTGCCTCTGTGGTTATTATTATTGGATTAACCATTGGTATAGGACTTGGGTCGAAATTTTACAATGACTCTCTTAAATCATCTTCTGAAAGTAGAGAGGAAATAAATACTTTTTCTTCAGAAGAGGTTTATTTTGAAGCCATTGATTATTCATCATCCTTGGAAGCATTTTTATTAGCGGAGGAATAAACATTATGAATTATTTTAATAAGCGAAAAGTTGTAATCCTTATAATATCGGTATTACTGGCTGTAAATATTGCAACCATCAGCACAATTGTTTACCATACCTATTATAGGCCACAACACAAATCCAAATACTGGAAAGAGCGGAGAGAGTCATTTAATAAGTTTTGGCAGGATTTGCAATTAACAGAAGGACAGGAAAAAGTATACAAAGACTCCTATAATCTGTTTCTGGAAAAAACCAGGGAGGTACAAAACAAACAGTATCTCGTACGTGTAAAAATGATGGATGAGATGTCTAAACCGGAAGTCGATACGATCAAATTGGAATCATTAGCTGAACAATCCGGAGAACTTCATAAGGAATTAAAAATGATTATTAACAGGCATGTCCTCAGAATAAAAGGTGTGAGTAATGATAAACAATATAAGATGATGGAGAAAGTGTTCAGGCATTATATTGAAAGAGATAATCCCAAAGAAAAGTATAAGAGATATAGAAAATACAGAAATAGAGGGAAAAGCGATTCGACCCGGTTTCGTAAAGAATAAAAGAGAATGTTAATCGATTACACATATATAAATAATTATCAATTTAAAATTTTAGGAAGATGAAAAGAATAAATATAGTTACATGCACAGCATTTTCTCTACTGCTTATTTTACTAAGTGGAAATGTAATTGGACAAGAGAAAGTAATCGTAAAAGAAGTTAAGTCGGAAGATGTAAACTTTGCTGGAAAGAAAATGGTTGACTATTATAAGTTTAATGGTAATAACCGTATGATCTGGAGAGAAAAAAGAATGCAAAGATGTCGGGAATTTTTAGACCTGACCGACGAGCAAAAAGAAAAGATGAAAGCAATTAAGCTGGAAACAGCCCAAAAACTTTTACCTATAAAAAATGAAATTAAAGAAAAGAGAGCCAGATTGCATACTTTATCTACAGCTGAAAAAGCAAATATGAAAGACATCAATAAGGTGATTGATAATATAACTAAGCTTGTAGGGAAACAAATGAAAGTAAATGCTGCATGCAGGCAGCAGATGCGTTCATTACTTACTGACGAACAAAGAATAAAGTTCGATACTATGAAAGGAAAATGGAAAAGAGGAGTTACCCGTATGAAGGCAAAGGCATATGGGAAAGCTCGTAAGTTTAGATAGGTGATTTAATTCGATTTGATTGGAAAGTGATTCGCCCATTGGCGGATCGCTTTTTTTATAGGGATGATTACGTATTTAATTTTTATGTGATTTTACAAATAGAATCACCATCCTCCTGATGATAAATTTGACTAAGTTTCAATTTACGGGAAACTAAAAATCAATTTATTCATCAAAACACATATTATGGCAAACAGTGCTCATTACATAAATATTAGTCCGGCAGTATATAATTGCCTGACTACTAAATTGGCTAAAGCCGGGATTCATATTCACGGTGATTCTGGTCACGTAGCTAAATCCGGAGTATCATTAGATTATGATTATAATTCCAAAGCTGAAACGCTTAATATTACAAATGTAAAAGTGGGCTTCCCTGCAAGTTGGGCCGGTTATAATCCGGATAAGGTAATTACTGCTATTACAAATGCAGTACATGACTGTGGAGGCAAGTAAACTCCCGCCAATAGTAGTCCCCTTGAAGGCATGGTTTTTTAATCATGCCTTTATTGTTTTATAAAAAATTTGTTCGTATTCATTTACCATCTTAGCCCAGGAATAATTTTGGAGAGTATAATCTTTTGCTTTTTTCCCAAAATTCGAGGCTGAAATTCTATCTTTTAAAGATTCAATTTTTTCTTTCCATTCCTGAACGTTCTCAGGTTGAATTAGTAAGCCATTTTTTTGATCAATAATTGCATCTGTAATCCCTTCAATACCGGAAGCAATAACGGGAGTTTCTGTTATTGCAGCTTCCAGGGCTACCAAGCCAAAACCTTCAGTATCTCCATATACTTTAATGTTTGGCATTACAAAAATATCTGCGTACTTCAAAATCTGTTTTAGCTCATGATAAGGAACTTTCCCGAGATGAAAAACACGGGATTTGTTCTCAGGCTTTTTCAACTCTTTCACAATGTTATTATAATCTGAAGGATAACCTAAAAAGAGGAAAAGCTGTTTCTTGATCTTATTTGGTAGTATGCAAAAGAATAATGATAAAAGAACATTCGTTCTTTGTTTAGGCCCGACCATTAAATAAACATATTCCCTATCTAAAACAGGCATAATATTTTTGATAAACCATGAAAATCCTTTCCGCTCAACACTTCGTCCTAATGAAACCAAAATCTTCTTAGCTGTTAAATCGATTCCTAGTTTATATTCCAGATAAAATTTAAAATCATCTTTCTGTTTAATTTTGCCCAGGTCATGGTCAATCCCATTTTTGATAACACTGACCTTGGATTTGGATATGCCTCTTTTGATACACTCTTTAGCTGTTGCATTGCTTACTGCAATTACTTGATCAAAAGTGTTTAAAACTTTGATTATTCTTTTTTGAAAAAATGAATTTGGAAATACAATGTCTAATCCATGAATGGTAACAAGTACAGGAAGATTTGTAATTTTTTTAATCTTGTAGCAAAAAAAAGCCATTAAACCATCATTCAAATGAATCATACTAATTGCCGGATTATTCTTCAGAATCTTCCTGATCTTATTATGAATATTTAACAGGAAAAAAAGTTTACCGGATTTATTATCATGAATAAGGCGGTGAACTTTATTTGTTCTTTCAATGCCCTGAACCAGTTCAAAACTTTGTTTTTCCATTCCACCCACAGATGGAGGGTGCTTATGACTAATAAACAGGATTTCCATTTTTTATTTTTTTCATGATTATACCGAAAAGAATAAATCCAATTCCAATCCAAATAATTTGTCTGACTCTTCTCATTAATGCCACTATTAACCAGATTTTGGCAGTTTCATTTACCCCTACAGCTGATAACATCAATTTATTTGCATATTCTTCAACCCCGACCTGTCCGGGGATATATGAGCTTAATGCCTTAAAAACCATTACCCCAACTTCTATTGTGATACATGAAAAGACACTGATTTGAATGTTCAGAATTTTTAGTATCACATAATACTCCATCGCTCCGGCAATCCAGTGAAGTAATGTTAAAACAAAGGCCAGAAACAAATTGAATTGTTTCTTATGATATATTGTAATTAAGTCCCTATCTATCTTTCGAAGATTTATAGCAAGCTTTAAAAATTTTCTTTTTAACTTACTATGTTTTGATAAGTTGAATAATAGACCAATCGGATAATAAAATATCCCCATTTTTTTTTGAAGAGCAATGATCAGAAAAGTAAAAACCAGAGCTGCTATTCCTATTAACATAAATACGGCAAGTTTGCTGTTAATAAAATCCAATTTGTCGATGAAGAGAAATAAGCCAGCAATGACTAATAAAATACCGGTGAAAAGCATTAAAAACCTGGAAACAGCAATAGAAACCAGACTATCTTTATAATTTATTCCTCTTTTTTTTAGAATGTATGCTTTAAGTGATTCTCCGGCTATAATGCTGGTAGGATTGATTTGGGCTAAACTTTCACCTATCAGCCTGATATTAAATAAGTGGATGAGGTTTGTTTTTTGGGGCGTAGTATAAAAACAAAATTGCCATGCCAATGTGGCCAATAAATAAGCTATAAAAGTAACACCAAGGAGATAAATGAATTTCCAATTGAAAACTTTAAGATGAAACAAAAATTCTTCGAAACAAATATCAGTATTTGAAATAAACCACCATAGAAAAACAATTGCCAGAATAAATACAATTGCTTTTAATAAATTTTTTCTTGAATTATTTTTCCCTTTCTTAATGACTAAAGGCAAATTCATTTACGCTGGTTTTTTCAGATTCTTCACTAATCATATCATACTTCATGAATAACCTTTCAGCTAAAGCGTCCCATGATTGGCTTTGAGCATATATGCGGGCATTCCTTTTAATCTTTGCATTTAGATTAGCATCCTGTAATAATTTGTCTATTTTCCGAACAAAATCCATCGGATCCTTTGCTCTGGCAATTAATCCTGAGTGTTGATCTTTAACAAAACCTACCTGCCCTCCCTTAGATGAAACCACTGTTGGAATGCCTGATGCCATGGCTTCCAAGACAACATTCCCAAATGTTTCTGTTGTTGAAGGAAAAACAAATACATCACAGGATGCAAACATCCTTGCTAGTTCTTTCCCTCTAAGTTTTCCAGTGAAAATTGCATTTGGCATCTTTTTTTGTAAAATTTTTCTTTGAGGTCCTTCTCCGGTAATAATTAGATTAACTTTCTTACCTCGTTGTTCATAGTGTTTATAAATATCAATTAAAAGTTTTATATCTTTTTCCCAAACAATACGGCCTACATAAAGTAAATTCTTATCATTATTGCCTGTCATTTCACGAATTGACTTTTTATCTTTCCGGCCAGGATTAAATTGTTCTATATTTATCCCCCGGGCCCACAGGTAAAGCTTTTCAGATGAGATGCCCAGCTTCTTCAACTCATTTAATAAAGGAAGTGAGGGTACAAATGTCAGATCGCACTTACTATAAAACCATTGCATCATCTTGTTTGCAAAATGTTTGGTTAAATGTGAAATTCCTGGTGCATATTTTAGATAATAGTCAATATAAGATATGAAATGAGTGTGATAGGTTGTGGTTAATTTTAAATTGTTCTCTTCTGCATATTCTACAGCATATTTCCCTAAAAGAGAAGGGGTTGTGAAATGAATCAGGTCTGGTTGAAAATCATCAAGAAAAGCTTTCAGGCTTTTGTCAAACATAAGGGAAGCAATTCTGTAATCTCTATAAAACGGAACTTTTATATACTTGCATCTGAAGATTGGATAAGGGAATAAATCAATATCTTTTGGCGGAAGAGGAGTGACGAACCTTACATCAAATTTCTCATCCGGAATTCTTTCAATAATATTAAACAGAGTATGGGTAACTCCATCTAATCCCTGCTCAAGAACATCAGTGAAATATGCAATTTTGATTTTTTTCTTCATCTGGAAATTCAACCCTAAGCAAAATCGAAATGTTACAATTTCATTACCATTTTAACTCAATTTTTTTTTAAAAGTCAAAGTTAAAATGGAGAATTTATTAAATGGTTAAAATAAGAATATGATAATATGAAGAAAATGTTTCTTAAAGCTTTAGAATTATACCACTGCTATGGTCGTTAATAGCGCCTGTAACAGAGGCCAGACAATTAATTTCATTTCTTAATTTCAATACACCCAAAAATGCAAATATCATTGCTTCTTTATATTCAATTAAAAAGTTGGAAGGAATTATTATATTATTCGTTGTCTGAGATTTTATTAGTTTCATTAAAAAGTTATTGTAAGCCCCCCCTCCTGTGAATAATGTTTTTTGATTATTTGTTTGATCAATTATTTTACATATTTGAGAAGAACAGTGTTCATAAAAAGTCCTGAACTTATCTTCAATTGATATATTGGCATGATTAAGTAAAGGATTTATATTATGAATAACCCATTCTTTACCCAGAGACTTTGGAGGAGATAAAGTATAATAATTTAACTTATTAAGTTGATCTAACAAACCGGTATGAATTTTCCCTGTTTCTGCAATTGTTCCATCTTTGTCAAACAAAAAACCTAATCCTGCACATAATTCATTGATGACAATGTTTACAGGGCAAATGTCAAATGCAATTCGTTGGTTGTTTTTTTCGAACGAAATATTTGCGAATCCTCCTAAATTGATACAATAATCATATTCGGAAAACAATAAATGATCCCCAATAGGAACCAAAGGGGCTCCTTGCCCTCCTAATTTTACATCCTGTGTCCTGAAATCAAAAGAGGTGGCAATACCTGTCTGTTTTAAAATTTCAAAGCCATCTCCGATTTGTAAGGAAATCCCTTTATCAGGCTCATGAAAAACAGTATGCCCGTGGGATGCAATGAGTTCGGGTTTAATTCTGTGATTCTCAATAAATCGCCGGCATTCAAAACCAAGATAATATCCATACGCTTTGTTAAGATCCTTTAACTCTTGTCCTTCTAATTCCGGAGCATTCTTTAATCGTTCTTTCCATGTAGCAGAGTATGGAATAGTTTCGGCAATTTTTATTTCAAATGACCACTCTGAGTTCTCAAACTGAAAAGTACAATATGCAATATCCAAACCATCCAGCGAAGTGCCTGACATCATTCCGATAGTATCATACTTCCGCATTATAAATATTTGACTAAGTTTTCAAGCTGCATTCCCCTGGAGCCTTTGATTAAGATATCCTTATTTTGGACAGGTGAATCTTTAAGATGTTTTATTAATTCATCCGTTGTTTCAAAAAATGAAAACTCACAATTTTCTTCTTCTTTAAAAGATTTTCCGGCAAAGACCACATCCCTAAAACCAAGGTTGCGAACAAGTTCTATTATTTTATAATGTTCTTCTTTACTAAATACTCCCAATTCAAACATATCTCCTAAAATCAGCATAGGATTTTCTTTATCCATTTGTCTGAAATTTAAAATAGCTTCTTTCATGCTTGAAGGATTTGCATTATAGGCATCCAGAATGATTTCATTATGTTTGGTACTTACAATTTCCGATCTTTTGTTTTTAGGAATGTATTCCGAAATTGCTTTGCTGATATCAAATTCATATACTTCAAAATAACTGCCGATACAAATGGCAGCCATTATATTTTCTGTATTATAAGCTCCAATCAGATTAGATTTAACAGGCATTCCTTCCCATTTTAATTCCACAAAAGGATTGGCTTGTGGATCATTAAAACTACAATCAGCTTGTTTAAAACCATAGGTATAAGTATTTAATGTAGAGGCATGTTTCATTAATAATGTGTTCTCACTGTTTACGAAAGTAATGCTGCCTTTATGATTGTTAAGGTATTTGTATAATTCTGTTTTAGCTTGAATAACTCCTTCAAAACTGCCAAAGCCTTCTAAATGTGCTTTACCTATATTGGTGATGATACCGTGTGTGGGATGTGCAATGGAACAAAGTTTTTTAATTTCTCCTATATGATTGGCTCCCATTTCTACAATTGCCATTTCATGATCATCATTTATAGACAGAAGAGTTAAAGGCACTCCGATATGATTATTCAAATTGCCTTGGGTGTATTGTGTATTGTATTTTTTAGATAATACTGCCGTAATAAGTTCTTTGGTTGTTGTTTTACCATTGCTTCCTGTAATGCCAATTACAGGTATTTTAAACTTATTACGATGATATCTTGCCAATCTTTGTAAAGCTCTTAAAACATCAGGTACATAAAAACAATTCGGAGTTTTTTTTAAAGCTTCGTCATCAACAACAGCAATGGCACATCCTTTTTTCAGGGCTTCCAAAGCAAAATTGTTTCCATTAAAGCTTTCTCCTTTTAAAGCAAAAAAGATAGATCCTTCGGGTGTATTCCTGCTATCTGTGGTAATGACCGGATGCTTCTTAAAAAGAGTATATAAATTTTGAATATAAGTACTCATCTGCTTTTGTTCTTGTATATGCTAAAGTAAGATTTTTGATTCAATATCCCGGAAATTCAGATGAAAAAAAGACATCGAAAAACGATGTATTAAAAGTATTTTATAAAAAGTTATTTCTTTTTCGGATTGGTTGTTCCCATTCTGCTCATAGCACATCTGAAGCCAATGCTGTTTGAAGCTTCATCCTGATCCAGGAATCTTCTTACTCCAGGGCTTAGGTAATAAGCAGGATCTTTCCATGACCCCCCTTTATATACTCTGGCCTTGTCACTAATTAAAGAGTTTACACCATAGATGTACATCTTATTGGTGCTTTTGTCCTGAGCAAGCCAGTCATTGGTGATGGATGATCTTTGGTCTCCATCATTATAATTGATATTATTTGCTTTTCTGTAGTTTCTTCTGTTTCTGTTTTCTTCCTGAGTTACTTCTACATTAATAAGCCTGCCTAAACTATCTTTTTCGGCAACAAAACCTTCAAAATCTCTTTTTTTCACAGTAAATACATTGCCACGATGAGGGCTATAATCGGCAACATCTTCAAAAGATAAAGGACGATAAACATCCTGAACCCATTCACTCACATTGCCGGCCATATTATATAAACCATAATCATTGGGCCAATAGGATCCTGTAGGTGCAGTAATATCAGCTCCATCATTTAAGCTGCCGGCTATACCCATATAATCACCCTGTCCACGTTTGAAGTTTGCAACAAATGCCCCTTTGTATTTTCTATCCTTATTGCGAATATGATTTCCATTCCATGGGTAAGTTTTGCGATCTTTTATACGCTCTCTTTCTGAATTTCCAATGAGTCCTAATGCAGCATATTCCCATTCTGCTTCAGTAGGTAAACGATAGCTTGGCAATAAAATACCATCTTCCCAGCCTACTCTTTTACGGCCGGTACTATCCGCTGCTAATTCTTGATTATTTCTTTTCCTTCTTTTGAATAAACCTTTTTTCTCTTCAGTAACAGGCAGCCCATCATATTGTCCGGCTAAGTATGCTTCTGTATTAAAATTATTTTCATTTTTTTGGTTAGGATCCCATGCAATAACACCTGCTTCAACCAATAACCTTTCATTCACACGATCTGTTCTCCATTTGCAATACTCAGTTGCTTGTGTCCATGAAACACCTACTACCGGATAATTATGATAAGATGGGTGTCGTAAATACATTTCAACCAAAGGTTCATTATAAGCCAATTGCTCTCTCCAAACTAGTGTATCCGGCAGGGCTCTCTGGTATACTTCCGGATAGTCTTCTCCAAAAACCCTTTTGATCCAATGTAGATATTCCAGATAATCTAAATTACTAACCTCTCTTTCGTCAATGTAAAAAGAGGGCACTGTCACCTTTCTGGGCTGATTGTTCCAGTCTTTTAACATATCTTCCTGAGTTGCACCCATCACAAAAGTACCTCCTTCAATAAATACAAGTCCGGGGCCGGTTTCCTGTTCTACGATATCAGTTACCTCAAAGCCTCCGTTTTCAGGGTTGTTGTATTCCCAACCAGTACTATGGCTTACTTTGCCGCCTCCACTTTTCTTTTTTAATTCCTTATTACATGAAGTAAATGCTGTAATAAGCATTAATACTAAAAGTACCTGAAAATATCTGTTGTTTATTGACATTGTACAATGAATTGATTATTCGTAATTCTAATAACTCTAAAACCAGTTAATTATTGTTTTCAAAGCAGACTATTAAATGTCAGCGATTTTGAATTAATACAATTATACGAACAATTTTTTATTTGGTTTAGCTTTTTGAAAATTGTTTTAATGATTTGTATGTTAATATCTGATTAAACAAATTCTGATATTTTATATTAATTTAGTTTGTTCATTCGGAAAAGATAGCATATGAGAGCCAAATTTATTTTCCTGTTTTTCTTAATTGGGATTTCTACATTCATTTATGCTGAAAAAAAGTATGAAAGAATGTTGAAATGGGAGAATAATAGTGCCGGCAAACTCGATTTTGAAAATGCAATATTCCCTGATAATAGTGATATCCCATATTATTTTGAGAAAATAGAAATAGCTGATGAATATGGAATTAAGGCTGTTAGAATTATAAATCCGGTATATGAGGCTGTATCCGATTCTTTATTATTCCCTGCTCTTATTGCATCATTGGAAGATGAAATCCAATTTGAATATGATGTAATAATTGAACAAAAAAAACAATTTGTTCAAATTAGCCTTTTCCCATTTAAGAGGTCAAAAACATCAAGTGTCTGCTTAAGATTAAAATCATTTGATCTTATTATTGAAAATGAGTTGTCAGATGTGAAGACAAATGCAGAGTTGAAAAATATTCAAAATTCTGTTTTAGCAAGCGGAACCTGGTATAAGATAAAAGTCGAAGAAACCGGCATTTTTAAAATAGATTATAATATGATGCAGGAAATGGGCTTTGATATGGCTACTTTAGATCCAAGAAACCTGAGATTGTATGGCAATGGGGGAGGTATGATCTCTGAAGAGAACCCGGAAGTTCAACAGGATGACTTATTGGAAAATGCAATATATATTAAAGGAGAAGAAGACGGGAGTTTTGATCAGGGTGATTATATATTGTTTTATGGTGAATCTCCTCATCAATGGGAATACTCACAAACGGAAAAGTCATTCAAACATCAATATCATGCCTATTCAGACTTTACCTTTTATTTTATTAGCCCTGGATCGGAAAGGGGAAAAAGAATTGAAACGATTTCCCATAATACGAATACATATACTCAGCTTATCACTGATTTTGCAGATCATGATTTTTATGAAAAAGATGAGCGAAACTTAATAAACTCCGGAAGAACCTGGTATGGTGAAGTGTTTGATGTAGATACTGAGCATGAATTTGATTTTGAATTTTCAGATGTTTTGGATACAAAAGATATTCAACTTACCATTGATGTAGCAGCCAGGTCATCTTCTAATAGTACTTTTAATATTGAATTAAACAATCAGTTTGTCGGAGATGTTTCGGTAAGTGGGATCAATTTTAATAGTTCATACCCTCCTTATGCAAGAACATCGGTTAAAAAATTTGAATTGAATTCAAGTGATGAGTTATTGAACCTAAAACTGAAATATCACAAACCGAATACTTCTTCTATTGGCTGGCTTAATTATATTGAAATTCAACTTTGGAGAAATTTGATTTATCGGGGCGGACAATTATCTTTTAGAAATCCGGAATATTTTAACCAATCCGGATTGAAGTTTGAAATTGAAAAACGATCGGATTTTGATCATTTCTGGGATGTAAGTGATCTTCAAAATATTAAATCTGTAAGTTATTTTGAACAAGGTCAAAAGATATCCTTTATTCGTGAAAATGGTGGCGAGCACGAATATATCATAGCTGATGAGAATTCGTATAAAACACCGGAAGTTGCAGGACCGGTAAATAATCAAAACTATCATGCGATTAATCCGGTGGATTTGATCATTGTGAGTTCACCAGAATTTTTTTCAGAAGCTATTCGCTTAGGAAATTTTCACGAACAGGAAGGATTGACTTATTGTTTAGTTGAACCCCAAAAACTTTATAATGAATTTTCTTCCGGTGCTCCGGATGTAGGAGCCATAAGAAATTTTGTTCGTTATTTATATCAAAAGGCTGAAAAAGGGCAGGAACCAAAATACTTGCTATTGTTTGGAGACGCCTCTTTTGACTATAAAGACAGAATAGAGAATAATTCGAACCTGGTTCCTACCTGGGAGTCGAAGAACGGAGTTAATATTACTCAATCTTTTATGTCTGATGATTTTTTTGGCTTACTGGATGTTGGTGAAGGTAAGGATTTGAAAGGAGGGCTGGATATTGGAATCGGGAGGTTGCCTGTTGCAGATCTTGATGAAGCAAAAGCTGTCGTTGATAAAATAATTGACTATTCTTCAAATAGCCCATCAGTTATGGGGCCGTGGAGAAATAAAGTTTGTTTTGTGGGAGATGATCAGGATTATAATGCTTACGTATCTGATTCGGAGTCAATTTCTGAAGAACTAAAAAAATTGTGCCCGAATGCTGATATTCAAAAAATATATTTTGATGCCTATCCTCAAATATCTACTCCGGGGGGAGAAAGGTATCCTGAAGTGAACAAAGCCATAAATAAGACTGTTGAAAAAGGAGCTTTAATCATTAATTATATTGGCCATGGAGGTGAAACAGGATGGGCTCATGAACGTGTGCTGGAATTATCGGATATTAATTCATGGAACAATAAGGATAAGCTTCCAATATTCATTACAGCAACCTGTGAGTTTACACGCCTGGATGATCCTGTACGTAAATCGGCCGGAGAATATGTTTTGACAAACCCCAATGGAGGAGGAATTGCTTTATTAACTACTACCAGAGCTACCAGTTCAGGAGGTAATTTTCAGTTAAACAAAAATGTTATCAATGCTATTTTTAAAAATTTCAGTCAAAGCAGTAAGCGATTAGGGGATGTGATTCTTAAATCTAAAAATGCGATTGGTAATACCATTAACGGACAAAAATTCGTTTTAGTGGGTGACCCTGCCATGAAAATTGCCTTGCCGGGTGATAGTCTTGCTGTATTAAAAATCAATAATAAAGCAATAAGTATACAAACAGATACTCTTAAAGCTCTTTCTGCAATTACAATTCAGGGTTCGGTCTTTAACTCGGAAGGGGTTAAACTTCCTGGTTATAATGGTACGCTTTATCCTGTTATTTATGATAAACCAACAACATACAGAACCCTTGCTCAGAATGCTACAAGTTTTGAGTATGATTTTAAAATGTACAATAATGTGTTGTATAATGGAGAAATAAGTGTGCAAAATGGAGATTTTAGCTTTTCCTTTATTGTCCCCAGGGATATTGCATACAATTATGATTTTGGAAAGATCAGTTTGTATTCAAAAAGTGAAGCAGGTGACGCATGGGGCTCATTTAGTAAAATTATTGTAGGAGGTTTTGATGAATCAGCAGTGGATGATGGTAAAGGGCCGGAAATTGAAGTTTATCTGAATGACCATAATTTTTCTTCAGGTGATCAGGTTCCTGCAAAATCTGTACTTTATGCCAGAATAAGCGATGAAAGTGGGATTAATACCATAGGTTCAGGTATTGGACACGATATTGTTGCTGTAATTAATGATGAAACTTCAAAACCAATCGTTTTAAATGATTTCTTTAAATCAGACCTGAATAGTTATAAGAGTGGTAGCATTAGTTATGAACTGGATAAACTTGAAAACGGAGTACATTCTCTAAAATTAAAGGCATGGGATGTTTTCAATAATTCCAATAGTAAAACGATTGATTTTATTGTAGCGGGTTCTGATGAGTTTTTGATTACTTCATTAAAGAATTTTCCTAATCCATTTATAAATGAAACAACTTTTCAATTTCAGCTTAATAGGGAATATTCAAGCCTTTATGTTGAAATACAAATCTACAATTTAGAGGGAAAACGCTTAAAAGTAATCTCAAAATCAGATATAAATAATAGCCGGATTATATGGGATGGAAAAACTGATAATGATCGTAAACTTGATCCGGGAATTTACGTATACAAAATTTTAATTAAATTAAGTAGTGGTGAAACTGCTGAAAAACAAGGAAAACTTTTAATTATTTAAGATAAGCAATATTATACTGTTTATTTCGTTAAATTTGCTTAGAACAATTTTAATGATTATGAATAAAAAATTAATAGTATTCGTTCTGATCGGGATTTTTCTTTTTAATAATGCTGAATCCCAGAATGTTAATCCGTTAGGACAAAATGTAGTAAATGTGATTTCAACAGGAGTTCCGTTTTTGATGATTGCTCCTGATGCACGTGCCGGTGCTATGGGCGATGCAGGTGTAGCTTCAAGCCCTGATGTGTATTCTATGCATTGGAATCCCGCAAAATATGCTTTTATTGAAAATGATATGGGTGTGGGTATTTCCTATAGCCCCTGGTTAAAGAATTTGATTCCGGATATCAACCTGTATAGTTTGAATTTTTATAAAAGAATTGATGATGAACAAACATTTGCAACATCTTTAATGTATTTTTCTTTAGGAAATGTGAATTTCACGGATAATCATGGAATCGAAACAGGTATATTTAACCCGAATGAGTTTAGTTTTGATGTTGCTTACGCAAGAAAGCTTTCCGAGAATTTTTCTGCCTCGATTGCCATAAGGTTTATTTACTCTGACCTTACACAGGGACAAATTGTAAGTGGTGTTGAAACGAAAGCAGGAACCTCAATTGCTGCTGATTTAGCCCTTTACTGGTATAAAGATATCATGTTGGGAAGAACCAATGGTAAATTTGCTTTTGGAGTTAATATATCGAATATAGGTTCTAAAATTTCTTATTCCAGTGCTGCCAATAAAGAGTTTTTACCTACTAACTTAAGATTCGGACCTTCCTTAATGCTGGAGCTTGACAGGTATAATACAATAACATTTATGATTGATTTTAATAAACTGTTAGTTCCTTCTCCACCAATATATGACGAAATAACGGGTGAGATTATAAAAGGGAAAGATCCAAATGTTTCTGTACCTAAAGGTATTTTTCAGTCGTTTTTTGATGCACCCGGAGGATTTAGTGAAGAGTTAAAAGAATTCCAGCTTAGTTTTGGTGCAGAATACTGGTATGATAAACAATTTGCACTTCGTGCCGGATATTTCTATGAAAATGCCTTGAAAGGAAATCGTAAGTTCTTCACTGTTGGTGCAGGTTTAAAGTATAATGTGTTTGGTTTGGATTTTTCTTATCTGATCCCTACTCAGCAACAACATCCTTTGGAAAACACACTTAGATTTTCTTTATTATTTGATTTCGGAGCTCCATCCAAAGGTTTCAGAAGAAATTATTAATCATGAATTTCAGGCTTGGGTTCGGGTATGATGTCCATCTGTTAGAAGAAGGATATGAACTTATAATAGGTGGAATCAATGTTCCTTTTGAAAAAGGTGCTGTAGGCCATTCTGATGCAGATGTTCTGATTCATGCGATTTGTGATGCCTTGCTTGGGGCTTCCGGATTGGGTGATATTGGAAAGCATTTCCCGGATACGGATGCAGAGTTTAAGAATATTGATTCTGCAATATTATTAAAAAGAGTTGTAGAGTTATTGGATCGTAAAAATTTAAAAATTGGGAATATAGATGCTACGATTTGTCTGGAGGCTCCTAAAGTAGCTCCATATATAGAAAGTATGAGGGAAAAGCTGGCCTTGATTATGAATCTTGAATTGGATGATGTTTCTGTGAAAGCTACTACAACTGAAAAACTCGGATTTGTAGGAGAAGGAAAAGGAATCTCGGCTTATGCCGTAGCTTTAATTGAAAAAAATTAACTATTCAAAAAACTGTTCCGGGAAATTCACCAGATAAAGCTGATCATTGGATCGGGTAACGGCAGTATACATCCATCTTAAAAATTCCTTATTCAGCATATTCTCATTAAAATAAGCCTGGTCTATAAATACTTGTTCCCATTGTCCTCCCTGAGTTTTATGACAAGTTAATGCATAAGAGAATTTTACCTGTAAAGCATTAAAATAAGGATTCTCTTTAACCAGCTTAAGCCTCTTGCTTCTGTTTTTAATATCCTCATAATCCTTCAAAACCTCTTCATATAGTTTGTTGCTTTCGGATTGTGATAAGGTCGGAGTTTCAGCCATTAAAGTATCCATTAGAATTTTTACATCTATTTCCTTTTCATCCGGATAGTCGAGTAAACGTATACTGATGTCGGCAAAACGAAAGCCATACATTTCTTCTATTTTATTGATCCTGTTAATTTCGACAATATCTCCGTTTGCAATAAAACCGGCCATTGAATCTTTTGGTAGCCAGTGATAGTTGTTTTTTACAACCATCAATAAATCCCCGGAAGATAATTCTTCTTCTTTATAAAGGATCCTGGACCTTATTTGTTGATTATAAATATTTGCACGCTTATTTGACCTCGTAATAATAACCGTACAATCGGTTCCAAAATTAGAATAAGAATGATCTAAAGCATCTTCAAGCTCGGAACCATCAATTCTTTTTATATCATTAAACTTCTTTATTGAAAAGAATGGCAAATGATAACTTTCATTGGAGATCTTTCTTCTTAGTTCAGTTGCATTAGCTAAAATTCCTGAGGTTTCTGATTGCCGGACTACGTCTGTTAGTTCAAAAGAGGATAAATTCATTCCAAAACTATTTCTCAGATATTCTTCTTCAAGTGCCGGACTGATTTCCAAACCTACAGGAGGCAGTTGGGCGGAATCTCCAATAAGAATTAATTTGCAATTGCCGTCATTATTATAGACAAAATTGAATAGGTCTTCAAGCAGGCTTCTTGCATTCAAAAACCCATTGTTTTGAAGTCCGTCCGGGATCATAGAAGCTTCATCCACAATAAATATTGTGTTTTTATATTTGTTCTGACGCAGGGACATCCGGAAATTCCCTTCTTGGTCAGCAGAGGAATAATAAAGGAAGCGGTGAATGGTATAAGCTTTTTTGCCGGAATAGGCCGAAAGAACTTTAGCCGCTCTGCCGGTAGGTGCCAGTAAGACAGATTTCTTTCCGGTTTCCGGCAATATTTTTACCAAAGAACTTATTAAAGTTGTTTTCCCGGTTCCTGCATACCCTTTTAAAAGAAACATACTTAACCGGTCTTTATCCTGGATAAAACCGGATAATCTGGAAATGAGTTTATGCTGGCCGGTGGTAGGCTCGTAAGGGAAACTATTTTTAAATACTGAGATGAGTTTGTTTAAATCCATTATTTTGAATTTAGAATGGATAACCAATACCAAAATTCCAATAAAGGGCCCTGGATAGTTTTTCTCCTTCTGGTAGCCCCGGGTCTCTTAAACGCATGGCAGCATCAATCCTAAATACAAAGAACTGAAAATCCAATCGAAAGCCTAAACCCGCATCCATTGCAATTTGTTTATAGAATTTATTAAACTCAAATTTTCCTCCGGTAAAAACTTCATTGTCTTTAAGCTGCCAAATATTTCCGGCATCAATAAATATAGCTCCTTTTAACCTTCTGTACAACGGGAAACGGTATTCCATATTTAATTCCAAACGGACATCTCCTACTCTCTCAAATGCATTTTCTTCTTCACTGCTGGTTTTATATGTACCTGGCCCTAATGACCTGATCCCCCATCCTCTCATTCCATTTGCACCTCCTGCAAAAAATCCTTTTTCAAAAGGAAGTAAATCAGAGTTGCCATATGGAAAACCGATACCAATCAATGCACGGTAAACCAATCGACTATCCGGAGTAAAGATTTTATAATACCTGAAATCTACATCCGCTCTTACATATTGAGCATATCTAATGTTAAACAGCGTGTTGTATTTTCCGGTTAATCCGGTTTTAAGTAAAGTATGAATGCCTTTCATCAGGAATCCGGCTGATTCGAAATTAGCTCTGATGAATACAAAGTTTTTGTTTTTATTAATATCCTGAGAATTGTAAATGAAGCTATATTTTAACCCCATGATCAGGTGGTCGGTATACTGATTTTTGATTCGCTCATTCGTTTCCTTGGCTAGTACCTCAGCAAATTCATCAGTAGGAAAAACTTTTATACTACTAATTTCTATAGGATTTAAAATGTGCCGGGTTTTAATTGACTCGGACCAGTCGTATCCAAAGCTGATATTGGTAATATATCTTCTGTAATTAGGTCTTTGTTGGTAGTTAAAACCTGTATTAAGCCGGGTTTTGGGTTTAAAGTTCTGCGGAAATGTTTCCGGATTGATTGGGATTAAGAACTTTGGAAAGGTTAAACTTACATCTATCCCAGCTTCAATCGTGTTGAAGAATAAAAAGCTTCTTCCTGATAAACTGGTGACTCCTTCTCCCGACTGCTGAGCTTCCATAGCAGTAGATAATCTGACTTCCAGTAATTCTGCACCCCTGAAGATATTTCGGTTTGTATAAATCAGGTTGGCACCAATACCCATATCTCCTCCCGAGTTAGTCCCTTCTGCTTCTATGGTATATGAATGTGTGGGAGAACGGCTAAGATGAATAAAGCAATTCAATAAATTTCTGTTTATTCCATTGGTGCTGTCTTTTACTTCTTCAAAATGAATATTGGAATACCTGAAATTTCTGAGTTCTCCCAACCTTCGATAAGTATTTTTTACATTCTTTATCGAGAATAGCTCATTGGGGCGAATTAATATGGAATTGGTGATGGCTCGTGGCCTGATCCTTGGTTTCCCGTCCAATAAAAAATGATACGTTTGCACTTTGCGCCTTACAGTATCCCGATGTGTTTGTACCGATACCGTATCGTATTTGATCTTTTGATCTGTTAATAATTCAAATTCAGGGTTTACAAATACTTTATTGATATAATATTGTTTGTGATCTTCTTTAATTCTAAAGTTTGGATTTTCAATATCTATGCTTTCCACATTTTTTATGTGCATCGTAATGTCCAGTTGATTGGATTTTAAGGAGCTGTCTACAGCATAATAAATGTATTCCGGATTAAAGTTAAAATATCCATTGTTTTTCAGGTGATCTGTAATGCGGTCTCTTTCGTCATCCAACGTAAAAGCATTATAGATATTATTCTTGTGAATAAGAGATTCTTCATTAATGCCTTCAACTTGTTTGGCAATAGCAGTATCAAGGATATTGAAATCAATGTTCCGGATTCTATATGGTTTGCTTAATTCAATATTGTAAAAAAGCCTGGTTGTATATTTTTTTTTCTTTTGTTCTTCCCAAACCTTTGAATTGAAATAACCTGTTTTATGCAGGTAGTTTTGCATTTGGCGGATGGTTGTTGCAGTTGTGCGTGGTTCATAATAAACCGGAGCTTCTCCGAATTTTTCACGCATTTTATATCTGAACTTAGTAGGCTCACCACGATCAGGAAGTTGATACGAATAAAGCTTGAAGCGCCATAATCCTAAAAAACTTTTATTGGGTTTCTGAGTAATTAAGCTTTCCAGTTCGTCTTTTTTCAATTCGTATTTTTCACCATGAATTACAACTTTATTTTTTGTTAATAATGGACGTTCGGCATGTTTAAGAACGCCACATGCTGAAAAAAAAATTAGGCTAATCAGTACAAATAATTGATATTTAAAATAAAGAGGCTTCAAGGTTCTTCCAGTGTTTTTAGTCAAACAAAAATACAATTAATCCCGCATCTTCTGTATATTTTACGAATTCTAATTTCTTCAAAAAAAATAAAAAATTATTTGTTCATATTAAAAAAATAGATTTATATTTGCACTCGCTTTTGAGCGGTGTAGTTTTTAAATAAAAACGTGATTAGCTTGGTTTATACAAAGTATCCCCATTATATCGGGAGGGTATCACGGAAAATATGATGATATTAGCTCATTTGGTTTTAGAGCATCCCGACACTATGTGTCGGGAGGGGCACATAGCGAAACGATTTTTAAAATAATCGGGCGATTAGCTCAGTTGGTTCAGAGCACCTGCCTTACAAGCAGGGGGTCACTAGTTCGAATCTAGTATCGCCCACAAACAATTAAAGCTTCCCTAATTTGGGAAGCTTTTTTTTATTCCCCAAAATTCAGGATTATGCAAGGACAAGAGATATACTACGTTTATATATTGTATTCCTATGAATTGGATAGATACTACATAGGCTTTACCTTAAGTTTAGAGGAGAGGTTAAGAAAACATAATTCGAAT
>JANQLW010000084.1 GCA_028280405.1 Bacteroidales bacterium
TCATTAACATATTAGCAATAATATTTATGCTACCTTGCCCGTTTAGGAGATTTTCTGTCATTTTCTCATTATGCCTAATATGATTAGGTGAACTCTCAGAATGACATACTATTGCACTTTTAGAGGGATAGCCTCTTTTGTATTTCATTAATCGTATATTTAAACTATACTTCCATTGCTCCAATTAAGTCTGAAATCTTTTCTACTCTGTGCTCTAGCATATACTCTTTAATGCCGTCAATTACTTTAATGCAAACCTGTGGATCTATAAAGTTTGCAGTTCCAATTTGTATTGCACTGGACCCGGCTAACATAAATTCAATAGCATCCGTTGCATTCATAATACCACCCATACCTATGATTGGAATTTTTACAGCATTATAAACCTGCCACACCATTCTTAAGGCAATAGGTTTAATAGCCGGTCCCGATAATCCTCCCGTAATAGTAGATAAAATAGGTTTTCTGGTTTTGGCATCTATGGCCATGCCCAGAAAAGTATTCACTAATGAAACCGCATCAGCACCTGCTCCTTCAACACCTTTTGCAATTTCAGTGATATCTGTAACGTTAGGGGATAATTTAACAATAAGAGTTTTGTCATAAGCCTTACGAATAGCTTCTGTTACTGTTATGGCTGATGCACAATTTACACCAAATGCCATTCCTCCTTCTTTTACATTCGGACAGGAAATATTTAATTCAATTGCATTGATACTTTCAACTTCGTTAAGCTTTTCTGTTACTTCAATATAATCTTCGATTATGGAACCATTAACATTAGGAAAGATTTCTGTATCCCAGTGTTTGATTCTGGGATAAATTGTATTGATGAAATAATCAACCCCTTTATTTTGAAGTCCAACAGCATTTAACATTCCGGCAGGTGTTTCAGCCATCCTTGGGTAGTCATTCCCTTCTCTGTTATGTAATGTTAAGCCTTTTACGAAGATGCCTCCTAAGTCATTTAAATCCATGAAATCAGCAAACTCCTCTCCAAAACCAAAAGTGCCTGATGCTGCCGTTACCGGATTCTTAAATTCCAGTTTATCTACTTTAACTTTTAAGTCTACCATTTTAAATCTTTTACATTAAATACAGGACCTTCTGTGCATGCACATTTATTTCCATTATGCGTAGCAGTAACACAACATAAACATGCTCCAAAACCGCAAGCCATTGTATTTTCAAGTGATACTTCACATTCAATATTATGCTCTTTAGCAATTTTACCTATGGCATGCATCATTGGATCCGGTCCACAAGTGTATATTTTATCGAATGAGGAAATTTTATTCCATATACTATGGTCGGTCACTCTTCCTTTTTCTCCTAAAGAGCCGTCTTCAGTTGTAATTAAAACTTCACCGTAGGTTTCAAATTCTTCTACGAGGTGAATATCGTTTTCAGTTCTTGCTCCTAATAAATATACAACCTTAGAGCCTTTTTCTTTCAATTCTTTACCTAATAAAATCAGTGGTGCAATTCCAGACCCTCCACCTATTACCAAGGTTTTTGTATTTTCAATTTTGGAAAATGAATTTCCCAGCGGATAGATTATATTTACATTTTCTCCTTCTTGCAGTTGACTTAATAATTGAGTCCCTTTTCCTATCGTTTTAATGAAAAAACTGATTGTATTATCTTTATAGTTAACATCGTAAACAGAGAATGGACGTCTCAAAAAAACATCGGCTGTTTTATCCACTCTTATTTCAGCGAAATTCCCGGATTCAATTTTTTCAGGCATAACGGGCATACTCAATTCAATAATGTAGGTGTCATCATTGAGATACCTCATGTTTTTTAGTTTGCAATCCTGTATTTTCTTCATATATAATTTTAAATAAAATTAAAAAAAATCCGTCGCGAGGACGGATTCAAATTATTTATTTTCAGAACTTTCTTTTTTTTCAGAAGCCCCATTTGCTTCTTCCTTATTTTCTTCTTCAGTAAAAACTAACAATTCTTGTCCGTGAAGAACATTATACCATTGAATGATCTTCTTTATATCGGAAACATAAACTCTGTTTTTATCATAGTCAGGAAGAACCTCTTCAAAAAATGCTTTCAACTCTTTTGCATCCGATTTGTGATTGATAGCTGCTTTACCTTCCTGTTTGTCAAAAATGTTTTTGAAAATATCTTTTAAAGGAATGTCATCAGTCTCTGTAAATACACTGATCTCTTCTAACGAACTCATATGATCATGTGCAAATGCAGTAAATCTTTTCTTGTCTAAAAGGGACTCGACAACAACACCGTTTTTGGTTTGTGCAATCACTTTAAATAATCCCGGCTTTCCTGAAATTGATAATATTTCGCTTAAATCCATAGTATAAAATTTCGGCAAAAATAGAAAAAAAAGTTCAATGAATAGTGAAAAATATTTCCTGTTTACCGAAGCTGCCGTTTACCCATAAGTTTTGATGAAATATAATAAATAAGAAATATAGCCCTAGGGAAGCAATCCTTTCTTCAATTCAAGGCCTCCAAGTCTTAATGTTTTAGGCATTCATAGAAATAATAGGATTGCTTCCCTAATTCTTGCTTCCCTAATTCCGGTAGCTGCCGAAGGCAGGATTGTTCGTTTTTCATTATAAATTAAATACACCTCTATAATTATGAGGAGTAATTGTTTTTAATTGAGCTTTTAATTTTTCTGAAACATTTAAAGTATCAACAAATCTATGGATAGATTCCTGATTGACCTTTTCATTGGTTCTGGTTAAATCTTTTAATGCTTCATAAGGATTCGGGTAATGCTCTCTGCGAAGAATGGTTTGAATCGCTTCAGCAACTACTGCCCAGTTATTTTCAAGGTCTTCAGCTAATTTCTCTTCATTAAGAATCAATTTGTTCAAACCTCTTAAGGTAGATTTAATAGCGATGACCATATATGCTAATGAAACACCTACATTACGGGTAACTGTTGAGTCCGTTAAGTCTCTTTGTAATCTTGAAATAGGAAGCTTTGCCGCTAAATGTTCACTTATTGCATTTGCTAAACCAAGGTTCCCTTCAGAATTTTCAAAATCAATTGGATTGACTTTGTGAGGCATAGCTGATGAACCGATTTCTCCTTTTTTGATTTTTTGTTTGAAATAATCCATGGAGATGTAGGTCCAAATATCTCTATTAAGATCAATGATAATATTGCTGATACGTTTTAAGGTATCGAAGTAGGCAGCCATATTATCATAATGTTCAATTTGGGTG
Source organism: Bacteroidales bacterium (assembly GCA_028280405.1). GTDB lineage: Bacteria > Bacteroidota > Bacteroidia > Bacteroidales. Next base: position 3,220 of record JANQLW010000084.1, read on the forward strand.
GTTGTTTGTAAGCGGGTCAATCCTAATTTCTCTTTCAGGAATTTGTTCCCAAACTCTATCCAGTCAACTTCAGGGTAAGCAATATGATGTGCATTGAAATTTCCGGTTGCACCTCCAAATTTACCGTTAACCGGAATATTTTTGAATAATTTTATCTGGCTTAGTAAACGTTCGTAAAAAACATAAATTTCTTTACCTAAAATAGTAGGTGAAGCCGGTTGCCCATGTGTACGGGCAAGTAATGTAACATCTTTCCATTCATTAGTCAGACTTAATAATTTTTCCTGTAATTCTTCTAATAATGGAATAAATACTTCTATGTGGGCATCCTTCATTGAACAAGGAACGGCCGTATTGTTTACATCCTGCGAAGTAAGTCCGAAATGAATAAATTCTTTAGCTTCACTTATGCCTATCTTATCAAATTTTTCTTTAAGGTAATATTCAACTGCTTTAACATCATGATTGGTTACTTTCTCAATATCCTTGATCTTTTGTGCTTCATCTTCATTGAAATTTTTAACAATGTTTTGAAGATCTTTGAATTTTGATTTGTCAAAATTTGCCAATTGTGGCAAAGGAAGTTCACACAGAGCAATGAAATATTCAATTTCGACAAATACGCGATATTTTATCAATCCTGCTTCTGAAAAGTAAGCGGATAAATCAGAGGTGGCTTTTCTGTATCTCCCGTCAATTGGAGAAATGGCATTAAGTGATGTCAGATTCATAATGTTTTATTTTACAATGCAAAAATAACAAAGAAAGTCCAATGAATTACAAAATTTATTTTGCGGATTTCTTTTTCAGTCGAAATGTCACCAATCGGGTTTTGGTATGATTTTGTACGGATGATTATTATCGATAAATTTGATAGAACATTAATGCCTATGACAACTTCAGATCAGGAAAAAGCTAAATTATTAAAAAGCACTGTATTCCCGCTTATTTTTTTAATGGCTATTTGGATCGTGAAATTTGCTGAATTTGTATTTGATACAGATTTTGGATTTCTTGGAGTTTACCCATTAAAAGTATCAGGTTTAATAGGGATCATTTGCTCTCCATTTATTCATGGTGATTGGGCACATTTGCTGGCCAATAGTGCACCTGTATTTATTTTGTCTTCATTTCTATTTTATTTTTATCGCCCGATCGCTTTCAGGTCTTTTATATTGATTTATGTTTTGAGTGGGATTTGGTTATGGCTTGCAGGCCGTCCTTCTTATCATATAGGAGCGAGCGGATTGATTTATGGTTTTGCTTCCTTTTTATTTGTAAGTGGAATTATTCGGAAAAACCCGAGATTGATGGCTCTGACTTTAGTCATAGCATTTCTATATGGAGGAATGGTTTGGGGAGTTTTTCCTGATTTTTTCCCTGAGAAAAATATTTCATGGGAAGGTCATTTAATGGGATTTCTTGCAGGTATTTTAGTAGCAATTTATTTTAGAAAGAAAGGCCCTCAGGCACCTGTGTATACCTGGGAAGATGAGAATGAGGAAGATGATGATGATCCGAATGCGTATTGGAAAGGCTCTGTAGAATAGCAGATATTCGATGTCTTTCGTATATCTGATATCGAATGTCTGCTATCTTCTATCTGCTATTTTATTTAGTTTTTAATATAAATTTATTATATACGAATAAAAGCACAGCAGTTGCTGCTCCAATACCTGTATAAATGTACCAGATATTCCCAGGCTGATAGGTGGTGTATAATAAATTATTGAGTTGAGCTTCATTCATATTTAAATAATCCATAGCATCTTTAAATAGAATTCCACCATCCATATCCTGGAGTTTCTCTATACTGGCATAACCTCTGTTAACTAATTCTTTTTTAAGAAGATTGTATTTATCAGACATATTATCATACATCCCACCTGATAAAAGGCCACCTATATAGTTCCCTGCAGCTAATGGAATATAGCTTACACCCATATACAATGCTATTTTTTCCTTTGGTGCTATGGATGAAATATATTCTTGTATTCTGGGTGAACTTGCCATTTCACCAAAAGCTATAATAACAATACCAAGAACAATAAACCATCCTGTGGTATGTAATCCAAATTGGCTCATTCCAACCACAATAACTAATGCCCCCAATACCATTGAAACAACAGGTTTTATTTTAGAAACAAGGGTTGAAACAATTACCTGGAATAAAATAATCGAAAATGCAGCCAGGTTAATCATCATCTCAGCTTTTACCATTCCTACACCATTGTCTTCACTACCAATTGCCCAGGCAATAAAAGGGTGTGTGTTATATATTCCGGTTGTATCAATCCATTGGGTAATAAATACCGGAGCTGTGAAAAATAACTGCATATACATGACCCAAAAACCGATCATAATAATTAGGAATAGCAAAAACTTGAAATCACTTAATGCAACTCCCATATTTCTGAATATTTGAAGAATGGTATCCTTAAAAGGCTCTTTGTTTTTATCCTTATCTCTACCGGGTTCTTTATAATAGATTAAGAGCAAAAAGTTAAGTGCAATTACAGCCGCACTCATAATAAATACTAAATCCCAGCTAATGACCCTTAACTTAGATGCTACAAACGGGCCAATAAAACCACCTACATTAACGATCATATAAAATATCCCAAAGGCAATGGTTTCCTGACCCTTGGAAGCTGTCTTTGATACTGTTGCTATGATAATTGGTTTAAAAAGTGCTGCTCCTATACCGACAATCAGAAACATTATGAATACCAAACCATAAGTATTGAATTGCCCCATAAAATAATAACCTGAAGCTAAAGTTGCAAAAGCTGCAATTAAAACTTTTCGGAATCCAAGTTTGTCAGCAATAGCTCCCGCTAAAACCGGTAAGATATAGATAAGCATAGTAATGATTCCCATTAAACTTCCTTTTTGGGCATTGGAAAAACCTAAACCTCCCTGAGATTCCGGATCGGTTAAATAAATACTTAAAACGGTAAACATGCCATAATAAGCCCAACGCTCAAATAATTCCATTGCATTCGCAATCCAGAAGGTTCTGGGAAACTTATACTTACTTAATACACTCATTTTATTCTTTTACTTTTATGTACGGGCGGATTTTTTGATAGAGTGAATCAGGAATGATCCCTCTTTCTTTTAAACCTGTTACAGATTTATATTTTTCCTTCCTGCGTGCATTTACAATTCGTTTTACAAAATCGTAGCTAATATAAGGATGTTTTAATAATTCTTTAAAACTGGCGGAATTTATATTTATTTTAACAAGCAGGCTAGTATCACATTCAATAAAATGTTCTCTGATTTGCTTGTATTTTGCCGAATCCAGACCGTAAACTTCCAAAAGCTGTTCTTTTTTATAGTAGCCTCCCAAAAGAGTCCGATATTTGATGATCCTTCTCGAAAAAGAAGGCCCAATGCCTCTTATCTTTACTAATGCTGAAGAATCCGTAGTATTTAACTCTATATTTAATTTTTTTACTCTTTTTTGAATACGTTTTTCATTTGAGGCTTTATCTAGAATAGCCTTTGGTTTAGTATAAAGACTATCTACCCACTTTATGATTTTTTCTTTTTCCTCCATTGATAATGGAGTAACTTCCCTTTCATTAATAAAAAAACTTAAGCTGAAAATAGAACAGATAAGGATAATTAGTACAATTATTCCTTCTTTCTCCCTTTGGTTAAAATAGAAATACTTTCTCATAAATGTTGTTTTTAATTTCTAATGTGGGGAGATAAAAATAATATCAGTATCAAGATACAAGTATCAAGATTCAAGTACCAAAACCAGGTACTTATAATAATATTATATTGGGGAGTATTTATGAATTTTATGAGTTTTGATTCTATTACTTAATTCATAACTCATAATCTATAATTCATAATTATTTAAACCTTTTTATTTCACCTGATTTTAATTTCAGGAAATACTCTTTTAAATCTCTTTTAACTTCAGGAGCTAAAATCAAAAGCCCTATAATATTCGGAAATGCCATCGATAAGATCATCATATCCGAAAAGTCCAGAACTGCTCCTAATTCGGAAGATGCACCTACTACTATAACTGCTAAAAATAATATTCTGTAAACAGTGCTGGCAATTTTTCGATTGCCAAATACTTTTTCAAAAAATCTTCCAAATAAATAATCGAAAGCTTTAATACCGTAATACGACCAGGAGATCATAGTCGAAAAAGCAAATAAGAAAATCGCAAATACCAAAACATAAGGGAACCATGAGAATACACTTCCGAAGGCCTGCGAAGTTAATTGTGCGCCTTCAACACCATTCGGATTGGTATACATACCAGTAAATATAATTACCAATGCTGTCATCGTACAAATGATAACGGTATCAACAAATGGTTCTAAAAGTGACACCAATCCTTCTTTAATAGGTTTGTCTGTTTTAACTGCCGAATGAGCTATTGCGGCAGATCCTACACCTGCCTCATTCGAAAATGCTGCACGCTGGAATCCAATAATCAAAACACCTATAAACCCTCCTTTTAAGGCTGAGGCATTAAAAGCCCCATTCCATATTAAACCAAAAGCATGGCCGGCCTGATCAATATTCATTAAAATAATGATCATTGCAATAAGGATGTATAATCCAGCCATAAATGGTACGATTTTATCAGTAACTTTAGCGATGCTTTTGATACCTCCAATAATAACAACACCAACTAAAATAGCGACAATAATTCCAAAGTAAGCTCCATAGCCTTCAATGGATGGAAATAATAAAGCCAGTTGAGAAAAAGCCTGGTTAGCCTGGAACATATTTCCTCCACCGAAACTTCCTCCGATAGCAAGAATTGCAAATAAAATTGCCAATCCGGCACCTAACCATTTTAAGCCTTTTTTCTTTAAGCCTATATAGAGATAATACATCGGGCCTCCGGAAACATTTCCGAACATGTCTATTTTACGGTATTTTACACCCAAAGTACATTCTACAAACTTTGATGACATCCCTAATAATCCGGCGATAATCATCCAGAAAGTAGCACCAGGTCCTCCAATTACTATGGCTATTGCAACGCTGGCTATATTCCCTAATCCAACTGTAGCCGACAAGGCTGTAGTTAAAGCCTGAAAATGAGAAACCTCTCCTTTATGGCTAGGATCGTCATATCTTCCTCTTACAATATCAATTGCATGCTTAAAACCTCTGATATTTATAAATCTCATGAAAATGGTAAAGAAAACTGCACCACATATTAACCATACAACAACTAAACGAATGGGGGCCGTTTGTGGGCTTCCGTCTTCATTTTTTACTATTTCTCCCTCTTTATCATAGATTACAGGATCATAAACTCCGGCAGCTGAGAATGGATCCCAGAATAAAACACCGGCGATACCATTAACAATTGGAACAAAAGCATCATTTATCCGTTTACTTAACTTTCCTTTCTCTTCATTAGTTTGTTCTTCCTGAGTTTTTATCTCTTCCGAATCCTGTTTTATTTCTGTTTGTGCAAATGACTCGTTCGTCGATAAAATAAGAACAAGGCTTAACAGGAGAATAATATACTTTTTCATAATGGCTAGTCTGAGTTAGTTTAAGAAGGGTTGATACAAAGGATTGGAATTTGAGAGGTATTATAAATTACTTTCTCTTCTTCAGCGCCAACAATAAAATGAGGTTCGAACTCATCATTATTGGTCATAATCATAATCAGGTCAGCACTTTTAGAAACCGAATACTCAAGTAATTGTTTTGAAAAATTAGATTCATGTTCTGCTTCTTGTTCTTCAAATTCTATCCCTTTACTCAAGAGTTCTTCTTTAATTGCTGAAGTAACTTTTCGAATGCGTTTTTTCATGTCCGGATCATCTTCCTTAAAAATAAAGATGTGAACCTTTGATTGAAATGCAAAATGCAGCTTGGCAGCCCACTCCAATTTTTGATGATATTCAATGGATTCGTTTACAGGGAAAATAATGTTTTTGTAACCACACCTAAGTCCCCTTTTTTGGACAACTATTGAAGGAACGGGAGCATGCAACACTATCCTCATGATTGAACTTCCAAATAATTTTTGAAATCCTGTTCGTCCATGTGCACCAAGAATAATTAATCCGGCATTGATTTCCTGAGCAACCTTATTAATCTCATTATAAATACTTCCGATACGGATGATTACGCTGGTTTTAATTTTGTGTTCTTGTTTTATTCTTTTAGAGATATCCTCTAATCGGGCATCAAGATCCTCCGGGTTTAATTTGTTTTTAAGTAAATAAACTTTGGTGTCTTTATTAATAATATGTAAAATGCAAATCTCAGCTCCATAAGCTTTAGCCACTTCAATACCATGCTCTATAGCATTATTACAGGCTTCCGAGAAATCAGTCGGGATAAGAATTAAGTTCTTTTTGTCAGGCATCTTGATAAATTTAATTTTTTTAAGATGAGGAGTATCAATTATTTTACTCACAAATTTTATAAAAATTATTTGGAATCGCAATTTTTTAACATTAGCAATAGAAATACTTCTTTAATTTATAGTGAGGATAAATAATTTGAAATTTTGAATTCATAATTATCTTTGCGAAACTTTGCGCTTCTTCGTGTTCTTTGCGTAATAGCTATAACACAAAGATCCGCAAAGTATTCAGCAGCTATCTTTTTAATAATTCTATTCCAATCTGACAGTCCAAACACTTTTTTTTATCACAATACTCATTCTTTAAATGAATAAGTGCCTGACTGAAATATGCAGAGGTGCTTTGAATCCCAATGCTTTTCCATTTCCTGATAATATTGTTGTTTTCAGGTTTGATGAGTTCAAGAAAGGAAACGGCTCTCTTACAATATGTATCATCATTCTTGTATTTCCCATATACATAAAGAAAAGGGATGATTGTATTTATAATAATCAAGTCCTGGGATTTTGAACCTAATAGTTTAGGTTTGGATTTTGTTTTACCTCCAAAACGATAATGTGTAAGCCAGTATTCGGAAGGTGAGATATTGAAAAGTTTTTTCATTTGTTCTATACTTTCACAATTCAATATAGTTGATAGCAAAAGAGAGGATTTATAAATAAAAACGGCAAATTGTGCTATTCGGAGAGTTGGGAAGTTTAAGGGCCTTAATCGTAGAAATTTCCAGGCAAATGTATTATTGGGTTTTAAACCATATTTTTTTCTTAGAAAAGAGTATTCTTTCCTTAGGCTTTTTGGATATCCTTCTCCAAATCTTGTTTCCAGTAATCCTGATTGTCCGAAAAGGAGAGCTTCAATTTGAAACAAATTGTCCTTATGCTTTATCAATGTTTTTAAAGGAAGGTTTTTTGCCAGTAGTTCAAAAGCTGCTGCATTCGTTTTAAACCCAAAATTTCTGGCAATTAGGATATACAAACATTCTTCAAGATTATTGTTTAGCTCTGTTAGAAATTTTAGAATATAATTGGATTTTGACTCTAATCTTTCAATTGCTAAGCGTGAAAAGAAAAAATATAACTTGAAATGATCAACTTGTTTGATTTGGTTTTCGCAAGGAATCCAACTCATATTGCTTAAGAATGATAGATATTTGTGGTAGTTGTTGTAATCAATATGATGCTTTATTTCAACTAAAGGAGTTTTTATTTGGTTTAGCTTTTTGGAGCATAAATCATTTTCGTAAACTACATGTAGTATTACAGATTTATAAGCATCATCTTTATGATGCCCATGTTTAAACCAATCTGAACTTTTGACGTGGATTTCTATATTTCCTGCCCATAATTTGTCTCCTATTCTTACCATAGCTTCTGAAAAGTCAGGACCGGAATCTTTATTATGATATCCTGCTTGCTTTATAAAAATTTCTTCATCTTCCAATGTGAAAAGATTTAAATTCATTAATTGGAATTTCCAGATGTAGTGTAAATATTCTTCCTGCATATTCTTATTTTTATTAGGGTGTTCTATTATATTAATTGCGTTTTGGAGAAATAGTCTACTGGAAATTGATCCAAAATGCTTAATTACGGCATTGCTTTAATGAAATAATTTAATTGTAAAGTGAAGATTATTAGGCAGTAAAGAGGTTTTTGGAAAGCAATGGTTTAATTCTTACTTTTGTAGAGAACTTTAATAAATATTTTTTTCTGCATGAAAGAAAATAAGGTACTGATCTTAGGAATTGAATATAAAGTAAGAAAGTTAGTAGATCAGTTAAACAAGTTCAAAAACAATCAGGAACGACTGGTTGAAGAAAATAATGAGTTAAAGAAAATTATCGAAGAAAAAAATAATATAGTAGAAAACTTAAAAGAAGAAATTCAAAAAGTTAAATTGGCAAAATCGCTGGAGCAAAATGATGGCTCAATAAATGCAAATAAGAAAATAAATGAACTGGTGCGGGAAATTGATAAGTGTATTGGACTTTTAAATCAATAAAAACAACAGTTGCTAGGATATAATTTAATGGATGAATTAACAATTTCAGTTACTATTGCTGACAGACCATATAGATTAAAAATTAGAAAAGAAGAAGAAGAAAGAGTACGGAAAGCAGCGAAGAAAATAAATGAGCGTATAAAACAATATTCTGAAAATTATGCCTTTAATGATCGACAGGATCTTTTGGCTATGGTATCATTAGAGTTTGCTAATAGTTCAATGGTTTACCAAACTCAATTAGATGAAACCGATGATGAGGTGGCTCAAAAACTTACTGAAATCGATAATCTCCTTAGTGAGCAACTGGATTAAATTCGGACTGTTCTTTGAAAAATATTAATAGAATTACCCGCACTAATTCGACAATGTTTGTAAACTCAACATTATAATCATTAGAGTTTAAAGCTCAAAATCTGTAGGACAGGCCTCATCCCGATTATATCGGGATCCCGATGTAATCGGGACAGTGGAAGTTCGAAAGGTTTGGCAACTCTATACGTGTAAGTATAGGGGTTTACTAAACTCCGTAATTAGTGCGGGTTTTTTATTTTCTTTTTGTACAGTGTGCTTGCCTCAAATATAAATATATATGGATCCAATTATTTTAAATGTGATCGTTGGTGCTTTATCTCTTGGAATCGGAGTTTTTATTGCCAGCATGATGATCAAAAGATCATCGGAAAGAAAAAGTAATAATATCATTAAAGAAGCTCATGTTAAGGCAGAGGTCATTAAAAAGGAAAAAATATTGCAGGCAAAGGAAAAATTTCTGCAATTGAAGAGCGAACATGAAAAGCATATTAATGAAAAGAACTCGGTAATTCAGCGCACCGAACACAAATTAAAACAGAGAGAGAATTCAATTAATCAGAAATTGGATGATCTGCAAAGAAAACAAAAAGAAGCCGCTCAAATCAAAACAAATCTATCAAGTCAATTAGACCTTGTTACTAAAAAACAAACTGAATTAGAAAAGTTACATCATGAACAAGTTGTTCAATTACAGGAAATTTCAGGTTTGTCTGCTGATGATGCTAAAGAACAATTGATCGAATCTTTAAAAGAGGAAGCAAAATCAGAAGCCTCGAATCAAATAAGGGAAATTGTTGAAGAAGCAAAACTTTCGGCCAATACTGAGGCGAAGAAAATTATTATTGAAACCATTCAAAGAACTGCTGCAGAAAATGCAATTGAAAACACAGTTTCGGTCTTCAATATTGAAAGTGATGAGGTAAAAGGTAGAATTATCGGTAGAGAAGGCCGTAATATTCGGACCCTTGAAGCTTTAACCGGTATTGAAATTATTATTGATGATTCTCCGGATGCAATTATTCTTTCAGGTTTTGACCCCGTTCGCCGTGAAGTAGCCAGGTTATCATTGCATAAACTTGTAACGGATGGCCGTATCCACCCTGCACGTATTGAAGAGGTTGTGGCAAAAACAAAAAAACAAATAGAACAGGAAATTATTGAAATTGGAAAACGTACCGTAATCGATTTGGGCATTCATAATATGCATCATGAATTAATTCGCATGGTTGGTAGAATGAAATATCGTTCATCTTATGGGCAAAATCTTCTTCAGCACAGTAGGGAGGTTGCCAATTTGTGTTCAACTATGGCTGCCGAATTGGGCTTAAATCCAAAATTAGCGAAGAGAGCAGGTTTATTACATGACATAGGTAAAGTTCCGGATCATGAACCTGAATTGCCACATGCTGTATTTGGAATGAAATTAGCCGAAAAATATAAAGAAAAGCCTGAAGTTTGTAATGCGATTGGTTCTCACCACGACGAGGTGGAAATGGGCTCTTTAATTGCTCCGATTGTTCAGGTGTGTGATGCCATTTCAGGTGCTCGCCCGGGAGCAAGGCGTGAGGTAGTTGAAGCTTATATTCAACGCTTGAATAAATTGGAAGAATTAGCCCTAACCTATCCTGGTGTAGTTAAAACTTATGCGATTCAAGCGGGCCGGGAATTACGTGTTATTGTTGGTGCTGATAAAGTGTCAGATGCTGAAGCCGATCAAATCTCTATTGATTTGTCGCGTAAAATTCAGGATGAAATGACTTACCCAGGCCAAATTAAAATTACTGTGATTAGAGAAACGCGTGCAGTAACTTTTGCAAAATAGATTTAGTTTAACGTGAGTTTGATATAAAAAAATATTGTTTCATTGTTCGATTGTTCAATTGTTTAAAAGTTTACAATTAGTAGTATTTAAGCAGACAATATAACCAGCCTGCGGCTGGTAGGCAATGAAGCAATGGAACAATTTTAATAAACCCGTCTTAGATCGAAGTCACGTTAGTTTAATCTTATAAACATTTAACCTGTCAGGTTCTTGAACCTGACAGGTTGAGATGTATTAACTGGTTTGGAAGAATACGATAGCTTAACTTGATAAGGAATCTGTTTTCATTCAATCAAACATAAATCGCATATCGAATATCTGCTATCTTCTCTCGTTCAATCACCTTATCTTTTCCTTTTAACCGGAGCAAAAATCATTTTATAAGATGCATTCACCTTTCCCGTTGAAATGTCTTTGAGTTTATTTTTGAGTAATAACTTTTTCATATTACTCACTCTTTCTACAAATACAACTCCTTCAATATGATCGTACTCATGTTGAATAATACGAGCCAACATCCCATCATATTCTTCAATATGTTCTTCAAAATTCTCATCTTGATATTTAATCTTGATTTTTGGCTTTCTGCTAACATATTCTGCTAAACCGGGAACACTTAAACAAGCTTCATTATATTCCCATTCTTCACCTGTTTCTTCTAAAATCTCAGCATTGATAAAAACTTTTTTAAACCCTTCAACTTCCGGGAATTCATCTTTATAAGGGGCTGCATCAATCACAAATAATCTTATTCCTTTATTTACCTGTGGTGCAGCTAATCCAACACCTACTGCCTTATACATGGTTTCCCACATATTTTCTATGAATTCATTTAAATCCGGATAATCCTGTTCTATTTCAACTGCCCTTTTCTTTAAGGTCGGATGTCCGTATGCTACAACTGGTAATATCATGCTTTAAAAATTTAATCCTGATTTAGATTGCATATATGATTGAAGTAAGATGGTTGCACTTACACTGTCAATTAATGCTTTATTTTGACGATCTTTTTTCTTTAAACCTGCTTCTAAAATGGTTTGTGAGGCCATTTTGGAAGTAAAACGTTCATCAAACGTTTCAATCTTAAGTTCAGGGTATTTTTGCTTTAATTTTCTTACAAACGGATCCACAAATTTTGCAGATTCAGATGCAGTATTATTCATTTGACGTGGTTCACCAACTACTATGCATTCAACATTTTCTTCTTCAATATATTTTTCAAGAAATAAAAATATATCTTTAGAATGAATAGTGGTTAAACTATTGGCAATGATCTGCAATTCATCTGTAACTGCCAGCCCAACTCGTTTTTGTCCGTAATCAATTGCCAATATTCTAGCCATAACAAATAAATAATTTCGGTATTCGATTACAAAATTACGAAGAAGTATTCAAACTGTCTGAAATTTCTCTAATTTTGAAAATTATTTTTATTAAACATTTTTATATGCAAACAATTATTGAACAAGCGTGGGATTATAGAGAGTTATTAGAAAAAAAAGAAACCCAGGAAGCTATTCGTAAGGTAATTGAAATGCTTGATAAGGGAAAAATTCGTGTAAGTGAACCTGTTTATAATGCCAATAATGAAATTGAAAAATGGCAGGTAAATGAGTGGGTAAAGAAAGCTGTATTGATGTATTTTCCTATCCAGGGTATGAAAAAGATTGAGGTTGGCCCTCTTGAATTCCATGATAAAATTGCATTGAAAAAGGATTATGACCGGCTGGGTGTGAGAGTGGTTCCCCATGCTGTAGCCCGTTATGGTTCTTATCTTGCTAAAGGCGTTATTATGATGCCTTCTTACGTAAATATTGGTGCTTATGTTGACTCAGGAACAATGGTCGATACCTGGGCTACAGTTGGCTCGTGTGCCCAAATAGGAAAAAATGTTCATCTGAGTGGAGGTGTTGGCATCGGTGGTGTATTAGAACCTGTACAAGCTTCTCCTGTGATTATTGAAGATGACTGTTTTATTGGTTCCAGATGTATAGTGGTTGAGGGTGTACATGTTAAGAAACAAGCTGTGCTTGGTGCTAATGTTGTGTTAACGAAATCAACAAAAATTATTGATGTAACAGATAGTGAACCGGTAGAAATGAGAGGAGTGGTCCCTGAAAATTCTGTGGTGATCCCGGGTACGGTGCCAAAACAATTTCCGGCAGGAGAATATCATGTGCCTTGTGCGATGATTATTGGAAAGAGAAAGCCTTCTACTAATTTGAAAACTTCTTTAAACGATGCATTACGTGAATACGATTTAGCAGTTTAATATATATTAATGTGGAAATAATTTAGAGTTAAATTTAGAATATAAGATTAATTAATGCAGGAATTCATTAAAGAAACAGTTAAGTACCTAAAGCAGGGAAAAACTATTTTGTACCCTACAGATACTGTATGGGGAATCGGTTGTGATGCTACAAATACCAAGGCTGTTGATAAGGTTTATAAGTTAAAACGACGTGCCGAAAGTAAAAGTTTAATTATTTTGGTGGATAGTGAATATAGTCTGAATGGATATATGAAAGAAGTGCCGGCTGTTGCATACGACCTGATTGAAAGTATTGACAAGCCACTTACCATTATCTATCCAAATGCCAGAAACCTTGCTAAAAATGTGATTGCTTCAGATGGAACTGTTGCAATTAGAGTTGTTAAAAATGATTTCTGTCAGGAAGTAATCAGGCAGCTTAAAAAACCTATTGTTTCTACATCAGCTAACATTTCCTCAGAACCGACCCCTGTTGTTTTTAATGATATTACGGATGATATTAAAAACGGAGTAGATTATATTGTTGATCTGGACCAACATTCATTAGTAAAAGTAAAACCCTCAACAATTATAAAGCTGAATGTTGGAGGAGAATTTGAAATTATAAGAAAATAATATGATTAAAACAGGCTATATTCAATTTCATCCTGTATTGGGAGAAATTGACGGAAATATTCAACGAATTAATCCTTTTATAGATCAGACTAAGGATGCCGATTTGATCGTATTGCCTGAACTGATTAGTACAGGATATAATTTCGAATCCCGTCATTATGCGTTGAATTGTGCTGAAGAAATAAATAATAGCCGCTTTGTTGAATTCCTGATCTCTAAATCGAAAGAACATAATGCATACATCGTAGCCGGGATAAATGAAAAGAATGGTGATGAGCTTTTTAATACATCAGTATTGATAGGGCCCAATGGCTATTTGGGGAAATATCAGAAAATTCATTTGTTTATGAATGAGAAAGATATTTTTAAAACCGGTTCAGTCGGAGTACCTGTTTTTGATGTTGAATTCGGCAAACTCTCAATGCTGATCTGCTTCGACTATTATTTCCCTGAATTATGGAGGATGACAGGATTAAATGGAGCTGATATTATTTGTCATCCTTCAAACCTGCTTACTCAAAATGCACATAAAACAGTACCTGCTCAGGCTTTCATGAATAAAGTATTTATCATTACTTCGAATAGAATTGGAACTGAAAATGATCTTACGTTTAACGGCACTTCTTTTATTGTAAATCCAGATGCTGAAGTGATTTTAAAGGCGAGTGTGGATAAAGAGGAAGTCGGGATGATTGAAATTGATCCACAACTTGCCAGAAATAAATTTGTTACTTCGAGAAACCATGCATTTAATGATAGACATCCTGGTTTGTATAAAGGGTTGGTATAAAAAAGTTGGATTTTGTGAGGCTAAATGGTGAAGTGATATACTAATACACCAATCCACTAATCTAATCATATAATTATCTTAATATTTTTTATTTAGATTCAGTATAAATAAATTTATTTTTCGTATCTTTGTACTATAGAAACGAATTTTAATTTTGAATACTAATGATAGAATATAAAGAGCTTACCTTAAAGAAAGCAGACCGCAAATTAACCATTAAAAATGTAGGGAAAGAAACCTTAAAGAAATGGTACAGACTTATGGTGCTTGGTCGTAAATTGGATGAAAAAGCTCCAAATTATTTAAAGCAGGCATTGGGCTGGTCTTATCATGCACCTTATGCAGGCCATGATGGAATTCAATTAGCTATTGGGCAGGTATTTGAAAAAAATGTAGATCATTTATTCCCTTATTACCGTGATATGCTTACGGCTATTTCCAGTGGATTAACTGCTGAAGAAATTATTTTAAATGGAATTTCCAAAGATGGAGATGTTGCAGGTGGTGGCCGGCATATGTCGAATCACTTTGCAAAACCTGCCTGGAATATTCATAATGTTTCATCAGCTACAGGAAATCATACCCTGCATGCTGTTGGTGTGGCAAGAGCGATAAAATATTATGGAGCTGATGCAGTAGCCATTAGTTCGCAGGGCGAATCTTCCACATCGGAAGGTTATGTATATGAAGCAATCAATGGAGCTTCTAATGAAAAGCTACCTGTGATCTTTGTTTTTCAAGATAATGGGTTTGGAATTTCTGTTCCTAAAGCAGAACAAACTGCAAATCCTCGTGCAGCTGATAATTTCCTTGCATTTAAAAATCTGGATGTAATTTATTGTAATGGAAAAGATCCTTTCAACTCTATGAATGCTATGATTAAAGCTAAAAAGATTGTTAAGGAAAAAGGAAATCCTGTGATTGTTCATGCCAATTGTGTTCGTATTGGTTCTCACTCAAATTCTGATCGCCATGAATTATACAGGGATCAATATGAATTGCTGGATGTAAAAGGACAGGATCCATTAAAAAGATTCAGAAAAAGGCTTTTATACTCAAAAATATTTACTGAAGATGAACTTCTTGCAATAGATGCTGAAGTGAAAAAAGAAGTAAGTGCTGCTCATAAAAAAGTAGTGGTTGCTCCTGATCCTGATCCAAAATCTGTTTACGACTTTGTAATTCCGGAACCATATGTATCTGAAAAATATCCGGATGGATTAGCAAATGGTAAAGGGGAAAAGAAAAGATTAATCGAAGCCCTGAATGAAACTTTAAAAGCAGAGTTCCGTCACAATCCGGATACTTTTATCTGGGGACAGGATATGGCCAATAAAGATAAAGGCGGAATTTTTAATGTGAGTAAAGGAATGCAGCAGGAGTTTGGGCGTAAGCGTGTATTCAATGCTCCGATTGCTGAAGATTATATTGTAGGTACTGCCAATGGTATGAGCCGTTTTGATGAAAAGATCAGAATTGTAGTTGAAGGTGCTGAATTTGCTGATTATTTCTGGCCGGCTATGGAACAATTTATTGAACTTACTCATGATTACTGGCGTACCAAAGGACAATTTGCTCCTAACGTAACTATTCGTCTGGCTTCCGGTGGATATATCGGTGGTGGTTTATATCACTCCCAAAATATTGAAGCTTCCTTAACTTCTTTGCCGGGTGTTAGGATCGTATACCCATCATCTGCTGATGATGCAGCTGGTTTACTGAGAACTAGTATGCGTTCCAAAGGGCCTACTTTATTTCTGGAACCAAAAGCTTTATATAATGATCCATTGGCTGAAGCATTAGTGCCGGATGATTTTGAAGTCCCATTCGGAAAAGCTCGTGTAAGGGTTGAAGGAAAAGACTTAACTATCGTTACATATGGAAATACAACTCCAATGTGTATTCAGGTTGCTGAGAAACTAAAAGACGAAAATGCGAGTGTTGAGGTGATCGATATTCGTTCATTAATTCCTCTTGATAAGGAAACTATTCTGAATTCTGTTAAGAAAACAAATAAGATTCTTGTTGTACATGAGGACAAAGTATTCTCAGGCTTTGGTGCCGAGATGGCTGCTATAATTTCTGATGAAACTTTTGAATACCTGGATGCTCCAATTAAACGTATAGGATCGACCTTTACACCTGTTGGGTTTAACAGAATTCTTGAAAAAGAAATTCTACCGAACGCAGATAAGATTTATAATGCAGCTAAAGAGTTATTAGCGTACTAAACTATAGAAGGTCTGTCACCTGAGCGTAGTGAAGGAGCTCCTAATCGAACTTCTGTCATATCTAGAAGGAGGTCCTTCGCTACGCTCAGGATGACAAGCCTTTCATAGTACCTATATGGAGTATATATAAAATACTAATATCTTGATACTCTGTACTAATATATCTAGAATTAACATTATTTAACGAATCTTTATATAGGGGTTTTTTTAGCTTAGCATTCTTATTTGTACATTTGTTTATATAGACTAAAGAAGAGAGCTATGAGAGACGTAAGAATAATGATTGCCGTTCTGTTACTTTCCGTATTAAATACTTCCTGGGTAGTAGGACAGCAAAGAGCGATTTCGAAGGATGATCCTAACTTTCAGCTAAATAAATTAGCACATGCAATGCAACTGATAAAGTATATGTATGTGGATACCATTAACGAAGCAAAATTGGTAGAAAATGCTATTGTTGAAACTTTAAAAGAACTAGATCCCCATTCATATTATATTTCAAAAGAGGAATTGGAAGAAGCCAATGAACCTATTATGGGAAGCTTTGAAGGTATCGGGATTTCTTTTCAGTTATTTCATGATACTTTGTACGTAATTTCGCCAATTCCTGGAGGACCTTCCGAAAAAGTTGGAATTCTTGCAGGTGACAAAATTCTGGAAATTGATGGCAATAAGTCTTATGGGGATCATATGACCAATAAATTTGTATTTGATCATCTGAAAGGCCCTAAAGGGACTAAAGTAAAGATTAAAGTATTCAGAAAGGGAGTTAAAGAACTTATCGATTTTACCATAATTCGTGATAAAATACCTGTTAATAGTGTTGATGCAACTTATATGATTGATGATGAAATAGGATATATACGAATTAGTAGGTTTTCATTAACTACTTTTGAAGAATACCAGAAGTCCATTGCCAGCCTGAAAAAACAAGGTATGAAAAAACTTATCTTGGATCTTAGACAGAATTCAGGTGGTGTAATGCAAGCTGCTATTGAGATTTGTGATGACCTTTTAAATACAAATAAATTGATCGTTTATACCAAAGGGAGACAATCGCCTCGAAGAGATTATAAGTCTACACCAATAGGAAATTTCGAAAAGGGCAGCGTTGCTGTTTTAATTGATGAAGGTTCAGCTTCTGCAAGTGAAATTGTAGCCGGTGCCGTTCAGGATTGGGACCGTGGTGTTATTATTGGCCGTCGTTCTTTTGGAAAAGGATTGGTTCAAAATCCATTCCCTCTACCGGATGGTTCTGCAGTACGGCTCACTGTTGCCAGATACTATACTCCCAGTGGTAGATCCATTCAAAGGCCTTATAGTAAAGGGATAGAGGAGTATTATAAAGAATTGTACGACCGCTATACCAATGGTGAAATCATGAATGGGAAAAAGCTGAACTTCCCTGACTCACTAAAATACACAACAGCTGGTATGCGTACCGTTTATGGTGGAGGTGGTATTATGCCTGATATTTATATCCCTATGGATACTACAGACCTGACAAAATATAATGCCGACCTGATTCGTAAAAGAGTTTTCAATGATTTTGTGATTAATTATCTACAAGATCGCAGAAAAACTATACTCAAAGAACATCCTGATTTTAGAAGTTTTGCCAAAGGATTTAATATAAGCGAAGAATTGATGAAAAAATTTATTGCTTTAGGTGAAGAACAGGGAGTGAAATTTGTAGAGAAAGATTACAATAGATCTAAAATTAGAATGATGCATTCTTTAAAAGCTTTGATTGGAAGGAACCTCTGGGATATGGATGCCTATTTTTATATTATGTCTGATATAGATGATGAATTTAAAAAGGCTGTTGAAATTTTGAAACGCCCGGAGATGTTTCAGAGTTTGAGTTATTATCAGAAGAAGTAGGTTGTTGGGTAAGTAGTGTATTAGTATATTGATATACCAATCCACCTCCCACCACCTCCTCTCTGCCAATTTCCATTTTAACCAATTCATGTTTTTCAGTTTTATTTCCTGTTTATCACCCCAAATAACTTCCTTTACGTGTTAATTTTTACTATCTTAATAAAAATTATTTGATTTTGTACGTGTTTTCTAAATAAAAAGTATGTGATTTTGCATATGTTTTTTGATACAAAAAAATTGATTTTGTACATATTTTGGCTAGATTAAGATTAAATAAAAAAGACTTTGAAATCCTTTTTAAAGAAAACTATGAAGGCTTATATTATCATGCTTTTTCTTTTACAAATGATGAGGATATATCACGTGATATTATTGCAGATGTGTTTGAACAATTATGGAAGGAAAGGGAGACTTTTGATATTTCATATTCAATAAAGCCTTTTTTGTATCAGATCGTAAAAAATAAATGTATTAATTATTTAAGGCATCAGAAAGTTAAGCAAAAGTATATTGATTTCAGCATAAAGAATCAATTGGAAGTTGAAGAATCCCACACTGAATATGAACGTTTGATCCAGAATATCATTAAAAAGATAGAAGAACTGCCTCCTAAAACAAGGATTGTCTTTGAAAAATGTTTTCTGGAAAATAAAAAGTACCGGGAAACCGGAGATGAACTGAACATCTCTATCAATACTGTAAAAACCCACATCAAAAAAGCCCTTAAAATACTTCGTGAGAAAGTAGACCCTGAAGCTTTCCTGCTATTCTTAATTTCCAGAAGGATTATATAAGTTTTCTTTTATTCACCTAAAGAAAATCCAATCCTTTTCTTACTTATAATAATATTGGTATTTACCTCATTTTTAGCTTTTCGTTTTTAGTTTTTAATTATATAAAGTTCACCCTTTTTTGAACCGAAAACGTGTAATTATAAAATTGCATTACTATGATTGATAATTTTAGTCACTCACAAATAGAGAATGTTATTCAGGCATTGGCTGATCCTGATTCACATGCTTCTGATTATATGGTTCTTAGACCTGATGGCAAGATAGAACATGAGCTATACAACGAAATCAGGCTTTATAAGGAAGCTTTACTCATCTTAAATCTATATCGTCGCCCTGATCAGAATATAGAATGGGATAAGATGAAGAAAAAAATTGAAAGGCCCAATGTTAAAATGTATAATTTTCTGAAGGTTGCAGCCTCCCTCATTATTTTGTTTGCAATAGGATATTATTTGTCTGTTGAAATGAAAAAAACATATGAGAAAGACTATCATAAATTAGCTGAGGCTATAACCATCGGATCTCCTAAAGCAATACTTACTACTTCAGAAGGAGTGAAAATTCGTTTGACAGAATTGGAACCTCTGCAAATAAAGGCTCTTGGAGTAAATATTACTATTAACAAAGATTCAGCAACGATTGAATATCTGACAGATGAGAAAAAGCAAAAATCTAAAGTCAAAGATGTTGAATTTCATGAAATTGAAGTTCCTGAATTTAGCGATTGGAATGTTGTACTACCCGATGGTACAAAAGTATGTATAAATGCTGCATCTAAGCTGCGTTATCCATTGGAATTCACAGGTAACGAACGTAGCGTTTTTTTAACAGGAGAAGCCTGCTTCGAAGTCGTAAAAGATGAGAATAAACCATTTGTTGTAAATACGGAAAAGATAGATACAAAAGTACTTGGCACAACATTTAATGTCAATGCATATCCCGATGAAGATGTCAATATTACTTTGGTTGAAGGTAGTGTTCAACTTCATAATAAATTAAATAATCAAAAATATAAACTTGAACCTAATGATAATGCTGCATTGAAATTGAATGAAACAAAACTTAAAATAAGTAAGGTCAATGCTTCTAAATTGATAGCATGGAAAAACGGCTATTATTATTTTGAACGGGAACAACTTCAAAGTATCATGAAAAAACTACAGAAGTGGTATGATTTTCAAGTGTTTTATGAAGATGCCAATACAAAATATTATGAATTCAGAATGCGGGCAGATAGGAAACTGAGTTTTGGAGAAATCGTAAAACGCCTGGAAGAAACAGGCCGTGTAGAAGTAGATATAATCGAAAATGCAGTATTGATAAAGGATGTGAAAAGAAATTAAAAAAAATAAGGGATAGGTGGAAGCTATCCCTTAACTATGGTCAATAAATAAATCCTGGCCCCGATAGCTATCGGGATGGGATCATTATTAACACTTAACACATACAAATTTATGAAAAAAATGCTAATCAACCCTTATGATAGTAGGGGTAAAACAGTTAAGCTTATTATGAGACTAACGATGTTAAAGGTATTCCTGATCATTGGAATGTTGAACTGTATCGCAGAGGTCAATTCACAAACCATGATTAAGGAACTAAAGCTAAAGAATGTTGAGTTATCAGTTGTTCTGGAAAGATTAGAAGAACTTACATCTTTTGACTTTGTTTTTAGCTATGATGATGTTGAAGGATATGAAGTTAGTGCAGATTTTTCTAATATAACATTGGAAGAATGTTTAAATCATTTATTGGATAACCTGCCTTTTAATTATACCACTTCAGATGATCTTGTAATCATTAATTTTGAGAAAAATATAACATCTGAAAATACTGAAACGGCTGTAAGAATAAACATTAAAGGTAAAATTACGGATGAATCCGGAAATCCTTTACCCGGTGCCACTGTTTTGGAAGAAGGTACACTTAATGGAGTTACAACAGACGAACAGGGGAAGTATACGCTTACGGTTAGCGGAAAAAATTCCGTGCTGAAAATTTCATTTGTAGGATTTGAAACTCAAAAAATACCGATTAACAATAAAACGGTAATCAATGTAGTATTAAAAGAAGAAACTACAAATCTGGATGAGGTCGTAGTTACCGGATATCAGGATATTCCAAAAGTAAGAAGTACAGGTTCCGTTTCCAAAGTAACAGCTGCTGACATTAAAGAATCCGGGGCTGTTAGCATAGACCAGGTATTCAGGGGTAAAATGACCGGTGCGCTTGCATTAAATGTATCAGGTCGGCCAGGTGCTGCTACCCGGATCCGTATTCGTGGACTAAACTCCATTACCGGGAATATGGAACCTATCTGGATCGTGGATGGAATAGAAATGCAGGAAGCTGTCCCAAATATTTCTGTGGGTGGTGTAAATCTGCAAAACAGTATCCTTACCAATGGAATTGGTGCTATTGCTCCTGAAGATATTGAATCCATCACTGTATTAAAAGATGCTGCAGCTTCAGCTCTATACGGTGCACGTGCAGCAAATGGAGTTATTGTGGTACAAACCAAAAAAGGAAATGCAGGTCAAAACAGAATTACTATTTCTAATTCCTTTTCAATTTCTGAAGCCCCGACCAATCGTTATGAAATGATGAATACGGCTGAAAAGATACAATTTGAACGTGATTTGTTTGAGGACAAACCATTTAATAGCACTATCGGTAGGGTAAATCAACTGCTTTTGAGGCAGTATCAAGGTCGAATCTCTAAAGAGGAGGTTGAAGCTCAAATCGCTGAACTCTCCAAAGTTAATACGGATTGGTTTGATGTTATTTTTAAAACGGCTTACTCCAGAAGACATAATATCAGTTTTAGCGGAGGTACCCAAAAAATGCAATATTATGCTTCTGCCAATTTAAGTGAGGAGCAAGGGATCCTGGAAGGGAATAAACTGAACTCATTTAACTCTACATCAAGATTGAACATAGTTCCTGTTCCTCAATTAAAGGTTGAATCTCAGTTAAAAGTAAGTGTCCGAAAGGATGTAATTCCAAATCCTATGGAAGATCCATTTGAGTATGCGACTTTTGCCAACCCCTATGAAAAACCATTCAATGAAGATGGTTCTTATGCATACGACCGGACCACAACTCCTTATAAAGATATTTATCAGGCAGATGAAGACGATCAATATTGGGATTATAATATTCTCGAGGATATGGCCAGCAGTACCAGGGAAAATAAAACTTCATCAATTACTTTTGACGGCCGTATTAGTTATGATATACTGAAAAACCTGAATATAGAATCTCAATTACAATACACCTACTCCTCTTCTTATGGAAGAGAATGGGCATTGCCCGGAACATATGCTTCCTACAAAAGGGGGATATTACATAATTCAGGTATGCGTGAGGTTCCTGATGAACTGAATAAAGGTTATTTAAAAGAGACTCACGGAGATTCGGAAGCCTATACTTTTAAAAATCTGATTAAATACAATGCCAATATCAATAAAAAGCATTTTGTAAATGTTTTATTAGGACAACAAGCTTCGAAATCCAATGCCGGAAATTTCTTTAGCCTACTTCCCGAATATGATCCTGTGTTCAAAATTGGAAGTTATCCAGGTGAATTGGATGATGATCTGTTTAATTATTTTTCGAATGAAAAAATAACCTTTGATACCTATAATTTTGAAATGCTCGGAAATACGGGGATTAGTGAAACAAGAACTGCTTCATTTTTTATGCATGGAATTTACAGTTATCAGGATATCTATGTTCTTAATGCCAGTATTCGCTATGATGGTGTAGACATTATTGGGAATAAAAACAATTTTACTCCATTATGGAATATTAGTGGTAAATGGAATATGCACCGTGAAAAATTCATGGAAAAGTTTGATTTCATAGAGGTTTTATCCCTAAGACTTTCTGTAGGATATACCGGAAGTATTGACCGTAATGCACTTCCTTTTAGCTATCTGACTTACCTGAGTAACTATTATGTTGATGGAACCATGGTACCCTCACGTGTTAATTGGAAAAACCCAAACATCAAATGGCAAAGGAAATATGATCGTAATCTGGGTTTCAATGCTTCATTATTTAAAAGCAGGTTGAATATTGAATTTAATTATTACAACAACAGGACCGTTGATCTGCTTGATAACAAACAGCTTCCAATATCCTCAGGAGTTCCTTCAATTAAAGCCAATGTTGCCAGCGTGACCAATCAGGGGATTGAACTAAATCTGACCACTGTAATCGTAAATAAGAATGATTGGCGATGGACGGTAAATTTCAACCTCAGTAAAAATGAGAATAAGATAACCGAAACATTTTATAAGGATATATCGGAACTTCCTATTATTGATAATGAGTGGCCGATTGCGTTCCCTTCAAAATACTATACGGTGGGTTATGATGTAAGTGCTGTATTCGGATATGAGTTCGCCGGAGTAGATCCTCTCACCGGAAATACACTTGCTTATGTAACTAATGAGGAGTTTTTGAACCCATGGGAGATTCACTCTGAGAAAGACGGACGAAAGATCATTGATATGGATCACTATTTTAACCATGAAGCTACTATCTCCTATTTAGGTAAAACCGAACCTTCGCTTTATGGAGGATTTGGAACAACGCTTTCCTATAAAGATTTTACTTTAGCAGCTCAGTTTGCTTATGTGAGCGGCAATATTATTGTAAGTCCGAGTACTACACAACTAGCTGCAGCTTCTAGAAATTTGCTTAGAAATTCGGCCAACAGATGGCGCCAACCGGGCGATATAACAGATATCCCTGAAATTGTTAAAAGGAGTAATAGCAACTCGGGCGTCAGTAAATTAGCATATACGGATTATTTCTTCTCAAGTAATATGGAAAAAGGAGACTTTTTGAAGTTAACCTATGTAAACCTTTCATATGATTTACCAAGGACGTTTATCAGAAAACTGGGCATGCAACGATGCCGTTTCAGTATTAATGCGAACAATTTATTTACCTGGACTAAATATAAAGGGATAGACCCTGAAAATAATGGATTATTTGGCTATCCTTCCTCCAGAAGATATACAGCAAGCCTGGAAATTACTTTTTAACATTAAAAAAGAAGAGAAATGAAAAAAATTATAATAATTATATTACTAAGTGCCGGCATATTCACTACATCCTGTAATGATTATTTAAATGTTGACCCGGCTAATGTTAAAGCAATTGGTAGCATGGAAGATATTAAAGGAATCCTTGCCGGCTACCTTGAAACATATAAAATCCATTATGCAGGTGCTTCCGCAGGAAATCCAAGTAGTTTTTATCACTGGTATGACGATATTGGATTTATGTTGACAGGAGAGGTACTTCAAATGTTTTCTTATTATGATAACAGTATGGATCATACCAAGTCACTTGATGGAATCAATGGAGAGCGGTACGGATTGGAAATTCTCAAAGCGCTCAACTGGTCATCCAGAGAGGTACATGGAATACTTTGGCAACAGGGCTATAAAAATATTGGATTGATGAACCGTATTTTAGAAGAAGCTGCAGCCTTGAATGAAGAAACTTCAGAATTACAGCAGCAAGTTGTGGGAGAAGCCAAAGTGATCCGTGCCTGGAATGCGATGAAATTATTACAGTATTTTACACCTTTTACCAATGATGCCCTGGGAATACCGCTTAAATTTGATACTGAGGATTTAGTGAATACTGAAGATCCCAGAAGACCTCAAACAGAGGTTTTTGAGATGATCATTGCTGATTTAAAGGAAGTGCTTACCTATAGCGCACCTACTAATGAGAATTATAATCTTTTCTATCGTAAAAATATTGTAAACGGAATACTGGCTCAACTGTATCAATATAAAGCTACCGGTCCTGCAAAAGCCGATGATGACTGGGCCAATGCTCGTATGTATGCGAAGGAAGCCTTGGCAAATAAAAGGCTTGTAAGCAATACTGACGAATTAAAGCAATTGTTTTTTTATTATGAGCCCGCATATTTTTATGATACTCCATTTGCTTCAATCATTTTCTTTTGGACTGTTACAGGCCCTATACAGGGAAATTCGATATGGGGATCCCCTGGTTACAGAGATCTTGGTTATAATGCTTATTACTATACAGGCCGTCCTTTCCATCCGGAATTACTGGCTTTGTATGATGAAGATGATATAAGAATGGAGGAAGGTATGTTTATATGGAATGATCTCTATAAAGAAAATAATAAATGGCTCGCTACAGGGCTAGGAAGATCTTCCCGGATAAGAAATACTTATCATCTTTTACGTACAGCAGAATTACATTTAATAGTAGCCGAATCCTATGCACGTGAAGGGAATGATGGAACAGCCAAACAATGGTTGGATGAATTCAAGGCTTCAAGAGGTACCTCTTATTATGCAAGTACGGATATTTTAACGGAAATCATGAACGAACGTAAAAAAGAATTTTGTACTGAATATGATATTATATGGTTGGATCTGAAACGCAATGAAATGTCATTGACCCATGAATATATCGATCCTGTTGCAGGCCCTCAAACAGCCACTCTGGAAAGCAATGATTACCGCTTTGCTTTTTATATTCCTGTTGATACGGAATTGTCTCTGAATCCAAATATAGAGCAAAATCCGGGATGGTCAAATTAACAGGGTTTTTAATCACTTAAAAAATAAGAAATGATGAAAAAAACAATATATATAGTAGCTTTTATGATTGGTGCATTGGTTTTTTCGTGCACCCCTGATAAATATGAAATCTTTGATTTTGAATCTAATATTTCAAAGATTGATTCCATCGAACTGGCTCCCGAAAGCCACATACTATATGCCGATGGAGTGAGCCAGCTGAATATCCGGGTACATGCATTTGAAACCGTCCAATTATGGCGCAAGGATAAAATAAATCTTCCGGATGGGAGTGAGGGCACTAAAGACTCTTTATATACCTACATATACCGGGTTCAAAATTCGCGATTGACAAATGATATCGAATTTTATAAAGATGACGGCACCAGGCTTCCCGAAAATGCAAAAATTACAACTACAACGGTGGAAGATTTCAAAGTATATGCAAAAATCGGGGATGTACAAAGTGAAATGTTAGAGATAGATGTAAGAGAACCATTTCCTGAAAAAGAGAAAAAAGTGATCCCTGTGATCGTTCACTATATAAAATCCGAAGCTGAAGGTGGCGATGCAATGCCCTCAATTGATACCAAATACCTACAGGGCAGGATGGATGCGCTTAATGAAGCTTTTAACCAACGGACTTATCCTGCTTCCAATGGAGCCAATGCCAATGTTGAATTTAAACTGGCTCTTTATGCTCCTGATGGTACAAGGCTTGAAGAAGATGGTATTAACCGTGTAACTACCTCATTGGATGGATATGCTTCAAGGCCGGTTTTAATTGAAAATACCTGGGATTCTAAGAAATATATGAATGTTTATGTCTGTGGCTATTCTCCATCTACTCCTGCTCCAAGTGTTAAATTGGCTGGTGTGGATCCTATACTTGGGCTGTCCTTTACGGATATTGAAGCAGATGAAGAATTGGACTTGTCATCCCCTGAGAAAATAGGCCCTATCTTTGGAGCTTATTATTTTGGAACTTATTTATATTTAATTAGTTATTCGTTTCACTGGGAAACTCATTTTGCCAAATACTTAGGATTATTAAGTCCTAGAGTGGAAGACTACTGTGATGATACTTATTCATATTTATCATCAGGAGTAGAAGGCTGGGCATTGTCAAGGGATGGCCGGGTTTATTATCCAACCAATTTACTTGGGCGTGGCACAGTTGCTGTTCTTTCCGGTGAGCAGGTAGAGCGTATACACTGGGTATTGGAAAACTGTCCTACCCATTGGGCCTGGAAATCGGATTTTGCCTTTACAGGTGTAGAATAATTTCCTAAAAGGGAACCTATCCTATAACCAATTTAGAAAATAAGTTCCCTTTTCAATCACCCCAAATTTAAATTGAAATGTGTTATATAAAAAGAACATAGATTTTATGGTTTATAAAAGTACTTGATATTGTATTTTCACCAATTTATACAATCTATCTATTACAGGAAGTTTGCCCAAACAATTTCCTGTACATCAAAAAATTACTATGTGTTTAAATGAACGCTTAACCTTGATAATTATTTATTCATTAATGGTTAATTTTTATGAAAGATGTAAGAGTAAAGGTTGAAAACCTGTCCCATCGTTACAGTATCCAATGGGCGATCAAAGACATCAGTTTTGATCTGCCCGATAAAGGAATTTATGGTTTACTGGGATCCAACGGGGCCGGTAAATCAACGGCAATGAACATTATGAGTGGTGTTCTAAAACAAACCCAGGGGCATGTTTATGTGAATGGCATCAATATGGCCGAAGAACCTATTGAGGCAAAAAAGCAAATCGGTTTTCTTCCTCAAAAACCACCTTTGTATACGGATAATACGGTAGAGGAGTATTTAACCAATTGTGCCTATTTACGCATGATTGCTCCTGACAAAGTAAAAAGCTCGGTAGAAGAGGTGATGGAAAAATGCAGTATTTCTCATTTCAGAAAGCGCTTGATAAGGAATTTATCAGGAGGTTACCAGCAACGTGTCGGGATTGCTCAGGGGATCATTCATAACCCTTCGTTTATTATCCTTGATGAGCCGACCAATGGCTTGGATCCTAACCAGATCATCGAGATTAGAAGTTTGATCAAAGAGATTGCAGAGGATCGGGCCATTTTATTATCGACCCATATGCTAACAGAGGTTCAGGCCATTTGTGATTATATTTTGATGATCGAACACGGCAAACTTGTTTTTTCCGGCCGCATTGAAGAGTTTGATAATTACTTAACTCCTAATTCGATTTTTGTACGCCTGTTAGAGATGCCATCGGTTAATGATCTG
>JANQLW010000002.1 GCA_028280405.1 Bacteroidales bacterium
TGAAGTATTGATCTCAAAATGTAGAAAAGAAAAAAAGAAAGGAAAGCTTACACCTATGATGATCCTAAGCAAAATTCCCTTAAATTGACGGCTATGGGATATCGTCCCTAAACTTAAGCATTTATGCATTATTCTCCTCAAACAAATCCAATTGATGCTCTGTTATGTAATACTCTTCAGGTACACTTTCCGCATAATTATTAATATACGGATTGATCATTTTTTTGATCAGTTTAGTTGGAGTTGTTTTTCGGGCTTTACAATAGTTGCGTAAAGATTTTCTTTGTCGGACACTGAGTTTAAAAGAAATCGTTTTAAAAACAGTTGGTTTGGGTTTGCGTTTACGCCTGGCTGCCATAGGTCAAATAATTTAACCCGAATATAAGAAATTATTAATAAAAGAATTCATTCATGATGCCTGAATACTTATTAAACGTATTTCATTCATAATTTTTTCGGCCAATGCATTTGATTTTTCTTCGCTTTTACTTTCGGCATAAATGCGAATTATTGGTTCCGTATTTGATTTTCTCAGATGAACCCACTCTTCATCAGGGAAATATATTTTAAGACCATCAATTGTTGAATGAGGCATGTTGTTATACTTTTGCTGCATTTCTTTTAAGATATGGTCAACATTCAAATCTGGTGATAACTCGATTTTATTTTTTGAGATATAGTAATTAGGATAAGTTGCCCGTAGTTCTGAGCAAGTTTTGCCACTTTTGGCTAAATGTGTAAGGAATAATGCGATACCAACCAAAGCATCTCTGCCGTAGTGTAATGCAGGGTCAATGATTCCTCCGTTTCCTTCGCCACCAATTACTGCCTTCACTGTTTTCATTTTTTCAACCACATTTACTTCTCCTACTGCCGAAGCAAAGTATTTACCTCCATGCTTTTCTGTAATCTCTTTTAGGGCTCTTGTAGATGACATATTTGAAACGGTATTACCTTTTTGGTGTTGAAGTATATAATCTGCTATTGCTACTAAAGTATACTCTTCTCCAAACATACTTCCATCTTCGCATATGATTGCCAGACGATCTACATCCGGGTCAACAACAAATCCAACATCAGCTTTACCTTCTTTTAAAAGATTTGAAATTTCAGTAAGGTTTTCAGGCAGTGGTTCAGGATTGTGAGGAAACTGTCCATTGGGTTCACAATATAATTCTTCAACTTTAGAAACTCCCAGTTCTTTTAGTAATTCAGGTAATACCATTCCTCCTGTAGAATTAACGCAATCCAGAGCAACAGTAAAATCAGCTTTACGAATGGCATCAGTATCAACTAAAGGCATTGCAAGTACTTGTTGGATATGTTCCTTGTTCAAACTGGAATCTTTATAATAAGAACCCAATGCGTCTACAGTATTAAACTCAAATTGATTTTCTTCAATGATAGTAAGTAATTCTTTTCCTTCTTTTGCTGAAATAAACTCGCCTTTTTCATTTAATAATTTCAAGGCATTCCATTGCTTTGGATTATGGCTCGCCGTTAAAATAATCCCTCCATCAGCATTTGCCAGAGGAACAGCAATCTCAACAGTAGGAGTAGTAGATAAGCCGGCATCAATAATATGTGCTCCTAAACTTTGTGCAGTACCGCAAACAATTTGATTTACCATTTCGCCCGAAATTCTGGCATCACGGCCTATTACAAGCTTAATGCATTTTCTGCTGCTCCTTTTTTGAATAAACTTTACAAAGGCTGCCGTAAATTTTAAAATATCAAATGGAGTTAAATTATCGCCCTCATAACCACCTATGGTTCCACGAATTCCGGAAATAGATTTTATCAATGCCATATACTACTGCTGTTTTTTGCAAAATTAAAGAAATATTATGGGATAGGTGTCAAGCAATATGCATTTTTTAGCTTGTCCGGATTATATTAAGGTGAAGTTGATAAATTTGTGAAGAAAATATTTGACTGTTAGATATATGCTCTTACATTTTATTTACTTTTGTAAAGGGAAGAATATGTTTATAAGAAAGCGTATATGATGAATCATTTTGATGAACCTGAGAACGAGAATCAATTAAGCGAGTTAATATCCAAATTCGAAAGCCTGATCAATCAAGAAGCTACAGCTTTTTTTGATGTTCATGCTTTTGAAGATATTATTGATTTCTACCTGGAAAGAAATGACCTTAGGTTAACTAAAGCTGCTATAGATTCCGCTATAGAGCAACATCCTTCCTGTGTAAATTTTCTGTTTAAGAAAGCGCTTTATCTTGTCGCATGCAATAAGTATTCAGAAGCTTTGGAATTATTACAACAGTTAGAAATGTTTGAACCGGAAAATTCTGAAATATATCTGACAAAAGGATTGGTTTATTCGCATCAGAAAAGGTTTAAGGAATCTATAGAGGAATATAAGAAGGCAATTAGTTATTCGGATGATTTGGAAGAAATTTATACAAATATTGCTTTCGAATATGAGAATTTGGGGCAATATGATCTGGCGATTGAATTTTTGAAAAAAGTATTGGAATTGAATCCGGAAAATGAAGCGATTATATATGAACTTTCATTTTGCTATGAATTGGCAAATCATGCTGATGAAAGTGTGAAATTCTATACAAAGTTTATTGATAAAACTCCTTATTCAAAAGCTGCCTGGTTTAATCTGGGGATTTCTTATAACAATCTGGAACTTTTTGAGAAAGCAATAGAAGCCTATGATTTTGCCATAGCAATAGATGATACTTTTGCGTCTGCTTATTTTAATAAAGCAAATTCTTATACTCACTTAAAACAATATCATAAAGCGATAGAAGCTTATAAGGAGACTTTTAATTATGAAGATCCGGAAGCAATGACTTTCTACTATATCGGTGAATCTTATGAAAAATTACATGACTATTTAAGTGCGATTGAATATTATGACAAGGCTCTTGAATTAGATGATAAACTACCTGATGCCTGGATAGGCTTAGGCCTTTCCAACATTGAACTTGGACACTTAAATACAGGCTTGAAATGTATTCGCAGAGCTGTGGAAATGGAAGAAGTTAATCCTGAGTATTGGTATATACTAGGTGATTCACAGCAAAAATTGAGTTTGCTGGAGGAAGCAGTTGAATCGTACCAGAAAGTAAGTGAACTTGATCCAAAACATAAGGAAATCTGGATGGATTATTCAGATGTTTATGCTAAAATTGATAATTATGATGCTGCAATAACAGTACTTAAGAAAGGATTGGAAAGCCAACCACGGAATGCAGAAATATATTATCGAATGGGGATTTATCTATTGAAACTAGGATTGCCTAAAGAAGCTTACGAACAGTTTGAATTTGCCCTTGAACTTGATTATAAGAAACACACTAAACTGTTTGATTACTGGCCGCAACTTAAAAATGACACCAATATACTTAGCTTATTAGAATCATTTAAGCGGTAATGATTTTTAATAAAATTTTTGAATTATGGTAAATCTATCAACCACGTATTTGGGATTGAACCTTAAAAACCCTATAATCGTAGCCAGTTCAGGTTTGACTGAAAATCTGAAAAGCTTACAGGAAATAGAAAAAAACGGTGCAGCAGCTGTTGTACTTAAATCTATCTTTGAAGAAGAAATAACCAATGAATATGAAGCCATTACAGCTGAAGCTGAACAGTTAGGTTATCATGATGAGCATATGGATTATTTCGATTATCAAATCAGAGAGAAGAATTTGCTAAAATATGTTGAATTAATTTCAAATGCGAAGAAAGAATTGAGTATTCCTGTTATTGCAAGCATCAATTGTCATTCATCTCACGAGTGGGAATATTTTGCTGCAAATTGTGAAAAAGCCGGGGCTGATGCGATCGAATTAAATATATTTATTTCTCCATCAGACATTAGTTTAAATTGTGAATTGATTCAAAAAAGATATTTTACCATCATTGAAAAAATATTAAATAAAGTTACAATTCCGGTTTCTTTAAAGATCAGCCCTTATTTTTCAGATCTTGGTTCAATGATTTTCAGGCTTTCAAAAACAGGAATTAAAGGAATGACTTTGTTTAACAGATTTTTTAGCCCTGATTTTGATATTTATAAAATGGAAGTTTCATCTTCCTTTGTGTTTAGCCATGCAGATGAAATTGCCCAATCTTTACGTTGGGTTTCATTAATGTCATCAAGGGTGGATTGCGATTTGGCAGCTTCTACAGGTATTCATAGTGGAGAGGCTATTATCAAACAAATCCTGGGTGGTGCTTCTGCAGTTCAGATTGCCAGTGTGCTTTACCAAAATGGTACGGAGTATATTTCTACGATGTTAAGTACCCTGGAAAAATGGATGAAAGAGAAAAGTTTTGATAGTATCGATTCATTTAAAGGAAAATTGAGTCAGACTGAAAGCTCGAATGCTGCAGTCTATGAGCGTGTTCAGTTTATGAAATATTTTAGTGGCAAGTTTTAAGCAGATAGAGATGAAAGAATATATAATCCTGGTATTAAAAGGGATCGGAATGGGAGCCGCTAATGTGATCCCGGGAGTATCCGGAGGTACAATTGCTTTGATTACCGGAATTTTTGAACGATTGATACATTCATTAAAGTCTTTTAATTTAAAAGCAATAAAACTGTTGCTTTCATTTAAGCTTAAAGAATTTGAAACTCATACGGATTTTCGTTTTTTATTATCTATCATGATAGGTGTGGTGATTGCTATCAAATCGCTTGCTTTACTTTTTGATTATTTCTTTACACATTATCCGGTATATATTTGGGCATATTTTTTTGGTTTGGTGTTTGCTTCTGTATACTTTGTTGGAAAAACTATAAACTCCTGGAGTATAAGTGTAGTTATAACTTTTATTATTGGAACTACTGCGGCTGTTTTGATCTCTTTTTTAAATCCGGCTACTGAAAATCAAGGCTTTATTTATTTGATCATTTGTGGAGTTGTTGCTGTTTGTAGTATGATATTACCCGGATTGTCAGGGTCATTTGTCCTTATTTTGTTAGGAAACTACAAATTAGTTGCTATTGATGCTATTAATGATCTTAATACAGATGTTCTTTTCCCTGTTGTAATTGGTGCAGTTGGCGGATTAATCGCTTTTTCTCATTTACTATCTTGGGTATTTAAAAAATTTAAAGATCAAACCATTTCCATATTGACCGGGTTTATTTTAGGGTCTGTTACAATACTATGGCCCTGGCAGGAAAAAAAATATCTTTTGGATGAATTTGGTAAACAAATTTTGAAAAAAGGTGAGCCTGTAATTGCCCGTTATGAGCGCGTTTTACCGGAATCTTTTAATTTAGAGTTTTTCTTTGCTATTGGATTTATTATATTTGGCATAATAAGTATCTGGCTTATAGAATTAAATGCTAAGAAAACTAATTAATAAATGGAAACCACGGATGAAAACATTTGGACTCATCGGAGCTTCTTTAAGTCATTCTTTTTCTAAATCTTATTTTGAAAATAAGTTTAAGAGTTTAGGTGTTGCTTATAAATATGAAAATTTTGAACTTAAAGATATAGATGGTTTAATAGAGTTAATTAAAAATCATTCCGATTTAGCAGGTTTAAATGTTACCATCCCTTATAAAGAACAAGTAATCAGATATCTTGATGAAATTGAAACCGGTGCTCAATTTATAGGTGCTGTTAATACTATAAAGATTGAAAGACAAAAGGAAGATATAAAACTGATAGGCTATAATACAGATGCATTTGGGTTTGAGGTTGCTTTAAAACCTCATCTGCAAAAAGAACATAAAAAGGCTCTGGTATTAGGAACCGGAGGAGCAAAAAAAGCGATTGAGTATGTCCTTAAAAGATTAGGAATCGGGGTAATTGAAGTTTCCAGAAATCCTTTGAAATCAATTCAGGTAAGTTATGGAATGCTCTCCAAAAGATTAATAGAAGAAAGTTTGCTTATAATAAATACCACTCCATTAGGAATGTATCCTAATGTTAATGAATACCCTGATATCCCTTATGAATATATTGGAGAAGAACATATATTATTTGATTTAATTTATAATCCTGAAGAAACTGTATTCCTTAAAAAAGGAAAAGAAAAAGGAGCTATTTGTATCAATGGTCAGCTAATGCTGGAACAACAGGCTGAAAAAGCATGGGAAATCTGGAGTAAATAAACTATTCGTTTTTAGTAACCTCTATTGTTAAATCCGTAGCTAATACTGCCAAGGTAGCTATTCCGGCCAGAAAAGGCGCCAAAACAGCACCGGCAACCCCAACTGTCACAGGTATATCTAAATATTTTTGCCCTTTATCATCTTTAACTACAATATGCCTGGCATTTCCTTCGTTGATGATTTTTTTTATTTCTTCCAGTAATTCTGTACTCTTAACTTTAAATTCTTCTTTTATGCTCATATTTCTTTGTTTTACACATTACAAAGAAACAAATTTCTTTGAAGGGAGCCATCCTTTAATGTTTAATTTAGTCTTATTATGATAGGATGGCTTCCCATAGCCGTCAAGTTAAGATACTATACAAACATATTTTATCCCCCAAAGACTTTCCCCATAATAGTTTAGAGCGTTTCAAAAAAGTAATAAAACCTTAGCGGAAATTCTCTGAGAGAAGTA
>JANQLW010000048.1 GCA_028280405.1 Bacteroidales bacterium
TTTAATCTTCCTGTTTCTTTTGAAGCCTATAAAAAAAGAGTCTCCTTAAGCATGAAATCCTGGTTAATGAGCAGTAAAGAGAAACAAAACAAACAGAGCATTGAAAGGGCTTTAATGCTTTCCAAACAATCCATCGAAATACATCCGTACCCTTACAATTTATATGCTGCAACAACAATAGCCAGAGTTTTGAATGATACCTTATTCATTAAGAAATATCAAACAAAATTTAAAGAAATTTATACTCCTTATGATGATTTTCTATTTTCAGATTTAAGAACAAAACTGGGTGTTTCTTTAGGTGGATATATTTCCCGAAAGAAAAACCCCAATATAGATTACAAATTTTCAAAGGATGTATTAAACCTTGGCAGGCTTAAGTATAAATCAAAAGAAAAATTTAAATGTGAGATTATCAATACAGGCAAAGAACCCTTAATTATAAAGTTGGCGAGAGCAAGTTGTTCCTGTGCCGATTTAGAGTGGACAAAAAAACCGATCATGCCCAATGAAAAAGGCTTTGTAAAAGGGGTATTTCATGCCAAGAAGAAAGGCCGTTTTTACAAACAGATTTTTATCCATCTGAACTCTAAAGTTGTTCCGATGGGTACGCTTGGGATACAAGGCTTTGTTGAAAAGAACTAAAAGTTAAAAACTAAAAAATGAATAATAATATAAATCGATGAAAAAGGAAGTGTAGCAAGCATGTTTCAAAACCAGGCTACACCCCCAGACTCATCCTCCCCTAAAAGAAAGGAGGTGAATATGCAAATATAGGATATAAAATAAAAACACTTAATATTTAGCCTTATGAGTAAATAAACAGGCAGAAATAAAAGAATTAAAATTAAAAAACTTAAAAATTTATAAAAATGAAGAAAACAAAAAAAATAATTTTAGTCTTAGCAATAGTATGTACTGGTATTATGGCTCATCTTGTTTATGCAGGAGGACAGGGGGATTATTGTGATGAATATACTCCCTGTAATGCTGGTTTTAGCTGTGTGAATAATGTATGTATTCCTTCAGGGTTAGAAACAGGAGAGTGGAGACCATATTATGGAGGCGGTGCAAAACCTATACACTGTAAGTGCACAAAAGACCCATGGTGTGATGAGTGTATTATGGGAGATATAACTACTGATTTAAGTAAATGTGATGATTAATCATATTATTTTTAAGAAGCAATGCTTTGTAAAGCATTGCTTTTTAAAAGCATTGTAAAAGAGGTAAATAAAAGTAATATTTATTAAAAATTTCCTATAATATATTAAAGTTACTTATGAAAACATTACATTATTACTGTTTTATATGTATTATCATAATATCCAGTTGTAATTCAGGTGCTAAATTAAATATCCTTTTAGATACTCCAAATGTCAAATCTCAAGACATATATACAATCTATAAAACAGAAATCTTTAATACCAAGGTATTCGATACAACTGAAAATTTTTACATATACAAATTTGCATATAAAGACAGCTTATTATACGGTGTAAACACAGTGGAATCAAATATATTTGACGTATATAATATACAATCAAAATCTAAGTTTTCTCGTATTAAACTTAACAGGAAAGAAATTAATGATGAAGATATTTCAGCATTATTTGTGCTTTCTCCAGACAGTATATTCTTTATAACTTCAAATACTTTTAATCTTTATTTGATAAATTCATTTGGAGATATTATTAAAAAATGGGAATTATTAAAAAAACCTGTTTCAGCAAATATAAATAAAGAGTTGGCCAAGATAGGTTTTACATTGCCAACAATTTGGCCCTTTTTTCACATGTGTATAAAAGATAATTACCTACATGTACCTATTAGTTTTGTTGGTTTATACAAAGGGAACGAATTTTATCAACAAATTGATAGAATTGCCAGATATAATCTTAATAATTCCAAATGGGATTTATTCTATGCTCCACTTCGTGGAATAATGAAAGAAAAAGGAAATCTATTATATCCTTACGATCTTAATTTTCCATATTTACTTATTCGTAATAATATATCTTATGTTTCCTATCCATTAGACCATTATGTTTATAAATATGATAACCTAACTGGAGAATTTATAGAGGCAATACCTGCTTTCTCTAAATCTATGGGCAAACTTCCAAAACCTTTTAACAGAAAAGATTTAAACAATAACCAAAAAAAAATAAATGTTAGAATCCAAATTGCTTTTTATGGAGCTCTTTTATATCATGAAAAAATAGATATGTACACAAGAATTGCTTATCACAATCAACCACTAATTGATAAAAATGGGAATATGAATCTTGGGATTGAAAGAACTTCTTCAATAGTAATATTAGATAAGAATCTTAATATAGTTGGCGAAAAATTATTTTTAAATGGGGCTTTAGGCATTAACTCTTATGTTACACTCCCTGATGGAATTTTATTTGGACGTGAAATTGAAACAGATAACGAATTATTACGAAGTAGAAACAAATATTTAATAAAAAAAATAAAATGAAAAAAAGTTTTAAACAAATTAATATAATAGCTATTGCAATTTTATTTCTATTTAATGCTTGTAAAAATAATAAATTGAATGAATTATTAATTAATAAGCATGAAAACGAATCATTAAATATATCTAAGATTGATTATTCTAGAATTAATAAAATATTGATAAATGATAGTACATATAATACTTATCACTATGCGACATTATGGAATGATTCAATACTTTTTGCATTAAATCATTATACTACCAATAAAATAGAAATTTTCAACTTAGTACAGAATAAACATATTAAAACAATTCAGATTCAACGCAGCCTATTAAAAAACAGATTTATCAATCATTTTTTTATACATAATATTGATAGCATATTTATTTTCACTGGTACTACTAATAAAAATATACTTTTAATAAATTCTAATGGTAATATAAAAAGTATATGGAGAAAAAATGATTTTAGTCGAACACAAAAAGGATATCTTCCATCATTCGAGTATGCAATCAGCTCATCAAATCGAAATATGCATTTATCAAATAATAGATTCTATTTTATATTAGAACCGAATGGGTATGATGAAGAAGGAGATCCAGAAGTTAATCGTCATGGGATATATAATCTAGAGACTAAAAAATGGGAAGGATTTTATGGTAGTTATAATGGAGTATTAAAAGAAAAAAAAGATAAAATATATCATCGAGAACAACATGTTTCTTTCCAGCTCATTCTAAAAAACATATGTTATATAACTTATCCTATAGATCATAGAGTATATGCATTTGATTTAAATAACCTAAAATTTATATATAAAAAAGAAATTGGCAGTTCACATATTGATAAATTTCCGAAACCATTTGCTAAGAGTATCTTAAGAAAAAGAAAAAACGGACTGAACAAATTTTATTCTGAAACACCTTATTATGGGCCATTAAATTACCATAAAAGTGTTGATAAATTTTCAAGATTTTGTAGATATAAAAATAAGAATGGAGGATACCTTAAAACCATTATAATTTTTAATGAGAATTTTGACCTTGAAGGGGAACAATTCATTGATATTAATCAGCATTCCTTTTTATTTGAAACTCCAGATGGTTATATCAGTACTCCAAACCAAAACTATTTAAATAGTACAGATACATGTATATTTCAAAAGCTTATTATAAAACCTAATATTAATCTGTAATGAAAATAAAATTAGCGTTAATAATTTTTGCTTTCTTTCTGAAATCATGTTCTAATGAGAAACTCAACCATATTGAATTTGCAAGATATATGAAAGAAGTATTTAAAATCGATATTAAAAAACATAATTGCAATAATATTTATTATCCTATTCACATGCAAGGGTGTCATTCTTGTCTAAAAAGAAATATTGATCTTCTTTTAAAAATAAATACTTCTAAAAATGATTTTACACCGATATTAGTAGGCGTATACCGAAAAAGAAAACTAGATTCACTTATTTGTAAATTACAAAAGAAACATAGCTGTATAATTGACAAAAAACAAAAAATTTTCCACTATAGAACTAATTTTGCAAAACCACTATTAGTCCATATAAAAAATGGGAAGATAAAACTTTATAAAGAAGTAGTTGATAAATACGTCCCAAATGTCTACAAATACTTAAAAAATATGAACAAAGAAGATAATGAGTAAAAAGTATAATACTTAAAATACTCTACAAGTCTTTGTATTATAGCTATAAGTAAAAATTATGAAAGTAACAAAATTTAATGTGCTGGTTATTTTAATGTCTTTAGTATTATTAGCCCTAATACTGATTCACACTTTGCGAAATAATATATCATTTTCCGAAGCTATAGGTAAAAAAACGAAAATCAGCTTTTCTCAAACGAAATACGATTTGAAAGAAATAAAAGCAGATCATCAAAAAGAAGTTGAACTTGTATTTTCAAACACAGGAGAATCACCTTTGATTATTTTTTCGGTAGACATATCTTGTGACTGTATAGATTTAAAAATACCTAAAAAACCAATATTACCCGGAAAGTGGTCAACAATAAAACTTATCTATAAAGCAAAAAAAGCAGGAAGCTTTTATAAAACGATTAGAGTTTTTGGAAATTTTGATGGAAGCCCTAAAGCTTTAGCTATTAAAGGAAAATGTAGTAATTAAACAATATTATTAATCGAAGAAGAATAGAGTAAAAAAGAGACTATATCTCCACGGAGAAGTCGTCCCTTTTTCTAAATTACTTTCACAAGAAAGTAATTCTTCTTTCCTTTTTGAACTAAAATATATTTCTCATTCAAAAGGTCTTCTTTAGAAATCTCTTTCGAATCTTTTACTTTCTCTTTATTAATAGAAACCCCATTATCTTTCAGCATTCTTCTGGCTTCACCTTTTGAGGCAAATATGCTGGTTTTCTC
The DNA here is from genome assembly GCA_028280405.1 of Bacteroidales bacterium. Lineage (GTDB taxonomy): Bacteria > Bacteroidota > Bacteroidia > Bacteroidales. The sequence continues at coordinate 4,875 of JANQLW010000048.1, forward strand.
TGCAAGGAAATCTATCACTCCTAAACTTCCATCAAGATCATTCTTATTGATATCAAACTGAGGAACTCCCTCAAAAACACTTAATAAAGTCCGCTCATCCAGTTTTTTCAAACTTTCCGTTGTACCTTTTCCAAATAATATCTGAGAAGCTTCTACAGCAGCATTAAAATCCTCTTCTGAATGCACACGGATCGTGATATCTTTTGCAAGGGCTTTTTGAAGTTCTCTAAGATGAGGTGCTTCAGCATGTTTTTCAACCAGATCCTTAATTTCCTGTTCACTGAATAAGGTAAATATTTTAATATATTTTTCAGCATCCTCATCTGAAACATTTAACCAAAACTGATAAAAATGATAAGGAGAGGTTTTTTCAGGATCCAACCATACATTTCCAGATTCTGTTTTCCCGAATTTAGAACCATCGGCTTTCGTAATTAAGGGGCAAGTCAAAGCAAAACCTTCACCTCCTCCAATTCTTCTGATTAATTCGGTACCGGTAACAATATTTCCCCATTGATCAGAACCGCCCATCTGAAGTTTCAATCCGTATTCTCTATATAAATGAAGAAAATCATAACCCTGAATTAACTGATAGGTAAACTCTGTAAAAGACATGCCATGTTTAGATTCAGCACTCAATCTTTTCTTTACTGAATCTTTTGACATCATATAATTTACTGTAATATGTTTACCAATATCACGGGCAAAATTCAGGAATGAAAAATCTTTCATCCAGTCATAATTATTTACAAGTTCAGCTTTATTAGGCGCGTCAGATTCAAAGTCAAGGAATTTAGCTAATTGCTTTTTTAAACATTCCTGGTTATGCCTCAACACTTTTTCATCCAAAAGATTTCTTTCTTCCGATTTACCTGAAGGATCACCAATCATACCTGTGGCACCCCCAACTAATGCGAAAGGTTTATGTCCGGCAACCTGAAGGTGTTTCAGCATCATCACACCCACAAGATGTCCAATATGCAAAGAGTCTGCAGTAGGGTCAATTCCTACATAGGCACTGGTTAATTCTTTTTCCATTAACTCTTCTGTTCCGGGCATCATATCGTGGATCATTCCACGCCATTGTAATTCTTTAATAAAGCTCATTTTCTCCGTTTTTTGCAAAGATAAAATTTATTCCAAAGCTTCAGGCTACAAGCTTCAAGCTATAAGCAGGATTTTTTAACAAAGAATTGAACCATGAAATAATTGACTCCTCTTTCGCTAAAGCTTCAGGGGACAATACAACTAAACAATAATAATGTTTAAATTTGAATTATGATATTAGTAACAGGAGGAACCGGCTTAGTAGGCACCCATCTTATTTACGATCTTTTAAAAAAAGGAGAAAAGGTAAGAGCTATTCGCAGAGCATCAAGTAAAATTGAAAAACTGGAAAAAGTAATATCGTATTATCATAATAATCCGGCTGAATTACTGAAAAACCTGGAATGGGTCCAGGCAGATATACTGGACATTTATTCTATTGAAGAAGTTTTGGAAGGCATAACTGAAGTTTATCATTGTGCCGCAATCATTTCTTTTAATCCGTCTGAGCACCAACAAATGATTGATAACAATATAAAGGGTACAGCTAATATTGTAGATGCCTGTTTACATCAAAAAATCAAAAAACTTTGCCATGTAAGCTCAATTGCAGCAGTTGGCAGAGATAATACCAAAGATATTGTTCATGAAAATGAACAGTGGCTTTATTCAAAAGAGCAATCTGCTTATGCCATTAGTAAACATGAATCGGAAAGAGAGGTTTGGAGAGGAGTAGCCGAAGGCTTAAATGCTGTAATCATTAACCCTTCCATTATTCTTGGGCCCGGGCATTGGGGAGAGGGGAGTTCAAAAATTTTCACCACCATTTGGAAAGGATTAAAATTTTATACAAAAGGGGTCACCGGTTATGTAGATGTAAGAGATGTTTCAAAAAGCATGATCGGCCTCATGGAAAGCAAACTAAAGAATGAACGTTTTATTATTAACTCTGAAAATCTGGCCTATAAAGATCTTTTTAGCATGATTGCAATTGCAATGAACAGGCCGGCACCCGTATTATGCGCTAATAAATTTTTAAGTGCAATTGTTTGGAGAGTATTTAAAGTATTAAGTCTGCTAACAGGAAAATCACCATTAATAACGAAAGAGACTGCCAGAACTGCAAACAAAAAATATTATTTTTCCAATAAAAAAATTCGGGAAGCACTGGATTATGAGTTCATTCCAATCTCTCAAAGTGTAAAGGATACAGTTAACTTATTCTTAAAAGATCATAAAAATGATATTAAGATTTAATTAATCTAAATATGAAACTATAATTATTGTAACTTTACTTTAGTTATTCATCACTTAATCATTTAAACTTCTATGGAAAAAGTTGGCGTTATTTACTGGCCTAAAGGTGGAAATGTCGAAATAGTAGCAAGAAAAATTTATGAACGTTTTGATAAAGCAAATGCCGATATTTTTGATATTCAATCAATAGCAGTTACTGACCTGGTAAACTACGACTGTTTAATTTTTGGAGGATCCACAGTGGGTGCTGAAACATGGCAAGAAGTAACAAATAATAACAAGTGGTATGCTTTCTTTTCAGAACTGGATAAGGTAAATTTTAAAGATAAAGAAGTCGCTTTATTTGGATTAGGAGATCAAATATTGTATCCTAATAATTTTGTAGACAGTTTGGCTTTCATCAAGAATGAATTTGTGAAACGAGGTGCAAAAGTTATCGGAAAATGGTCAACTGAAGGATATACATTCACAGGCTCAGATGCTGTTGAAAAAGATGGATTTTTCTGCGGTTTAGCATTGGATGAAGATCAACAATATAATATGACGGATGAGCGTATCAATAAATGGCTTGATCAATTAAAAGCTGAAATAAATGCCGGTTAGTTTTTAATCAGGTTCTTATAATGATCGAAGCGATCAAGTATTTCATTTACAAATTTAAATGGTTCTTCACCCCGGCAATATCCATGACGGACTACACTATCCCTATAATATTTAGGGATGGATTTTTTAAGGAGAAAAGTATCTACACTGCCTAACCATTTATCAGGATCGGCATTATATTTCTTAGCTAATCTGCGGGCATCAAAAACATGGCCTGCACCAACATTATAAGCTGCAAGGCTAAATTTCAATCGTTCTTCATCATCTTTTATTATATGCTTAAAACGCTCATCAATCCACATGAAATATTTTACACCAGCTTCTATTTGTTTTTTTGGAGTTGATAAACTATCGATCCCCAGTTCTTTAGCAGTTTCCGGCATTAATTGCATTAAACCATAAGCACCAACCCATGAACGGGCATGTGGTTTAAACCCTGACTCCTGATAAATCAGTGAAGACACAAAACGCCAATCAAGATTATATTTCTTACTTACCTCTTTGATGTCATCATCAAATTTTGAAATTTTACCTCCACCGACGCTATGATATTCACTGCGTGCAAAATTTATATTCCGGTCATTTTTAAAATACTTATTGTAAATCAATTTGGCAGTCAAAGTTCCTTTAAAGCCTTTTATCCAATCATTCATCACAATCAATAAACTATCCTGTCCTTTCTTAACAGCCCATGCCAGATTTTGCTTAAAGCTGATATTTGTTTTTACATCTATATCCGGGTAATATTTGCTATTCACCAATGCAATATGCTCATCACTAATGGTATAATCAATTTTTCCCAGAGCAACCTTTTCAATTAATTCTTCCACCTCATGATCCGGATCTTCTATAATAAATATAGAATCTCCAATTTCTTCGGAAAGGTTTATCAAACGCTTTTTAAAAGCTGTTCTTTTTTGAATTACCACTTTTTTACCTGCCAAATCTATCGGATCTCTGATCAAATAACTTTCAATTTCATCAACCGTTTTCATTTTTCGCCAATTCTTCGGCTTCCGTTGAACTAATACTTGCCTGGTTTGATCAATAGGCAATGAGAAGTCAACTTCCCTGCTTCTTTCCTTAGTAATGGTCAAGCCAATAGCAATAACATCCACATGGCCTTCTTTCAGGCTTTTGAAACTATAATTTAGATCATTACTGGTAATGATCTCCAGTTTAACACCCAGATGATCTGCAAAGGTTTTGAGTAAATCATACTGATAGCCCATAGCTTCACCTCGGTAAATAAAGTAATTCGTAGAATTATAATCAGATAAGGCAATTAATTTTCCCTTTTCTCTTATCTTTTTAAGCACATTATCTTCTCCTGGTTTATTTTTCAGAATTTTAGAAATTTTTTCCTGATTATTCAGGCAGGAAAACCAAAATAAACAAAGAATTGAGAAAATAAAAATGAAATAGTTTTTAAGCTTAGAATGCATAAAGAGCTTTGATTTGATATCTAAAATAAGAAAAAAGTGATGCAAAAAAAAAGGTTTTCCCAAAAGTCAGGGTGTGAATTTACTTGCAAAATTCTTCAAAAGATAAAATGCATGTATTTAATCAATTAACAATTCACGCCCTGACTAAAAATCAAAATGTATCCTATTTTACACGTGTCCAGTAAGTTGTTCTTCCCAATAGGGAAAGGCCGATAAACCCACGAATTTTAATTTTTTCAGCCTCCACAAATTTCATATAACAGCTATAGGTATTTCCTTTTTTGGGATCATAAATTTTTCCATCTTCCCAACGGCCATCATCAAATATAAAATTTGTTAAAATTTCAAGGCCAAGAGCAGGTCTTGATCTCAATGTCTCATCCGGATTCTTTTCATCTAGTTTAGGTTTCCCGGTTTCATCATCAATTGGGAATTTAAGCCAAACCACTTTCCCAAAATATTTATGATCTCTTTTCGTTATTTCTATATGAGCATCTTTATCTTCATTCATCCATTTTCCCAAAATATCATCAGCATTTTTCTGAGCAAATACGAATGGAAAAAAAATCAATACTCCACTCAAGGAAAGTAATACTTTCTTAAAATATTGCATAATAAACTTTTTAGTTAGTAATTGGATAATAAATATAAGAATAATCCTTTATAACTAATTCTCAGGAGCTTCATATAAGCTAACGGAATGAATCAAGGCTTCAAGTTCCTTCATATGAATTCTTTTTTCACGATTTGGGGCATATACATAACCATCTATTGTGATTAAGCGGTTGTTTCTTTCATCCACAAAGGTATAATTGATAAAAGTACCTGCCATGAAATCACCTTTAACATCCCACATTCCACGTGTTTCTACAGCATACATTCCATTAAAGTTAATTTCTTTGGAAATGACATCAATTCCTTCTTCGTATACTTTCATATAAGAACCTTTGGTAGGTCCGGGAATATGCAATTTGGTATATGCATTTCTTCTTTTTATAATTTTTTCCTTTTTAAAAGCATCTTCACTCTCATACTTAATCACATAAGCCATTAGGCCCACACTCGCGTTTTTCTTTTCCTTTTTAAGCCAAATAAATTGATTTTCCTGATGCTTAGCAATTATATACCCACTTGGTATTATAAGATTAAGGCTTAATGATTTTTGGAATAAGCTTTTTGACTTTCTGGATTCAGCAGATTTAAAATAGGCAAGAATTCGTTCTCTGGTAATTTTTTGGAACAACTCCATCATTCCAGATTTCTTTTCATTAAAAATCTTAACAAAATCCTCAGTATCTTTTGCAGATATTTTGATGACTCTTTGAGGTCTAGCCCAAAGATTACTTTTTGTTTCAATGACAGGCTTATTAAATTTCTTATCAATATCCACAATAAAAATCATATGATTAGGCTTATACAAATCAATAAAGGCCTCCTGAGGAACATAAAATATTTTTAGTATAGGTTCAAAATTGGGCAGACCAGGAAACTCTGCTTCAAAAAAGTCCTTGATCGTTGTCCCGATTTTAGAATTCCATTGTTCTTTGTTATTAGTAACAACAAGTAATTCCATAGTACCCCCTTTAGAGTGAGGCAAATTACTTTTTTTTACATCGCAAGCCGGGTTTATAACGATGATTGCAATTAATAAAATGCTTAAAATTTTGAATTTTTTCATTTGAAATTCATTTATGTTTATATTTTACTCAATAACCGCAATTTTTAATTTCTTCCCTGGCATCAATCGTTTTGTATTGCGAATATTGTTTAATTGTTTTATTTGTTTAACAGTAACACCATCATAAGATCTGGCAATATCCCATAAATTATCACCTTTTCGAATCGTATGGTATAAGTATTTTGAGCCTTTACTTACTGCACTTTTTGCAATAGCAGGTTTATAGACGATCAGCTTTTGCTTAGGGTAAATAGTATTTTTTCTGAGGTTGTTCCATTCCTTAAGATCAGTGATTGTACACTTATATTTCTTGGCAATTAATCCTAAGTTCTCACCATTTCTTACAACATGATATGATTTATCCTGCGAACGTTTTGTTGGGGCAGAGTTTTTAGCTAGTGATCTGGCTGCAGCTTCTCCATAAACAATTAATTTTTGTCCCGGATAAATAGTATTACTTCTTAAGTTGTTCCAGCGTTTAAGGTGACTCACCCTACAACGATAACGTTTAGCAATCAAGCCTAAGTTTTCGCCACTTCTAACAATATGAATGCTGCGATCTTTGGCTTTCTTAATTTGAGCTAATAGTTTATCTCTGGCTAAACCTTTTTTGCTTTTAAAATTATAAAGAGAATCTTCATTATTAAGATAAGCTCCTATATATTCAATAGGAAGGCGCAATTTATATTTTTTACCATGTGTAGCAGGGATAACTCCTAATTTGAACTGAGGGTTCAAAAATTTAATATCATCCATATTCACATTTAATAATTCTGATATCTGATCGAATGATAATACATCTCTTACAGTAACAGTATCAATACCCATAAACAGGATTCCGGGATCTTGAGGGAATAAATTATGTTCAGCAGCAAAGTTCATAATATAATTTACTGCAATAAACGCCGGTACGTATCCCCTGGTTTCTCTTGGCAAAAATGGCCAGATTGCCCAATAATTTTTTAACCCTCCGGCCCTTCTGATAGCTCTGTTAACATTACCTGCTCCAGAATTATAAGCAGCTAGTGCCAAAGACCAATCATCATACATGTCATATAAATCGGATAAATGCTGGCAAGCAGCGATGGTAGACTTTATAGGATCAAAACGATCATCTACATAAGAAGTGACTTTAAGGCCATATGCCTTTCCGGTACCATACATAAATTGCCACAAACCTTTAGCTCCTGCCCAGGAACCTGCCCGAGGATTTAAAGCTGATTCAACGATAGCAAGGTATTTTAATTCCAACGGAATATTGAAGCGATCCAGTTGTTCTTCAAAGAACGGAAAATAAATTTTTGATAAACCAAGCATCCTCATGGTTAACTCACGCTTTTTCTTTCCATAAAGAAGAATATAATTCTTAACGATATTGTTATAGGTAAGTTCTATGGGAGTTTCTGCATTCAGGATTTCAATTCGGGCTTCATATACTGAATCTGAATAAAGAGGGATACTGTCTTCCGGAAATTTATAGATATTATAAAAACTACTATCCTGGTTTAAATAGTTTGGCTTAAAATATTTAATGGTATACAAACTATCCAGCATACTTACAATAGGAGAATCCTCTATCAGGCCCTCTTCTAATTTTAAAGTATCCTTATCCGCTTTGTTAAGTGGAATATTATCTTTTGCAAAAGAAGGATTAACATAAATTCCTAAAATGACAATAAGTGTAAAATATAGTAGTTTGTTTAGTTTCATAATAATAACAATTAAGGCGTTTTTGACCAATCAAAAACTACAAAAATAAAATTTTTCTGTTCGGTTAAATAATCAATTGAATGATTTAACAAAACAACGAATACAAATATTGCCTATTATTCAATTCGTCATTTATATGCAAAAAAAATGCCTAAATTCAAATAACTGATTTAGGCTAAATATTTTTTAATAATTTAAGGAAATAAAAGGGTTTCTGTTAAGAAACCTATTTTTTTTCTTCTTTATCTTTTTCTTCATCAGGATTAACTCCTTCTTTGAATTCTTTAATTCCTCTACCAAGGCCTTTCATCAATTCAGGAATTTTTTTCCCACCAAATAACAATAGGACTACAACTGCAATTAGTACAATTGACCCCCATCCCGGGATTGCTAATAATACTGCTAAGTTCATTTATTTATTTTTAAGTTTTTACAAAGATATAAATTAAAAATTTAGAATGCGTACTAAATCATCAGGCCTGAATGGTTTGGTTATAAAACCATTCATTCCCACTTCAAAACACCTGTCTTTATCTTCTTTCTGGGCATTAGCAGTTATAGCAACAATAGGAGTTTGTTTTAAATTATTTTCTTCTTCATGATTTCGAATTGCGATTGCTGCTTCAATACCATCCATCACAGGCATTTGAATATCCATTAACACTATATCGTAGGAAGAACTTTTAAACATTTCAAACGCCATTTTTCCATTATTTGCAATTTCAACATTATGTCCGAGTTGTCTAAGATTAATCATAGCAACTTTTTGATTGATAACATTATCTTCGGCTACTAAGACTTTTAACTGACGGGATGAAGAACCTGATTCGCTCATATCGCTGTTTATATTTAATTTATTTTTTATTTTAGTTTTTAGAAACTCAACTTCAATCCAAAAAACGGAACCCTTTCCAACTTCACTCTTTACACCTACCTTTCCTTTCATGAGCTCTGTAAGTTTCTTTGAGATCATAAGGCCCAAGCCTGTTCCTCCAAATTTACGATACATGGAGCTGTCGACCTGCGAAAATTTTTTAAACAATCTTTTCAGACCTTCCTTTGATATCCCAATACCGGTATCAACGACTTCTATTTTGAGTTGTAATGCATGCTTTTTGTCTTCCAAAATTTTGATTATAATCGTTACACTGCCCTTTTTCGTGAACTTTATTCCATTATTAACGAAATTGATCAGAATTTGTTTTAACCTTAGCTCATCTCCATATAATATTTCCGGAATTTTGGGGTCAATATCAGTTTTTAAACTAACATCTGTTTTCCCTATACGGCCCCCTAACATTTTTATTACGTCATCAACCAGGTTATAGATATTAAAAGCTTCATTTTCCAGCTCAATATTACCTGATTCCAGCTTTGAAATATCCAATATATCATTAATAATGGAAAACAAATTATTGGCCGAAACGTCAATGATACTCAAAAGTTCTTTTTGGTCCCTATTCAAATCAGTATCTTTAAGTAATTCGGTAGTTCCAATAATTCCATTCATTGGCGTACGAATTTCATGACTCATCTTAGCCAGGAATAAAGATTTTTTTTTGGTTTCTTCCAATGCAAAGTTTTTTTGATTAATAAATTTGGAAATATTCTTTTCCAATCCACAATAACCAACCACATTATTATCAGCTCCCAATACAGCAATAGCATTTAAATTTGTAAAAACGTTGTCTCCATTTTCCACCTCTCGTTCAAATACATCAATTGCAAAATTACTTTGCTCATTTATGGCTGTATTCAGTGCTGCCTGAAATTTAGATCTAGCACCCTCATCTAATTTTGTAATAAAATTATCTGCAATTAAATTTTCGTTATTCAATCCTAATAATTCGGGTAAGGGGCCGGCAGAATTATTAATTTTCCCTTTTATATCAATTTCCCAATACCAGTCGTGTGAAGCAAGCAGCAACTTAAGCCATTCACTTTGTTTTGGAGAATTCCACAACTCATTATTAGAAGTAGTCATTTTATAGTATTATCCTTAATGAATAACAGGATAGTTTGTTTTAATATCTCAAATATATGAAAATTTAAAGCTTAAAAAAACTTCAAACAATAAACAGAATGAGATTAATAGCAAGGCTTAAATAATAACGAAATAGAGGACAACCGTTAAAATAATTGTCACTACCCAGATTATAAATTGTTCACCGCCGCTTATTTTTTGCATGAGTAAATAATATATATGTATGTTTCAAAAGTAAAAATAATAAGAATGAAAACAAAAAAGGGAAGGTTAAGCCTTCCCTTTTCAACATATGATGTTTAATATCTTATTTTAACTCATGGTTAATTTTGTGTTTAGCAGCGTCAAGGTTTGCGCCATCCACAACTTTTCTGTAAGCAGCAATAGCCTTTGCTTTATTACCTTGTCCTTCGTAAGCTTTACCAAGTTCAAAATTAATATTTGACTTGCTTTTCTTTTCAAGAGCAAGGGCTTTATTTGCATTTTCAATTGCTTTATTCCAGTTTTTAATACCATTATAGGCAATAGCAGCAAAATAGTGGGCTTGAGCTTTGGCTGGGCCATAAGCAAATCCCATTTCCAATAATTCGGTTGCTTTTTTAAATTTACCGGACTGAATAGCTTTACCACCCTCAGCAGTGAAGAAACCTTTTACCATTTTAGCAGTTCTGGCTACAGTTTTCTTATCATATGCAGGACCAATTTCTAAAATCTGGTCTACAGCAGCTTTAAATAACTCAATATTCCCTTGTTTCCTATAAACCAATGATTTACCATAAATAGCTTTCACATAAGTTTCATCATTTTCAAATGATTTATCAAAAACAGCAATGGCTTCATCATATTTTTTGGCTTTATATAGAGCTAAGCCTTTAGAGTTTAAAACCTTTGCAATGTAAGCTTTTGTTTTTTTCTTTTTAGCCTCATCAGTTTCAGATTCGTATGCAGTAGTAAAGGCAGCAAGTGCATCATCAAACTTCTTTGCTTTGTATTGAGCTTTACCTAGTCCTATATAAGCAATATTCAAAGCAGTTTTTGCTTTTTCTGATAGTTCGTAGGCATCGTCACCGATCTCATTACATAAATCAATACAATTTTTATACTCTTCAATAGCTAAAGCAAATTTTTTCGCTTTAATAAAACTATTTCCATTATTCAAGGCTTCACCTGCTTCATTGATATCTTGAGCATAAACCATTCCGCAGAAAGCAATTAGAGCTGCACTTAGGATAAGTCTTAATTTGTTCATTGTTCTGTTCTGTTAGATGAATAATTCAGTTTGGTTTGCAAATATATAAATTCTTAATAATTTGCAAAACATCAGTTCTGTTAATCAGTGATATATGTCTTATTTAAAATTCTTTTTAATTATAATATGATAAGAGAAAACCTAAAAACCCTATCATGCAAATTAAAAAGCAATTTTTATACCAATCTACAAATCTTGACTTTAAACAAAAAGAAGTTGTCCAAAAAGTGTAATAGTACGTCATCCTGAACTTGTTTCAGGATGACGGCTAAAATAGCTTTTGGGACAGCCCCTTTATAATGTTTTAACAAAATTATGCATTCATCCACGCCTGGAGTTCTTCTAACTTCAAACCGGGTACATCCAATTTCATTTTTTTTCTTAAACCACCAAGATCATTCATCAATTTATTTGGATTAGCTTCTTTAAAGGATACAACGGTATTGAAACCAGCCTTGCGAATAGCAGGAATCCAGACTGCAGGAATTCCTAAATTTTCAAAATCCAAATCTGATGAAACCTCTGCCTTTTTCTCCGGCCTCATTTGAGGGAAGAATAATACGTCCTGAATTGATTCCGAATCTGTCATTAACATTGTTAAACGGTCAATACCCATTCCCATACCGGAAGTTGGAGGCATCCCATATTCTAATGAACGAACAAAGTCCATGTCGATAAACATGGCTTCATCATCACCTTTTTCACTCAACTTCATTTGCTCCTGAAATCTTTCCAATTGGTCAATGGGATCATTAAGCTCGGAATATGCATTACAAAGTTCTTTGCCATTCACCATTAATTCAAAACGTTCGGTAAGTTCAGGATTTTCTCTGTGTTTCTTACAAAGAGGAGACATTTCTTTCGGATAATCAGTAATAAAAGTCGGCTGGATGTAATTCCCTTCACACTTTTCACCAAAAATTTCATCGATTAATTTTCCCTTACCCATCGAATCGTCAACCTCAACACCTAATTGTTTACAAACATCTCTTAACTGAATTTCACTCATACCGTTAATGTCAATTCCTGTATGCTCTTTTATAGAATCAATCATTGAAATTCTTTTAAACGGGCGTTTGAAATCAATTTCTTTATCTCCCACTTTTACTTTAGTGGTACCATGTAAATCCAAAGCAACTTTTTCGATCATTTCCTCAGTAAAATCCATCATCCAGTTATAATCTTTATAAGCTACATAGATTTCCATAACCGTAAATTCAGGATTATGGGTACGATCCATACCTTCATTTCTGAAATCTTTTGCAAATTCATATACGCCATCAAAACCGCCAACAATGAGCCTTTTTAAATAAAGTTCATTTGCAATACGCATATATAAAGGGATATCCAATGCATTATGATGAGTAATAAAAGGGCGAGCTGCAGCGCCACCAGGAATAGGTTGAAGAATCGGGGTTTCCACTTCCAAATACCCTTTACTGTTAAACAACGCTCTCATAGAATTGATAATCGTAGTACGTTTTACAAAAATATCTTTAACTTCTGGGTTAACAATTAAGTCAACATAACGCTGACGATATCTTTGTTCCGGATCTGTAAAAGCATCAAAAAGCTTATCATCTTTTTCCTTCACAATTGGAAGAGGTTTTAAGGATTTACTTAAAATAGTATACTCACTCGCATGAATGGTGGTTTCTCCCATTTTAGTTGTAAAAACTTTCCCTTTTACACCAATAATATCACCTATATCCAATAAGCGTTTAAAGACGGTATTATACATGGTTTTATCCTCATCCGGGCAAATTTCATCTCTTTTAACATAGACCTGTATTCTTCCTGTTGAATCCTGTAATTCTACAAATGAAGCAGCACCCATAATACGGCGGCCCATAATTCTGCCGGCAAAACTAATGTCTTGATATAAGGAATTGTCATTAGGGAAATTTTCATGAATTTCCTTTGCATTTACAGTTACTTCATATTTTGCAGCAGGGAAAGGATCTATTCCTAAATTAATGATCTCTTTTAACGAATTTCTTCGAATAATTTCCTGTTCGCTTAACTCTAAACTCATTGATATAAAATTTTTGCAAAGATAGCTAAAGTAGTGTGCAAAGGGAAGCCATCCTAATTATTTTTAAGCAAAGCCTAAGACTCGGGCTATAGTAATGTTTTTAAATGAAAGGATGGCTTCCCTATCACTACAGTTTTTTTCTTATCCAAAACCCAGCTTAAATTACTAGAATTGTTGCCATAGGGAATTAATATTGTTTGGTATTTTAATTTTTAAAATTCATAATTTGGCAACTCTACTTGCTAAAGTATGAAAGATGAAAAATATTTGGTTCAATAGATCTTATGAAAGCAAGCTGCATACACTTGCAGAAAAAGGAAAGGTTTTTGTTTTATATAGCCCAAGAAGGGTTGGCAAAACCGAATTAATGAAAAAATTTCTGAATCAATCATTCAGGAAGTAAGATATTCCAAGGAACAGGAGATGATATGATCATTAGGGAAATATTATCCTCTCAACAAAAAACGAAAAGCTCCATTACTCTGGAAAGAAACCTATCCTAATTCAGAATTTCAAATTATTGATCAGGATCATTTTCTGGAATTTTTGAACTCAAATGTACTAATCAATTTCTAAGATTTCCAAAATATCAATCTCTTTTTCTTCTTCAACTAAATACAGACCATATTTATTAAGTTCTTTTCTTACTCCTTCCGGATCATTATACATATTTGCATTTAAATCAATATCGATTTTTCCTGTGTATCTGGTTTCATCGATTACGGGTCTTGGGTCTTTTCTAAATGTATTGTTTTGTAACCTATCCAATAATATACCCATAAAACCATTGCTAATACTTAAAAAATGAGTATTATAATCCATTGCACTTTTAAAAGCACCTCCTTTAGTTTTAAGTTTATCTATCTCTCCTTCTTCCCGTTTAAGAACCAAGCATTTCATCTTTCGTTTTTGAATTTTACCTATAATATGGAAATATCGCCTGAGGTCCTGTTGCATGAATTCAAAGATTTGTCCTGATTTACTTGGAGGAACAAGCAATTCATAACAAAACAAATTTTCTTTTTTCCATTCATCAAATTCTGTATAATCTTTTGGATAAATATACGGCACCGTATCCTTTACATTTAAGATAATTCTACTTTTATGGTCAAATGGATTCATTGAAAAATCATGAATACTTTGAAATTCTCCTCCATAGGCAAGCTTTACAAGAGAAGTAAGATTTAAATTATAAACTTTTATCCTGACATTTTTTTTAGTCTCCGGATCTTTTATAATCCCTAGCATGCCCCCTGCATCAGGAGTATATCTCATAATGTATGAATAATATTCCAGGTATTTGAGTTGACGACCATTGCCTTCCATCCACAAAGGTTTGTTAATATCAAAATTCTTGTGTTGATTTTTAACCGGTAGCTTTACTTCTTTCCCTTCCAAATAATCCTTTATTTTTTCTGCCGTGGTATTTATTCCGTTTGTTATTTGCAATACTTTCCCTGTTTCACTAATCCAGACATGTGTTGGTACTAAACGGAAAGGAAATAATTTTGCAATTTCTTTATCCCCAACTACAGAAGGTAGTTTTATATTTTGTAATATTTTTATTCTTTTTGTTGCTTCAGCAACTTTTTCCTCAGAGCTGGTTGTAACAAGTATGATCTGTATCTGGTTCCCAAATTGTTCCTGCAGTTTTTCCATTTTAGGCATACTGTAAATACAGCCAGAACAGCCTACAGTCCAGAAATCCAAGATAACAAGTTTCCCCATGAAATCGGAAAATTTTGCTTTATCTTCTGGGTAATTTAATAATTTTGATAAACTTACATTTGGCATCATGTCACCAATGGATAACATTTTTGTCGTCGAATCTTGATTATAGTTTTTTTCTGCCTTAATAACTGATAGAGAGATAATGGAAATAAAAAGTATTATAAAAAAATATTGAAATTTCATTCTGAATGATTTTATTTATTGATAAAAATGTTCCAGATTAATTAATGGATTAGTAAAGGTTAGACTAAGGATGAATCTTTCATCGTTTGGAAAAATTCATCCTCAGTGTTTTTTTATTACCTCGGATTTTGAGGTATCCCTGTATCCTGAATTACATAATTGGGAATAGGCAACACATAACGAAGATCATTGGGCGGCAGTGTATAGATTTGTCCATCTAAATTTCTGCTTATGGTTACTGCGAATTCTGGTTCTTTATTCAGACGCTTTAAATCACTCCAACGCAATCCTCTAAATAAAAGCTCTTTACGACGTTCCCAAAGAATTGTGGTTAAAGCTTCATTTGCATCAGATGCTGTTAAAGAAATAAAACTCTTTTCTTCATAGCGCTTTACCAAGAGTGCATTTAGTGTTGACATTGCTTCACTCGTATTGCCGTTACGGGCCAAACATTCAGCTTTGATCAGGTACATTTCACCCGTGGTAATTCCTGCAAAATGATAAAAGCTTCCGGTATGATTCCCTCTAAATAATATTCCAAGACTACCATAATTTCTAAAAAATATGCTTAATCGAAGATCCGAATCACTATAGGAATCATACAATGTATTATCGATATTAATAAATGCTAAATATATCTCTTTATTAACATGTTGAATAATAACTTCATCGTTATACGCCGGAAGAGGATAAGAAGCATTACTATTAAGGGTATTAAAATCCAGGATTACATCTGAGAATCCAAGGCACAAATTGGCATACTCAAGAGCCAGATCATATTTTCGCATACTCAGGTAAATCCTTGCAAGCATGCCATAAGCAGCCGCTTTGGATGCTTCGACTTTATGTGAAGGGCTTTCCCTTAACAGAGGGATGGCTTCTTTCATATCTGCAATAATTCGTTCGTAAGTTTCAGCCACACTCTGCCTTGTAATAGAAGCATTTACATCGGCCGTAAGCCTTACATGAATCCCTAAATCTGTATCGGCCGTGGATTCATCATAAGCTGGAGCATACAACTGGACAAGATTATAAAAAGCCTTAGCCCTGAAATATAAGGCACCCCCTTTTACATCTTTCCATTCTTCCCTGGTCGTATTATCCGGAGTTATTTTTTCAAGTCCTTCTAAAATTACATTGGAATAAAAAACCTGTTCATAACTTCCATTCCATTCAGTATCGCCCTGTGTCCCCCCTTCAGTTCCATCGTATTCCCAGATATAGGAATTTTTCACTACTTCATATGATGATACCCAGGAAGAATATGAAAGATAATAATCATCCATAAGAAGTGCAGCTTTCCCCTTGTAATCATAGCCAAGGGAAAGGGTATTATTCAGAAGGTCTCTCATATCCTTCAAAGTTGTAGGTACAAGCAAATTCTTATCTCTTTTGGCATCCAACCAGTCACTATCAAATACATTTTTAGTGCAGGAAGAAAAAATAATAAGAATAAAAAGCAATATAAGAACTTTCAAAAAAATTTGTTTTCCTTTTTTCTGACATTTATTTAAATTTCTTATTGTTTTCATAATCATAAATTTATATCATTTATTTCTTAGTTTTAAAAACTCATTCTCATTCCAAAAGAAACAGATGTAGCCTGAGGAAACACAATAGAGTTGGTCTGGGTAATACGACTAATACTGTAATCAGGGTCAACGTTATGCTTGTTTGCCCTCCAGAGAATACCCAGGTTTGTGGCGTAAACATAGGCTTCAAAACTTTTAAATGGTAAATTTTGTAAAAGTTTATCACTAAACTTATAACTTAATTGCACATCCTGTAAACGTATATGATCTCCTTTTTCAACCAATACCTCTGAATTATTATAGAAAAAATCCCGGTTGGTATTGGAAGAATAAATCACAGAGGGCACATTTGTAATTTCTTCATCTCCTGAATTTTGCCAACGCAAAGCATAATCGCTATGCCCAATCCTACTCTGGATCAAACTTGTATAATTTACAGAAGTTCTTCTGAAGTAATAACCAAACTTAAAAACTATATTAAATGACAAAGCAAGATTCTTATATGAAAAAGTATTCCTAAAAGACCCAAATACCGGAGGCAATGCCCGTCCATGATGCACCAGATCATCAAAAGTAGTGGCACTTATGACAGCCGAATAATTATTGCTGGGCTCTCTATCCAAGTATCCACGAGGATCCCCCGTTTCAGGATCCAATCCCGCCCATTTATAGCTATAAATCCCGAATAATGGTTTTCCTTCTGTCGGTGTTATATCAAAGGGACTTCCTGTAAGACTTGCATCTGTCAGGTAAGCAGTAACTGATGAGGGTTCTACCAGATACTTTGTAATTTTATCTGTGGTATAATTACACAACAGATTGCTTTCCCAACGGAAATCATTTTGATTAATTAGCCGTGAGCTAATATTCATCTCGATACCACTTCCAATCATATTGGCAACATTTGCCCGAAAATCAGTAACTCCTGTGGTAGGATTCAGGGGACTATCCCCTATTAAGTCTGTTCCTTTTTTATGGTAGTACTCAATACTTCCCCAAAGCAAGCGATCCTTGAGTTCAAAATCAACACCTAAATTAAAAATTGCAATTTTTTCCCATCTAAGTTCCGGATTAGGGGGATTCGAAATACGGGCAGATATACGTCCTGTATAAAAGGCTGTTCCATAATATGCCGTTGTAAAAGCAGTGACGGTATTATCCAGGTTCCCATTAAATCCATAGGATGTCCTGAGTCGTAGTATGGGTAGCCAATCCACATTGAAAAATTTTTCTTTATGGATGTCCCATTTAGCTCCCAAAGACCATAAAGGAACAGCCTTCTGATTTGCTTTTACTCCAAAAATATTGGATTGATCGATCCGGGCACTTACCGACAGTGAATATCTTTTTGAATAAGTATACCCTGCATTAACATAGTAAGAACGGTAACGATCCAGAGTTTCAGAGAGGTTATTATTATTGGGTATTGTTCTTGAATTACCTGAGGGATATTGTGTATAATAAGTATCATAATTTACCTGAACAGAAGTTGCAGTATAATCGTCATAACCGTAATAACGATTTCCCTTGCGACAAATGCTTCCTTCACGAACTTCAACTCCCGCCAAAGCAGTCAACTCATGACGGTCATTCATATAATGATAATTTAACTGGATCCGACCGCTATGCCCTGTATAATCATAATCATTCACCGTTAGAATATCTCCTAACGGTATATTATGTGTTCCATCATCTGTATAACGATTAATCAAATCCCTGACAGCATATGCTTTCTGGTTTTGTAGAAAAGTCGAATTGCTTAATCTTTTCTCATACAGGTATCTCATTTCTACTTTCAACCCCTTCAACGGAGTGATGTATTCCGAAGAAAAAGTAGCTCTTAGTTCATTCCGCTTGCTATGATTGTCCGTATATTTAAGCTCATCCACCGGAACATAAGTCCAGTCCAGCAATCCTAACTGAGAAGATTTTTCAATAAATGCAGGGCCATAGGTTTTTTCAATTGGAAGGGCATTGCCTTCATCATCCGCTAGTTTTGCATAAGGATAAATGTTTTGCAGATCATACAAAATACTGGTTGTAGCATTGGTTTTAGTAGTACTGTGTGTATAATGAAGATCCGTACTTATTTTTAAATTTTGAGTTGGAAGAAAAGTAAATTTCCCGTTTAGATTTAAACGGTTGAAGTCATTATCCACTTTGGCTAATAAATTTTTATCCAATCCGGCAAAAAAATAGTAATTATGGTCTTCACCTCCTCCTTTCGCGGAAACAGCATATTGTTGCTTAACTGTCGGGCGATAAAAATACTGCCGGATATCATTTTTGACATCCTTTGTTCGCAAGGTAGTAATTTGTGCATTTGCTTCGGCAGCAGTGATACTTCCATCACGCTCGGATGCTAATATTCTCACTACCGGGGTTAGAGCAGGCGGAATTTCCGTATCATTCAAGTCATCATCATAATATCCCTGATTAAAAAGAACCATTTCAAAGTCGATGAAATCTGTTGAACTTATTTTCGGTTCGTAAAAAAGATTCGGCCGGCTTTGAAAAGTTATATTTGAATTGATATTAATCTGAAGCGGTTGATTGTACATTCCTTTTTTTGTTACAACCACAATCACTCCGTTTCCTGCTTTTACCCCCCAGATAGATGCTGCTGCTGCATCTTTAAGGACAGTTACACTTTCAATATCATTTGGGTTGATGTTGGATAGTTCTCCTTCATAAGGGAATCCATCCACTACAATTAAAGGATTAGCATTTGCAAAAATGGTGCTTCTTCCTCTGATATTTAATGATGGAGCTTCTCCTCTTCTTTCATCAAATAATAAACCGGGAACAACATTTTTTAAGCGGGTGATAATGTCAGTACTCACACTACGGTTAAATAATTTATTGTCCACTTGAGCAAAAGAGCCTGTCGCTCTTTCCTTAGGGATTTCCTGGTAACCGGTACTCATAATGATTACCTCCCCTAATTCGGCCACTTCTTCCTGCATGACCACATCAATAGTGGTTTGCATACCCACTTCAATTTCCTGGCTTTTAAAGCCCAAAAAAGAAAAAAACAGAACGGTTTTTGATCCAGGAACTGTAATTGAATATTCTCCATCCGCATTAGTGGTTATACCCTTGAAGGTTCCTTTTATCAATATTGTGGCACCGGGTAAGGGCTTGCCTTCTGAGTCGGTTACTTTGCCCTTAATAGTTATCTCAGACAAAAGCTCTTCTTCGTTTTTAAGAAGAAGGATTACTTTATTCTCAACTTCATAGGTAAAACCGGTATGCTGAAGAAGTTTATCCAGGACCTCATTCAAAGGGCTATCCTTGACCGAAATGGTAATTCCTTTTATCTTATCCACCTCACGGGCATTATAAAGAAATCCCATTTGGGTTTGTTTTTCAATAGATATAATGCAGTTTTTCAGGGAAGCATCCTTCTTCTCCAATGTTACTTTCTGCCCCAGGCTCACAGCCGAGACATTCAGGGTAAACAAAAAACAAAAGAGGAAGAAATGACTTGTCATAAGAATCCATTTTTTGTGTTTTTCTAAAAATAAGACGCGTGTCTGTGTTTTTTTCATAAATTTGAAATGTTAAATTTAACAATCGGATTATTTTTGTCGGTAATCCCGGGCGGGAAGCATGGTTCAGATGCTCTCCGCCCGATTTTTTTAGCTTGTAGTTTGTGTTATTTGTTTTCTTTTGCTTCTCCTTTCTTTTAATAATAGTTGCTGGTTGCTAGTTACTGGTTGCAACTTGGCTTGGTTCCAGTTTCTGTCAACCTATTTATTTTTTTATATTTATTCTATATGTCTAAACTCAAAATTTATGATTTTATTGACCAGCAACCAGTAACTAGCAACCAGCAACCAGTATTTTTTTAAATCACCCTTACTATTTTCCCCTCCATTTCCACTTCTGCTTTACTCACTTTACAAATCATATCAAGGATAACCTGAAAGTTTTCAAAGCGAGGAAGCTTACCGCTGAACAGTTCTTTTTCCGCATCATGGCCAGTAAACATTACTTGAATATCGTACCATCTGCTTAGCTTTTGAAAAATGACGGATAAAGGTTCATTCTCAAAAACAAAATAGCCCTGTATCCAGGAAGTATAGAGATCGGTATTGACTTTTTCCACGCGCAGACCATTTTCGTCCAGAGAAGCCTGTTCTCCGGGCTTTAGAACTAAAGAACTGAAAGACCCATGAGACGGTATAATTTGTACGGAACCTTCAACCAATGTGGTTTTTACAGGACTCTCATCTTTGTAAGTACTTACGTTAAAATGGGTGCCGAGTACCCGAATGTTCATTTCTTTTGTGTTTACAATAAAAGGCCTGGTAGTATCTTTTGCCACTTCCAAATAAGCCTCTCCACTAAGGGTAATCTCACGTTTAGCAGGATCAAAAGGAACAAAGTATTCAAGGATAGACTCTGAGTTTAACCATACTTTTGTTCCATCCCCCAAGGTAATTACATATTCACCTCCATGAGGAATCTCAATTTTATTCTTTACCCGAATGTATTTCTTATTTTCATTGCCCTTCGTATAAGCCAACTCCCCGGAATTAATGGTGATGCTACCTTTTAAACCCTGCAAAGTAAGGAGGGTATCCTGTTGATCAAGATAAATCTCCGGGCCGTTATCCAAAGTCAATTTTGCCAACGGCTTTCCCGGTTCAATCGAAACTTCTTGCCCGATAATCGTATAAGAATTTTGTTGTATAGGTTGTTTAAAAAGAAAATAAGAAGCAATAGAAATTCCGGCCACTGCTGCTGCAATACGAAGCCAGGAGAAACGAATCGTCCGGTTCTTCTTTTCCGTATATGCTTTAAAGCTATCCCACGCTGCATGGTAATCCGACTCAAAGACTTCTTCAGTTTTTTCAAACTCCTGAAAATAAGCCTGGGCTTTTCGAAAATATATTTCATTTTTAGGATTAGCTTCCAGCCAATCCGTAAAAACAGCCTGTTCTTCCGGTTTAAGTTTTCCTGTCAGAGCTTTTCTGAAAAGAGACCATTCGATAGGGGTAATTTTGCCTTTCATAATCAAGTAATAGGCAATTGAAAAGAAAAAATGGGTGACAAAGTAATTTTCAAATTATATAATTTTTTCCCGAAGAAGCTTAAATGCCCTTTTAAGCTGGGTTTTTACTGTATTAAGGCTAATGTTTAATTCCTGGGCAATTTCTTTATATCTTTTCTCCTCTTCTGTACGTAGAAGAAATATTTTTTTCATTTGTTTGGGAAATTTTTCTACTTCCCTATTGATCTGTTCCATCCGTTCCGAATCCGTATCCGGTTCAATCTCAAGAGAAAGATACCAGGCCTCGCGGATTTGTTCAGCATGAACATCGAGAATATTATGTTTCCTGATTTTATTCAAAGCTCCATTCCTGACTGCTGTAAATAAGTAATTTTTTAGACTCGTTTTTATTTCAATAACTTCAGCTTTGTCCCATAAATACTGAAACACATCCTGTACAATATCCTCTGCTTCTTCCCTATCATAGACAATAGATGCAGCAAATAAGACCATCCGGGAATAATAGTTTTCATACAGTTGTTGAAAAATTCCCATATCTTTCTCACGCAAGTGTTTTTTTTCAGATAGAAGAGACATGAATATTGTGCATTTAAAGGCCAAACTTAATAATTTTCCATTGGAATAAATATTCTTTTTTTCTTCTTTCAATAAGTAATATCTTTCATTTCCCCTGAATGACAATGCATTCATGACAAATATAATTTTATAGAAAGTCAGAGTTTATGACCTTAATCCGTTTTATATTAATACTATTTTTAGTGATTTATCCCGCAAGAAAAAATTGAGGGGCGACGCCCTTTGGGGCGTCGCCCCTTCTTTTATCAAGCCGAATTTTTCCGTAATTTTGCAAAAATTTTTTAATGAGCTAATGGACAAAAAGCATCAAAATAAAAGGGTTAAGCCCGATTGGCTAAAGATAAAAGTGCCAAAAGGAAAAGCATATTTAGGTGTAAAGGAAATCGTAAATGAACACAAGCTTCATACGATATGCACCAGTGGTAAATGCCCCAATATGTGTGATTGCTGGGAAAGAGGAACGGCCACCTTAATGATATTAGGAGATGTTTGTACACGTTCATGTAAATTTTGTGCTGTAAAAACAGGCAAACCCCTTCCTGTGGATTTAGAAGAACCTAAACGAGTGGCTAATTCTGTAAAACTAATGAAGCTTAAACATGTAGTTCTTACTTCTGTCGACAGAGATGATTTGAAAGATGGTGGTGCGGGAATTTGGGCAGCAACGATCCGTGAAATCAAAAAGGAATCACCGGGTACTACCCAGGAAACACTTATCCCTGATTTTCAGGGCCGTAAAGAATTAATACAAATTGTGATTGATGCTAAACCTGAAGTTATTTCTCATAATTTAGAAACCGTAGAAAGACTAACCCCGGAAATTCGAAGTGTTGCTAACTATAAAACGAGCTTGGCAGTTATCAAACAAATTGCCGAATCCGGTTTGATTGCAAAATCCGGGATTATGCTTGGCTTGGGAGAAACTCGTGAAGAAATTCTAAAAACAATGGATGATTTACTGGCAGTGGGATGCAAGGTATTTACCATTGGACAGTATCTTCAACCAACAAAAGACCATCTGGAAGTAAAAGAATATGTTCATCCTGATGTTTTTAAAGAATATGAAATTATTGGACTGGAAAAAGGATTTACACATGTAGAAAGCAGCCCGTTGGTTCGTTCCTCTTATCATGCGGAAAAACACATTAAGTAATTGATTATTTTTTATTGATTAGTGATTAATAGTAATGATTAGAAATATTACATATAAAAATTTAGGAAAAATAGGGTATCAGGAAGCCTGGGATTATCAGGAAGTGTTATTTAAAGAACTACTGGATGCTAAAAGGAATGGTAAATCTCCCAATGGATATTTATTATTCTGTGAGCATAATCCTGTTTTCACTTTAGGAAAGAGCGGCTCTGAATCCAACTTATTAATGAACGAAGCTTTTCTTGCTCAGAAAGGTATAGAATTCTATAAGATAAACAGGGGAGGAGATATTACTTTTCACGGCCCGCAACAAGTTGTCGGTTACCCGATTATTGACCTGGAGCAATTTGAGATAGGGGTTAAGCAATATATCCGGTTCATGGAAGAGGTGATCATAAACACATTGAAAGAATACAGTATTGAATCTGAAAGAATGGAAGGAGCTACAGGAGTTTGGTTGGATACCCATAGCCCCGATGCCCGAAAAATTTGCGCAATCGGTGTAAAAGCCAGTAGATATGTGACCATGCACGGTTTTGCTTTCAATGTAAACACCGACCTTAATTATTATAGTTATATCAATCCCTGTGGATTCACAGATAAAACAGTAACCTCTATGCAAAAGGAATTAGGTAAAGAAGTAAATTTTGAAGAAGTAAAAATGAAGCTTCAAAAGAATTTTGCCCAAGTCTTTGGAATGAATTTTATCTAAAGATATTTATCTTGCAATATATGGAACGATATATTGCGTTACTTCGGGGAATCAATGTTGGAGGAAAAAGAATCATCAAAATGGATGATTTGAAAACAGTCCTATCCTCAATTGGGCTTAAGAACATCATTACTTATATTCAAAGTGGAAATATTATTTTTGATTATCCCAAATGTAATATCCAAGTTCTTGAAGAGAAAATGGAAAAAGAAGTATTTATTTATTGTGAAGGCAAATATCACCTAACGAAAATCAGTAATACATTTTTTGAGAAAAATCTAAAGACTCCGGCCACCTCAAGAAACTGGAAGACTGTGACAAAAATCCTGGATTTAGCTAAAGGGAAGTAGAGGACAATTTTAAATTACTGGTATTAATAGATATATAAGTTTAAGGTCGCAAAATGTGACCTTAAACAAAAATATTACTTATGAACAATCAATTAATACCCAACTATGAATCTTTAATTTATGAAATTAGAGGATATAAGGTTATGCTGGATTATGATCTGGCACAGCTATATGGTGTACAAACCAAAGTATTAAAGCAATCTGTAAAGAGAAATATTACTCGTTTTCCTTCAGATTTCATGTTCGAAATTTCAAATGAGGAAAAAAGTAAACTGGTCACAAATTGTGACCGGTTAAATAAGATGAAGCATTCATCTGTAAATCCTTTTGCCTTCACAGAACAAGGTGTAGCCATGCTATCAGCTATATTACGAAGTGAACGAGCTATCCAGGTTAATATATCTATTATGCGAGCATTTGTTCAATTAAGACATTATATGCATTCACATAAAGAGCTCTCAGATAAGATTGAGAAACTGGAAAAGAAATATGACGAAAATTTTGCCATAGTGTTTAAAACCTTAAAACAAATGATTCAAAAAAAGAATGAACCCAGAAAAAAGATTGGATATTAAGAAGTAACACAAGGGAAGCCATCCCATAGCCGTCAATTTAAGGGAATTTTGCTTAGGATCATCATAGGTGTAAGCTTTCCTTTCTTTTTTTCTTTTCTACATTTTGAGA
>JANQLW010000056.1 GCA_028280405.1 Bacteroidales bacterium
ATCTTGTAAGTGCATAAGTCATGGATTTTAAGTTGTTTTTTTCAAATACTAATTTACTTAATCTCTTTGGCTTGTGCTTTACAAACATAGGGTCTCGACAAATCATCGCGAAGTTTCAGGACAGGATGACATGGAGGGTTTACAGGCTGCAGTGATTAGGATGATTAAAGGCTTTTATTTCTGTAGAACAATAAGAAACAATACGGCTATGGGAAGCAATCCTTTCTTCATAGAAATAATGGGATTGCTTCCCTTAAAAACCAATCTTTAATTGTTCCGACATGCGGAACGTTTTACGGTGATATTTACAAATCCCGAATTCTTTAATGGCTGTTTTATGCTTTTTTGTGGGATAACCTTTATTGTTTTCCCAATGATAATCAGGAAATTCTATTGCAATTTTTTTCATATAGTCATCACGATAGGTTTTTGCTAATATTGATGCAGCTGCTATAGAGGCAAATTTGCCATCCCCCTTAATAATGCATTGATGAGGTATTCCTTCATAAGTATTAAACCGGTTTCCATCTATCAATAATAATTCAGGTTTTATATTCAGCTTATCAATAGCCCTGTGCATTGCCAGATAAGAAGCATTTAAAATATTGATTTCATCTATTTTATGATTATCCACTTCAGCTACAGCCCAGGCCAAAGCTTCCTTTTCAATAGTCTCTCTTAGCAGATATCTGTTTTTTTCATTGATTTGTTTGGAGTCATTAAGCAAATTATTCTGAAAGTTTTTGGGTAAAATAACGGCAGCTGCAAAAACGGGTCCGGCTAAGCAACCCCTTCCGGCTTCATCACATCCCGCTTCGAGTTTATTTTTGCTAAATCCAATGGAAAGCATGATTATAAGCATTAAAATAGGTACAAAGCAATAAAAGAGAAAAAAATAAATTTATCCAGAAAAGTTTTTTTAAACTGTTAAAGTATATTGCAATAATAGCTGAAAAAGGAATGATGAATCCGATAAATTCATTTAAAGATTCATTAAAAAAGAAAAATCCCAGTATGCTGATCAAAAACATATTGGATATCATATAAATTTTTTTTCTGACTATGATGCTGTTTTCTGAAATTTTCCCAAAAAGAAACAAATAGGAAATAAGAAATAAGAAAACATAAGCCAGGCTTTGGTAAATAGACAACTCACTTTTTAACAGCCAGATATTTTGAAAGTTTAGCTGTAATTGTTTTACATAACCTTCAAAAATATAGAGCTTGTCAAACCAGAAATAATAGGTAAACAGAAACAGGTAAGGAGTAGCGAAACTAAAAACAGGTACTATCCATGGCCTGATCCGGCTTACCCGGAATAGCAATAAACTTGCCCAAATTAATAATAGATATATTATAAAAGGGAAATAGAATAAAGATGCTAGACCGATCAGAAAACCTGTTTTAAATGTATCGGGCATAAAATAATCTTTCCCATACATCTTATTTAAATTATGTATGGAGATTATAATGAAAAATTGTCCGATTAATGCCGGATGAAAATATTGAAATTCAATGAGTGAACTTGAGAGGATAAAAAACAAAAATCCGCCTAAAAAACTGGTTTTAGGAATAATTTCATGATAAATTAAAATTCCATTCAGTAAAAAAGATTGGATATATAAACAAGCAAATGCAAAAATAATCCAAATCAGTTTATGGGTTGTAAACCCTATTAGCAGGTTATACAAAGGGCCACTGGCATCTTGTGCTGCAATATAAGGCGGTTCAGTAAATGATGGAATCCAAAGAACTATAGCTAGGATTGTGAATAATAAATACTGGCTAATATAGTTTTGCTTAAAGAAACGGATGATCATCAATACCTCCTGGCCTTTAAATGTATTTTTTCAAATCCTGACCTAAGTCTTTACGATAATATTTTCCTTCAAATTTTATTTTTTCTGCTACTGCATAAGATTTTTTCAGGGCTTCTTCCATGTCTTCGCCATAAGATGTAATGGCAATAACACGGCCACCGGAAGTAACAATTTCTCCGTTTTCATTTAGGGTGGTTCCTGCATGGAATAAAATACTATCACCTGCCTGATCAAATCCAGTTATTATTTTACCTTTCGGATAACTTCCGGGATAACCGCCAGATACTAACATAATTGAAACACTTTGTCTTTCATCTATTTCAATGCTGCATTCTTCCAATCTGTTTTCAGCAGTGGCTATAAGTATTTCCAGAAAGTCATTCTTTACCCTTGGAATTACGGATTCGGTTTCCGGATCTCCCATACGGGCATTGTATTCAATTACATAAGGGATATCGTTTACTTTTATTAATCCAAAGAAAATAAAACCTTTATAATTCATCCCTTCGGCATTTAACCCATCAATGGTAGGTTTGATAACCATGTCTTCTATCTTTTGCATAAAGGCATCATCTGCAAAAGGAACATGAGAAATGCTTCCCATGCCTCCGGTATTTAAACCAGTATCTCCTTCTCCTATGCGTTTATAATCTTTAGCAACCGGTAGGATTTTGTATGATTTTCCATCAGTAATTACGAAAACTGAGAGTTCGATGCCATCCAAAAATTCTTCGATCACAACTTTTGCAGAGGCATCTCCAAATTTTTGAGATCCAAGCATCTCCCTTAATTCAGTACTGGCTTCTTCAAAAGATTCGGAAATGATTACTCCTTTACCTGCCGCTAAACCGTCAGCCTTTAGTACATAAGGGGGGATTAATGTTTTTAAAAATGCTATCCCTTCGGCTAAGCTCTCATTGGTAAAGGTTTTATAGGCTGCAGTTGGAATGTTATATTTTCCCATAAATTCTTTGGCAAAATTTTTACTTCCTTCAAGCATGGCTGCAGCTTTTACAGGCCCAATTACTCCTACATCTTTAAGTTGTTCATCAGCTAAAAAGAAATCATGGATCCCTTCTACCAACGGAACTTCAGGGCCTACAACAACTAATTCAATTTGATTTTCAAGAACGGCCTTTTTTATTCCTTCAAAATCAGAAACTCCAATATTCAGATTGGTACCTACTTCTCTTGTTCCTGCATTTCCGGGGGCAATAAAAAGTTTTGATAATTTCGGACTTTGACTCACTTTCCAGGCAATGGCATGTTCACGTCCACCTGAACCAATAATTAAAACGTTCATGATTAAAATTTTTTGAATTGATTATGCAAAAATCGGGTTTTTGTAATTGGATTCAAAGGATAATTATTTAAAGTTTTGGCTATAGGCTAAAAGCTGTATGCTATAGTCTATAGGCATTAGACTGTAAGCAATAAGTTATTTGAAAAAAAGTTTTTGATTTAGTATAAAAAAACCGGAAGTTAATCCCTCCCAGTTTACTTTTATTTTTTGCGCTGCTTGAAGCCTGTAGCTTGAGGCCTGAAGCAAAAAAAAATTATTTAACTCTTTCCGAATACTCATGAGACCTGGTATCCACTTTAATTCTGTCTCCCGTATTTATAAATAGAGGAACTTTTACGGTACCTCCTGTTTCAACAGTGGCATCTTTAAATGTATTGGTCGCAGTATTTCCTTTTTCTCCTGGTTCGGTATACGTAACTTCCAGTTCAACGTAAGCAGGCATGTCACATGTTAAAACAGTTTCTGTTTCGGCATGAGTAAGAATTTCTACATTCTGGCCTTCTTTTAATAAATCCGGAGCGGGAACAAAGTTCTTATCAATGAAGATTTGCTCATAAGTTTCATTATTCATGAAATGATAATCGTCACCATCATTA
Source organism: Bacteroidales bacterium (assembly GCA_028280405.1). Classification (GTDB taxonomy): domain Bacteria; phylum Bacteroidota; class Bacteroidia; order Bacteroidales. Next base: position 3,720 of record JANQLW010000056.1, read on the forward strand.
TATAAATATTGATATGCTCTTCTTTCTACACGTTGCGTATTGATTTTTACACCGGCAGTAAATGTATTTGGTAATACCTTTCCTGTTTTTAAATTTTTAAGTTTTGTTCTTACGAAAGCAGGGCCTTTCCCAGGTTTCACATGTTGAAACTCAACAATGGTAAACAATTCACCATTATGTTCTATCACAAGCCCGTTCTTAAAATCAGCTGTTGTTGCCATAATTTATTTTTAAAAAATTTTTACAAATTTAATTAAATCTTTATTTAATAAACTTTAAGTGTTGCCCGGTTCAAATAGATGATCAGAGATACTCTTCAGTGTTATATGTATAATAAATTCTTATTGGTCTTTCTTCGTAAGAATAGCCATCATTTCAGCTTCAAGAACAATTTCATTACCTACATAAGCAGTTCCTGACATATTAACAATACCTCTTCGAATGGGTGATAATAGTTTTAATGAAAATACGATGGTATCTCCGGGTACAACTTTGTTACGGAACTTAACCTTGTCTATTTTAGCAAATAATGTAATATAATCCTTAGGGTTATCTACCGAACTTAAAGCCAGAATGCCACCGGTCTGTGCCATTGCTTCAATTTGTATGACACCCGGAAATACAGGTTCTCCAGGAAAATGTCCAACAAAAAAGCTTTCGTTCATAGTAACATTTTTTACACCAACAACATGCTCTGCATCCATATCAATAATCTTATCTACAAATAAGAATGGAGGACGGTGGGGAAGTAGTTCCTGAATTTGAGTTACATCATAAATAGCGGGTTTTAATACGTCAAATGGAGGTTGTGTTGTCATCTTCTATAAAATTATTTGAAATAAATGTTTTTGCTTATCAAAAAAACAAATTTACAACATAGAATGAAATCTTCCATAATTAAACTAAAATTTCTGGTTTAAAAAGAAGTTATGAAATTGACCTGCCTTGACTTACAATTCATCTTATATACTATTTCCTGAATTAAAAATATTAATCAGGTTGTAATACCTTTGGATAACACAGGAAATACTTGGTCACGGGTTTTGATAATACCGAAATGTTTAATTGATCGGAAGCTTCTCCTATATCTTTAATGCTGCCATCCTTGTACAGTATGTTAATTCTTTCACTTTGCGGATTATAAGCATAGTTTGAAGTAGCATCAGTAAAAATGAGGTAATCCAGGTCCTCTTCTTTAACTCCAAATTCCTTTTTAGCTTCCCTTTTTAACTGATCTATTTTATCGGGACAAAATTCATCCGGTTGTATTTCTATTCTGAATAACCTTCTATTAACAATACAATGACTTAAGTATGATAATACTTTATCCGGGTGATTTGTCCATTCTTTTAAGGAAGTCAGAATATCAAAGTCATCCAGTTGGGAATACATTGCCAAAATTTCTGTATTATTCATAAAATCGGATTTATTATAGTCGTTATACAGAAATGTTTTAAAAGCAGTGGTTGCAAACAATTCAACACCTCGTTTGGCAAGTTGTTTTGCTCTTTTCAGAACTTTCATCAACATGTATTCGGCAGCAATCACTGTTTTGTGCAGATAAACCTGCCAGTACATCAATCTTCTTGCGATTAAAAATTTTTCAATAGAATAGATGCCTTTGGCTTCAATTGCCAGTTCATCATTAACAACCAATAGCATTTTAATGATCCGTTCGGCACTTACAATACCTTCAGATACTCCGGTAAAAAAACTGTCCCGTTTTAAATAATCGAGCCGGTCCATGTCCAGCTGACTGGCAACCAGTTTATGTAAAAACTTTTTTGGATATTGATCTCTGAATATTTCAAGGCCCAGCTCAAGTTCTCCATTAAATATATTATTCAATTTATCCATATAGATTTCCGAAATATCCTCATGGGTTACACCATTCACTATGGAATGTTCCAGTGTATGAGAATAAGGCCCATGCCCGATATCATGCAGTAAAATAGCAATCAAAGCTCCCAGCGATTCTTCGTCAGATATTTCATTCCCTTTATCTTTTAATACGTTTATAGCTTGCCTCATTAAATACATGGCTCCCATTGAGTGATGAAACCGGGTATGTAATGCTCCCGGATATACAAGATGAGATAAACCTAATTGTCGAATTCTTCGCAGTCTTTGAAAATAGGGATGTTCAATGATGTTGAATAATAATTCATTGGGAATTGTAATGAAGCCATAAACAGGATCATTAAATATTTTTCTTTTATTCGCTGATGAAATACTCAATTAAATACTAATTTTGAATAGGGTTTCTTATTTTTATATAAACTCTATCAATATTACAATTTTTTTTTGTGCTGTCAAAAGTAACCGGCGGTATTTATATTAGTATTCAAATGGCAGAAATTCTTTGGGTAGACGATGAAATAGAACACTTGAAGTCTCAGATTATGTTCCTTGAGCAAAAAGGCTATAATGTGGAAACCTGTAATAATGGTTCCGAGGCCCTGGAGATGATTCGGGATAAAGTGTATGATATTATCTTCCTGGATGAAATGATGCCGGGTATGTCAGGATTAGAGGTGCTGGGAGAAATTAAGCGTTTGCTTCCTAATCTGCCTGTGGTTATGATCACTAAAAGTGAAGAAGAATCAATTATGGAAAATGCTATCGGGTCCAAAATATCCGATTATCTTATCAAACCGGTAAATCCTAATCAAATTCTGTTATCCATTAAAAAGAATCTTGAGAATAAAAAACTTGTAAGTGAAAAATCGACCCATGCTTATCAAATTGAATTTCGGAATATCGGAATGGAGATTAATAACTCTTTAAGCTTTGATGAATGGATTAATGTCTATAAGAAATTAGTACACTGGGAACTTGAAATTGTAGAAACCAAAGATAGTGGAATGATGCAGGTCCTTAAAATGCAAAAAAATGAAGCGAATAAGGTTTTTACAAGGTTTGTTGAGAAAAACTATCTTGACTGGATACAGGGAAACTCTTTTGATGTACCTGTTTTATCACATACTCTTTTGAAGAAAAAGGTATTGCCAAAGCTTGATAATAGTGATAAGCTGTTTTTACTTGTAATCGATAATCTGAGGTATGATCAATGGAAGGCAATACAGCCGATTATTGAAGAATACTACAGAATTGAAAATGAAGAAATCTATTATAGTATTCTGCCTTCCACAACTCAATATGCAAGAAACGCTTTATTTTCAGGCTTAATGCCTGCAGATATTCAACAGAAATATCCAAAATACTGGAAAAGCGAGTCGGCCGAAGGGACAAAAAATCAATATGAACCCGAATTATTAGGTGAATTCCTGAAAAGATTCGGAAGAGATTATAAATATAAGTATCACAAAGTATTGAATTTAAACAGTGGGCGAAAGTTAATTGAGATGCTTCCAAACCTGATGAAATATAAATTCAATGCGATCGTATATAACTTTGTGGATATGCTTTCACATGCACGTACGGATATGGAAATTATCCGTGAATTGGCAGATAATGAAGCGGCTTACCGTTCTCTCATGGTATCCTGGTTTAAGCATTCATCTATTTTTGATTTTATCAGGTTTTTGGCGAGACAAAAAGTAAATCTCTTGATTACAACCGACCATGGATCCGTGCAGGTAAATAATGCAATTAAGATCATAGGAGATCGGGATACAAATGCAAACCTGCGATATAAGTTCGGAAGAAGCTTAAATTATGATAATAAAGAAGCCTTTAGTATTCAAAAGCCGACTAAAGGAAGGTTGCCAAAGGAAAATGTAAGTACGACTTACGTCTTTGCCGGAAATAATGATTTCTTTGTATATCCGAATAAATACAATTATTACGTTAATTTTTATAAAAATACATTTCAACACGGTGGAATTTCTATGGAAGAATTATTGATTCCATTTATTTCATTAAAAGCAAAATAAAGAATGAATAAGATAATTTGTAAAAGTTTAGAAGAATTACCTCAAATAGCAAATACGATTGTTGAAGCTCATGCCGATAAAAGATTATTTGCATTTAAAGGTAGTATGGGGGCAGGTAAAACAACTTTGATCAAAGCTGTTTGTGCCGATTTAAAAGTGAAGGATACGGTGAACAGCCCTACTTTCTCAATCGTGAATGAATATTTTACAGAATCGGGGAATTCTGTATTTCATTTTGATTTTTACAGGATAAAGAAAGTGGAAGAAGTTATGGATATTGGCTATGAAGACTATTTATACAGCGGAAATTATTGCTTTATGGAATGGCCTGAATTGATTGAGGAACTTTTACCTGAAAATGTCGTATACATTCATATTGAAGAAGATCTGGAAACAGGAAACAGAATAGTGAGTTATTAAAGTTTAGCTTATGAACGAACAAGGTGGATTTATTAAGTTTTCATCTTCCGAGGAATTATTGCCTCAGGAAGAAATGCTGGAGGTTCAATCAAAAAAGAAGTCGATTAGCATTGGGATTCCGAAAGAAAACAGGGATATTGAAAACAGAGTATGTTTGGTTCCTTCTGCAGTGGAATTATTGGTTGAACAGGGTCATCGTGTGATTCTTGAGGAATCTGCCGGAGAGGCAGCACGCTTTAAAGACCTTGAATATAGTGAAGCCGGAGCTGAAATAGTAGCACAGCCTGCAGAAGTATTTCAGGCTGATATGATCATAAAAGTCAATCCCCTTTGTCTTGATGAACTTAAAATGGTCAGAAAGCGTCAGGTGATATTTTCCGCATTGAATGTTGCCAACCAACAGGGAAAGTATTTTAAGGAATTACTGGCTCGAAGGGCTACAGCGTTGGCATTTGAAAAAATTCAGGATAAATCCGGAGCTTTTCCGGTTTACCGATCCATGAGTAAGATCGTGGGGAATATGGCTATTATAATTGCTGCTGATTATTTAAGTAATCCGACATATGGAAAGGGAAAAATGATGGGAGGCTTTCCCGGAATTAAACCAACTGAAGTTGTGATTATCGGAGCCGGAAATGTAGCTGAGAATGCAGCACGTGCTGCACTGGGGATGGGGGCTATGGTTAAGGTTTTTGATAATTCTATCTATAAATTGGAAAGGCTTCAAAACATTCTTAATAACCGGATCTTTACTTCTATTATTCAACCTCGGTTCCTGATCAAAGAATTAAAGAATGCTGATGTTGTGATTGGTGCTGTATATTCAGAAGATGGTATCGTTCCTCAGATCATTAATGAAGATATGGTGAAAACCATGAAAGAAGGTTCAATCATTCTGGATGTAAGTATTGATCAGGGGGGCTGTATCGAAACTTCCCGTCCAACAACACACAAAGATCCGGTATTTAAAAAATACGGTGTTTCTCATTACTGTGTACCAAATGTTGCTTCCCGTGTTCCAAGTACTGCATCCTATGCCTTAAGTAATTTTCTGACACCTGCATTATTAAAAATCGGTGAATTAGGTGGAGTAGAAGCATTTTTGAAAAGCAAACCCGGATTCAGAAAGGGGTGTTATATGCTGAATGGTACCGTAACAAACAAAATGATCGGAGAAATGTATAATCTCCCTTATAAAGAAATTAGCTTGCTAATGGCTGCATTGGAGTAATTCACTCAAAGCAGACTTATCTGAGATGATCTGTTTAATCCGTATCATTCTTAAGTACCACATGTATACTATCAAAACTTTAATCCGATAGTTTATTGAGAAAATCTGTAAGCTTATTTTCTTTACTTTTGTAAAAACGTAAAAAATTATTACCACTGATTATGGGAATGCATCCAGTTGTTTATGAGAGCCAGTCGTTTGGAGAATTGTTGAAATTTTTGGAAGAACGCAGGTATCAGAAGATATTTATACTTGTTGATGAAAATACCGAGAAATACTGTTTACCCATATTGAATCCTTTTATTCATTCTTATGAACCTGTAGTGATTAAAATTCAGTCGGGCGAAGATCATAAAATATTGAAAACCTGTCAGGTGATCTGGAATCAGTTTCTTGCTTATAATGCCAACCGTCAGTCTTTACTAATTAATTTAGGTGGTGGCGTAATAGGAGATATGGGTGGTTTTGCAGCTTCCGTTTATAAAAGAGGATTTCATTTTATAAATGTGCCGACTACATTACTTGCTGCGGTAGATGCTTCTGTGGGTGGAAAAACCGGGATAGATTATCGCTCATTCAAGAATCATATTGGTATTTTTGTAGATCCCCAGGCTGTTTTTGTAAACCCTGTATTTTTTGAATCCCTGGAAATACGTCAATTAAAATCCGGCTTTGCTGAAATGATCAAACATGGCCTTATTTCTAATGCAGATTATTATGACCAGTTATCAGAAATACAGGATTTCTTTAATGTAGACTGGCCAAATTATATCGATGAATCTGTAAAAATAAAAAGTAAAATCGTAGATGAAGACCCGAATGAAAAAGGAATTAGGAAACTGTTGAATTTTGGACATACTGCCGGACATGCCTTTGAATCCTTTTCTATGGAAAATCATGATATCCCATTATTGCATGGTGAGGCCGTTGCTTTGGGCATGATGATGGAACTGGACTTATCTGCAAAGAAGCTGGGATTTGATGAAACTGAGGCTGATAAAATAAAGAAGTATTTACAATCTGTCTTTTCAATCCGAAAATTTAAACAGGAAGATTTTGAAGGTTTGTTAAACTTTATGATGCAAGATAAAAAGAATACGAATCAGGGAATTAATTTTACCCTATTGAAAGAAATTGGAGCTGGAGTGATTGATCAGTTTTGTAGTAAGAAAGAAATAGCTGAATGCTTACAAGCTTTTATAGATAGAGATTAGAAGTATGGGAAAAACGGTTGAAATAAAAAGCAATACAAAAGTATTAAAAGGGGCATTCAGATTGCCTTATTCAAAAAGTGAAAGTAACAGAGCTTTAATATTAAAAGCTTTAAACGGACAAAATATAAAAGTAAAAAACTTGTCTGATGCTGAAGACACCCGTCAGTTAAACAGATGCCTCAGAATGATTGATACTTGTGGAGCATCGGGTTTGCCTATGGTGGTGGATGTAAATAATGCGGGCACTGCCATGCGTTTTCTTACTGCTTATTTATCCATACTTCCTGGAAAATGGTTCCTTACCGGATGTGATCGTATGAAAGAACGCCCTGTAAAAGCTCTGGTAGATGCATTAAATCAAATCGGTGCTGAAATAGAGTATGCCGAAAATTCGGGTTTCCCACCTCTTTTAATTCATGGGAAAGATTTGAAGGGAGGGCATATTCAATTGGATGCAAGTATCAGTAGCCAATATATTTCAGCTTTATTAATGATTGCCCCAACACTGGAATACGGATTAAAGCTGAATCTTGAAGGGAATTTTATTTCACGTCCATATGTATTGATGACACTTTCGATGTTAAAGAATTTTGGAATTTATGCTGTATACTCCGAAAGAGAAATCATTGTTCCCCCTCAGAAGTTTTCAAATAATGAATTTTTTGTTAGCCCGGATTGGTCAGCTGCTTCATATATTTATGAATTGGTAGCATTGAGTGAGAAAGCAGAAGTATTGATCCCGAAATTAAAAAATGATAGTATTCAGGGCGATAAAGTTGTGAGCAAAATATTCGAAAAACTAGGTGTTCTTTCAGAATTTACAAATGAAGGCTTAAAGCTTATGAAAACCAATGACTTGGTTGATTTTCTTGAATTCGATTTCGTGGATTGCCCCGATCTGGCGCAAGCCGTTTTAGCCACTTGTGTCGGCTTGGGAATAGAAGGGCGTTTGCAAGGTTTACAAAGCCTTCGAATCAAGGAAACGGACCGCATTGCAAAAATGAATGATGAATTCAAAATATTTGGTTTTAGCCTCACTGAAGAAAATGACGAGTATTTTCTTAAGAAAGAAAAAGAAGTTGAGATTAACAAACCTGATCATTTGTTTTTATCCTATGAAGATCATCGTATGGCCATGTCAATTGCTCCATTGGTCTTAAAAGCTGAACAACTAAAAATTGATGACCCCGATGTAGTGATTAAATCATTCCCTGATTTCTGGAAGGAAATGGAGAATTTAGGTTTTAATATTAGATTTAACGAATAAGCTTTTCATAAAATGACCATTGATATCTTTGTTCCCTGTTTAATTGATCAGTATTTTCCTCAAACGGCTTTCAATATGGTGAAAATCCTGGAAAAACTTGGACATGAAATTCATTATAATACCAATCAGACTTGTTGCGGACAAACCGCTTTTAAAAACGGATATTGGGATGAAGCAAAAATGCTGGGTGAAAAATTTATCAATGATTTTCCAAATAACCGGCCAATCGTTGGTCCCTCCGCATCCTGTGTCGGAATGGTAAGAAAATATTATCCTGAATTGTTTTATAATACTTCCATGCATATTGAGTTTCGTCAACTGCAAAAGAATCTGTTTGAATTTACTGAGTTTCTGGTAAAAGAATTAAAAGTAACTGATTTGGGTTGTACTTTTGAAGCAAATGTTACCTATCATGATTCCTGTTCTGCTACCAGTATCATCGATATAAAAGATGAACCCAGAATGTTGTTGAATAAAGTAAAAGGTTTGAACTTAACCGAAATGCATGATAGTGACACTTGTTGTGGTTTCGGACATGCCTTTTCAATTAAACATGAACCTATTTCCACTGCAATGACTCAGCAAAAAGTTGATCATGCGATTGCTACTCAAGCTGAATATATTGTTTCTACCGATTACAGTTGTTTAATGAATATTGAAAGCTATATTAAGAAACACAAGCTTTCTATCAAAGTAAAACATATTATCGATTTGCTTGCTGAAGGATTGCCTGAATAGATTTATTTGCTTAACAAAATATCAAGATCAATAATATCTGTTGGCCGGCCCAATACCCTTTTCTTATTGTCAAGCAGAAACAGATTTGGCGTTACATAAATTCCATAATCCAAAGCTGCCTTGGTGTCCCATCCTTTAAAATCACATACTTCGATCCAAGGGTAATTGTACTTTTTAATATAATGATTGTATTCGGTACGGGAAGTATCAATAGAAACAGCATAAACCTCCAGTTCATCTTTTCTATCTTTATAAATCTCATGTATCTGGGGTAAAAGTTCATTACATAATGAACACCAGCTTGCATAAAAAACCACCAGGGTGAGGTCTTTTTCGATTGCTGATAGTTTTTTCCCGTTTATCTCTATATCCGGTGCTGTATTTCCTTTCGATAATTTCTTTAAAGTTTCAATACGGTGCTTTAACTCTTCATTTTCACAATCTTCAACTGCTTCCATTTTAGAAGCCAGGTGTGTAATGACTTTGCTGAATCCGAATTGTTCAAAGCCCCCTATTAAATACTCCACCACATATTCATATATGGTTTTATTGGATTGCATAGCAGGAAGTATCTTATCCACAGCTTTAATAAAAGATGCTTCCACCTCATCCTTACTCATTTTATTGTTTTGAAATAGAGATAAGTACGAAAGAATATTTTTAGTTATGACATTTGTATGCAGTAAGCTGGTATCATTGAACCGTTTGTTATCGAAGAAATGTTTTTTTGCATACTCTTTTTGCTGGGCCTGGGTCATTTGGGGGTCCAGTTTCGGACGGCGGTCTGTTTCTATTAGTTTAGCAGCTAAAGTTCCTCTTTCTTCTTTTATGATATTATTTATGTATAAACTCAATGAGTCCTGAATATTATTATACTCTTTTAATAAGACGGGATAAAAATGATCATCCAAAGGATAATAGGCCATTACAGGTTGCAGCAATTCGATCCTGTACTGGTCGTAATTTCTTTTCTTAATATAATCATGGTAAATATCATTTTCTTTGGATTGGATTATCATCAAATGATTGAAAGGGTCTGAAATGTGAGTTAGAATTTCAATGTTCTCTTTATTGAAGATCAGCTCAAAATGTTTTTTATCGGTAAATGCTATCCGGTATAAGCCGGCAGGTAATTCTTTTTTTATATTGATCTGAAATTCTCCCTTACTATTTGTATTTGTAGAATCTATCAGGTTAATCTTATCTCCGTAATAACTAAGTAAATATACTTTCTGATCATTCCATGCCTGGACTTTCCCTTTTAAGATAAAATCCTTGGCACTAGAGATGATTGGGAGTAAGATTAATATAATGAAAACGAATTTGCGCATAGTACCTAAGTTTATTTCTGTAAAATTCATAATAATTGCTGACAAACAGGTGAAATTATATTATAGCTGCTCTGTTTCCACTTAAAAAATCACGGATTGAAGAAATTTTCAGAAGCTTTTCTTTCATTTCATCTTCCAGCTTGACTTCTTTGTTTCCACTCATTAATGACTCCAAAGGGATTCCCAAATATCTGTTCAGCAAAGTGATCATCTTTAGTGTTAAGGGCCTTTTCCCGTTCAGTACCTCGGATACTCTTGTTTTTCCTCCAAAAAGGGGTGCTATATCAGCTTGCTTTAAGTTCATTTGTTCCATTCTGAATTTTATAGCCTCTATGGGGCCAGGTGCTTCCATTCGGTAATGTTCCTGCTCATATTTTTCAACAAGCAATGATAAGAGCTCCAATTCCTCACCTTTAGGGGTATTGGGTTCTATGGCATTAGCTGAACTATTGATAAAGCTGTAAATCCTTTCACAAGCTTCATTATATTCCTGTTCTGTTTTTAATATTTTAGTTTTCATAACTTACTGTTTTAGCGTCAATTTTTTCATATTCTTTATGTGTGCCAAACCACACAATAAAAACAATTTTGAGTTTGTATTCAATATCAACAATTAAGCGATAATCATTCCCTTTTATGTTAAATACGACTCTTTTTGAACTTAATATGCTGGCATTACCGTATTTTGCTTTAAGTTCACTGGCATTGTCCCAGGCTGAAAATTTTACTTCATAAACCCAGGCTTTTAAATATTCTTCGGCCTTTTTGTATTTATTTAACCGACAATGATCCGTAAGAGTTTTCTCTTTTATTATTCTCATACGTTGCAAAGATAATAAAAGTTACCAAATAAGGTAACTTTTGTTTTGGCGATTCATTTATTTAAGCGGATGGAACAGAACGATCTGAATCGCAACGTTAGCGGAACTTTTATTTTTTATTTGGGCGTGTCCCGATTTCATTGGGATCGGGCTTTACGCTATAGTTGCATGCGAGCTCTTTTCATAGTTAATTTTCTGTCAGTGCGAGCTGGATACATTTGGTAAAAAAATAGCAGCTTTGCGCAAAGCAAGTAAAATGTCACAGGCTGAACTGGCAAAAGCATTAAGTACTTCAACTTCTGTTATTGGCAGGTATGAACGCGATGAGATGGTTCCCTCCATTGATGCAGCCAAAAAAATTGCAGTTACATTAAATACTACCGTTGGTTATTTACTTGGAGAAGTGGAACAGGCCCGATGTATTTAAAGACCCCGATATGCTTAAGCGCCTTAGCGAGATACAAAAAATGGATAAAGAAGATAAGGGGCATATCCTCTCTGTTATTGATGGTTTGATTAAATCTATTAAACTAAAGAATATTGCTGCCTTATAAAAACAACAAAAGCCACAGTTTCCCATGGCTCTTGTTTTCGTTAGTTAATTCCATTTTTCAAGTGGGACTTGATATTTCTCTAAAGCGATCTCTTTACAAGTATGAATATCATTTTGCAAATAATCACTCACACATTTACCATTCTTGTATACATATAAATATACTCCAACCTCAGGATAATCTTCCTCTATTTTAAAGAGTAAACCATTGTATTCTATTTCCAATATTTTAAATTCCATATCTAATTTTTCTTAGGGTATATTCTATGTGTGCCAGGAAGAGCATCTTTCCATTTTCCATTTTTAAAAACTTCTAAATGTATATGAGGGCTATCTCCATGAGCATTCTTAAAATCAATTCTCATTTTTCTTAATCCATCTTTAGATATAAAAATTTTATCTCCAGCTTTATTTGTAATTGGTTTATAACCCTTTCCTAACCATGACTTAGCACTTTTTACAGCATCATCTACAGAGTTAACTACAGTTTTTGTTGAGTTTGAAGTAATAGTAGTAGCCTTTAGCATATTAGGTAACAGCAATGTTGTTGCTGTTTTTAGCATGCCCATACGAGCTTCATTAATATCATCTGTTTCTGTAAATTCTATCCCAGCTTCCTTTAATGTGTTCTTCCATCTCCAATTAGAGTACCATGCATCTATTTGTGCCTCGAGTTTTAGATTTTTCCCTTCACTTCTTCCACCCCAACCAAATACTTTTTCCGAATCTTCATTGGTTACATAATACTCTCCCCCTTCGTCTTTCTTTATTTCTCCACCACCATGAGTGGTTTTATAAAACCATGCTCCAAATCTAGTTTTAAATTCACCATTAGGGTCAATAAATGCTATTGGATTACTTTCAACATAACTATAAGGTGTTGTCCAAAAGTATTTTTCAGCTAGGGGATCTTGAACTTGCCACCTCCCAATCTGCGCATCATAAAACCTGGCCCCGTAATCATACCAATCCAATCCTAAATCACTTTGTAACTCTTTACCATTATATTTGTATTGGTTAGAGTTAGAGCTATACTGTTCTGCAGTATGCCCAAATGGATAATAAACCATACGTTGCGTTAAAGTCTTACTCGCTCCATTAGGTCGGAATGCAATGCGAGTATTTCCAAGATGGTCCTTTATAAAATATTCATAAGAAAAGGTAGAACCACTTTTCTCTACAACCCCTTCAGGATGATGAATTAACACAAGGTTTTTATTATTATCGTATTCTAAACCACCTGCATAGTAACGTTTGCTTGATCCCACCTGCTTGCAAACTTTTTCTCCTGTTGCAGTATAATAATATGTTAAAGAACTTCCGGACTTTGTTATCGTCTGTGGTAAATTTAAGAAATTATATGATATGGATGAAATATTTTTGTTATCATCTCTGGTTAAATTTCCATTATCATCATAAGCATAATCCACTCCTGTTACATCACTAAAACCTGAACTGCCGCTGGCATCAGTTACAGAGCTTAGTTTATTGCTTACACCGCTGTCTTCATAAGCATAGGTCAAGTTGTCAATTAAACTGCCGCTATTTCTCTTTAATGCTGTAATATTTCCATTAAGGTCATAACTGATATCATATTCATTATACTTATTCGCAGCTCCGGCATCATTTAAGCTACTTCCTTCCCCATAGTCGGAAGCAGTTAATCTGTTTAATTTATCATAAATAAATCCATAGCCTTTTTTCACATAAGAACCACTGCTTTCTTTTTCATTCCAGATCATCCCGGAAATATTACCGTTAAATTGGTCGGCAGAGGTAAGATTTGAGATTTCACTATCATCATTATACAATAACTTCATTGCAAACAAGTCACTTCCTGTATTATTAGGATCATTAATCGAGCTTAACCATCCACGGATGTTATAGGTATAATCCATGACTTCCAGTCCGCCTAATGTTTTTTGTTCCAATTGTCCCAGTTCATTATACTGCATCTCTGCAAGAGTTGTATTTGCACCGTTAAGTTCCATTTCTATCCGGGTCAAGCGGTCCGCATGATCGTAAAAATTGAGATGTTCTACATAAGTCGTTACCCCATTAAATGTCTGCATTTGGCAATTGGCCTTTATTTGCCCGGTAAAACTCAGCCAATAGCTGAAGGTTTCCGTACCTCCGTTGGAACCGTCATAGAGTTGCCTTCTGGTTTGGATCACCCGGTTTTTCTCATCGTAAAAGATTTTACTGGTCAGCCAGACTGATGTCCCCAGGACTTTAACCTTACTTCCGGTTTGCAGTCCCTTTACATTGGTATTGCGGGTAACGCCAAGAACACCAAAATAGTCAACATAAGGCAAACTGGCATCAAAACTATAATTGTCGTAATAGTTATAAGACAATACTTCGGTTACGCCGGAAGTTGGAAATGCATTATTCGAATAGTTCCCGGAATTCAAAGTTTCATAAAGTATACCGTAGATTTCATAATGAGTATTAACAGCTTCCTGCATGCTCGATTGGCTTGTATAAGAAGTATTATGGTGTATACCTGTGATAATCGGACGACTATATTGGTCGTATTTAGTATAGATCCAGTCATTGTTATTGCGACGTTCACCATCCTGCACCAATACTAATTGATCTCTTTCGTTATACACCATATATATAGAATCGGCACCCGGAAGTTTTTTAATGCTCATACGCTTTTTATCGTCATATTGATATTGGTAACATAATTCATCCAGCTCGGTTGCACTAATTGAGTTGTTCCCATCCGCAAAAGCTTTTGGGGGTAAAACATATCGTAATAACCCAAAGTCATCGTATACATAATAGGTGTTCAGGGTTTCGCTACCATTATAGCTACGCTTCAACACCACATTTCCATTCATGTTTTTGAATTCGACGGTAGTATGGTCATTTCCGGATATCCAGTTTTCATCTTTTACAATATTTTTAAATAGTTTACCTGCCGCATAATAACTTGTCCCACCCGACAATGTCCCGGAAGAGTTTACATAATAATATACTACTTCACCGGAAGAATTGGGAGAAAATTCAAATTTAAGGGTACGTCCGTTAAAATCCGAAACATTGGGCCTCCATGTTTGCCCCGGCGCACCTTGTTCAAGGATTCTGTTCAAAGGTGAATTGTCAAATTTTGCCTGTCCAAAAGTAAAGTCATCTTCCGTACTTCCGTATTGTAATGTATAGTTTGAAACAGCCGTTGCGCTTGTTTTAAAAGCACCATTATTAGTTGAAGTTAAAGTATAAGGCAGGTATTTTTTTTCTTCCCTGCCGTAAGGATCGTAGACAATGGGCAGTACCAGGTTTCATCTCTTGGCCACTAGAGAAAATAGAAAACTAAATAGTAAATCCATAAACTTTTAGTTTGAAAAAATGATCAGGACAATATAAACAAGCTTGATTTTAGCAAGCTCGTTTATAAGTTAATTAGTACTGTTTATTTAGAACTTGCAAAATAATTTCAACTAATTTGATATCATTTAGTCCTTTGACAGATATTTCTATGATGTCTTCTTCCACAGCAACAAGTCCCTTACTGGGTGTATTCTTTGATAGCAGCTTGTAAGGTAAAACTTTTAATTTGTTTTTATTGATTGAGATACTGCAACATCTGGATTTCTTGTATAATGAATTATAAGAAGACATCCCTATTTGTTTAAGCTTATGTTCTTGCCATGCTTTCCATTTATTCTGAGAGGGGGTAGCAATGTTGATTCTGCTACTATTCATTGCAAGATTCACTTTATTGAACAAATCATTTGCATTTGAATCAAGGGGCATTTTAAATATAGGTTCGTCATCTAAAAATAAACCTATATCTGTTTCAGATGTAGTGATTATAATAAATGATTTTTCTGTTTTATAAATTTTACATGCTTTCATAAATATTTATCTTATGACATTTATTTCTAACATAATTTTAAACCTTTTAGCATATTCTTGTGCTTTATAAATTTGTTCTACTTGACTTTTTGTAGCACCTCTTGGAATACCAACATTTAATACTTTAGTTTTTATAGCATCTTTTGTCACTTCAATACCTCCTTTAGTTGCACCTTGAAAATTATGCAATTTATTTATATAACCCTTTAATGTATTATAAACAGCATTTGGTTTTGAATATGTTACTGCTTTTAAATTTAAGGTTTTTATACTTGTTGCAACACCTTTTACAAATTTATCAATAACAGGAAAGTTTTTTACAAGATTCCCTCCCATCATTTGTTCATAAACAAAACCTCTTTGAACCCAACTAGGCATTTTCCAAATAGAACTTCCTGATGCTTTGAATACTTTATATGCTGTACCTAGACGTTTAATTGCAGCTCCTGTCAAATAAAATTCCGCCATGAAAAGTGTCATATTATTAAACGACTCTTCCGATGAACTATAAGCTTTATGTTCTACAAAATCACCTCCAAAATAATTTCCTATTTGAGCAAAAAGATTCGAAGTATATTTATGATAATATTTACCATTAATTGCTGTTAAAATATCATATCGGTTGGTATTTTCAGGAAGGCTTGTTCCTGCATATTCAAAACCAGAGACAGAAGTGTTGTTTGACCAGATGTAAAATCCTTGGTCATTGACAAACCAATCCTCTCCATTAATATCAACAAATAGAACTGGGTTGTTATTACAATAATGATAAGATGTTAGGGATAAATTATGGATTTTTTCTGTCTTGGGATCTTGAGTCATAAACCTACCAATAACAGGATCGTACATTCTTCTTCCATAGTCATAACAATTTAAACTCAAATCACTTTGTAATTCTTTACCATTGTATTTGTACTGGTTAGAGTTTGAAGAATATTGTTCCGCAGTATGTCCAAATGGATAATATACTATTCTTTGTGTTAAAGTTTTAGCGCTACCATTTGGTCTGAAAGCTATACGTGTATTTCCAAGATGGTCCTTTATAAAATACTCATAAGAAAAGGTAGAACCGCTTTTTTCTACAACACCTTCAGGATGATGAATTAACACAAGGTTTTTGTTATTATCGTATTCTAAACCACCTGCATAGTAACGTTTGCTTGATCCCAACTGCTTACAAACCTTTTCTCCTGTTGCAGTATAGTAATAGGTCAAAGAACTTCCTGATTTTGTAATCGTCTGTGGTAAATTTAAGAAATTATACATAATAAAGTAAAGCCATATACACAAAAACCACGGCTAAAAAACATGACTTTCGTTTTTATGTATCAGCATTTTACTT
>JANQLW010000076.1 GCA_028280405.1 Bacteroidales bacterium
AGGATGACATGGGTTACTCATTTACGACTGTCAGTATCTAAACATTACCTCTTTGTGAAGCTCTGCGCCTTCTTTGTGCTCTTTGTAATAGCTATACCACAGAGTTGCACAGAGCTTGTTAGACAGGGAATACATAAAATCCCAAATGAAAATATCTCTTAACTTGACGGCCATGGGATACACTCCGCTGTATTGGCGAAATTGAATCCTCATTTCAATTCTACAATAGTACGATTAAAAGGATGTTTACTTCAGGACAAAGAATTTAAGCCTAAGATATTTCAATTCTACAATAGTACGATTAAAAGACACGGTTTACACTTGCTTAAATCATGTATCCCAGTCATTTCAATTCTACAATAGTACGATTAAAAGTAGGCCATCTAAGCCTGAATCTGTGAATGAGTATGAAATTTCAATTCTACAATAGTACGATTAAAAGAAAATCGGAAATTTGAGATTCTGTAATGCTTATCCATTTCAATTCTACAATAGTACGATTAAAAGCCAAAATCGGAAATTTGAGATTCTGTAATGCTTATCCATTTCAATTCTACAATAGTACGATTAAAAGTTACTATTCCATTTTTTTTCTTTAGGAATCCCTAACATATTTCAATTCTACAATAGTACGATTAAAAGATTTTACTAAATCCTTATGTCCTGCTGCAATTGTTTCATTTCAATTCTACAATAGTACGATTAAAAGGACGAAAGTTTTAGGAGGTTTATCTGTTGAAGAAATTTCAATTCTACAATAGTACGATTAAAAGATATTGCGGATCAGGCAAAAAACAAAACGAAAAAATTTCAATTCTACAATAGTACGATTAAAAGGCCGCCATGCTATCACCGAACTGAGTGCGTATTTTATATTTCAATTCTACAATAGTACGATTAAAAGACAATTACTATAATACCTATACTTATTGCTATTCTATTTCAATTCTACAATAGTACGATTAAAAGTTTTGCTGTAATTAAATTAGAATATATTCCTGACAAAATTTCAATTCTACAATAGTACGATTAAAAGACTTTTACACACATTTCATCAAGGAGATCCTGACTATATTTCAATTCTACAATAGTACGATTAAAAGATCCTTGTAATGAATCACATATTGGGCAAACACGTATTTCAATTCTACAATAGTACGATTAAAAGTAATGATCGTTCTTTGTATGAGTTTTTGGAATGGGTGATTTCAATTCTACAATAGTACGATTAAAAGAGAACAAAGAAAATTACTAATAACTTTGAACTTTTATTTCAATTCTACAATAGTACGATTAAAAGGTATTCAGGGAAGAACTTGTTTCAATCATTATGTGAAATTTCAATTCTACAATAGTACGATTAAAAGATAGCTGTTCCTTTAGCCACGTTTCGCAATAAGTTTATTTCAATTCTACAATAGTACGATTAAAAGTTTCTCTAATTACTCTTACTTCACCTTTAATATCATGAATTTCAATTCTACAATAGTACGATTAAAAGTTTGTTATTTTAAATTTTTTCTTTATATTTGTTATCCATTTCAATTCTACAATAGTACGATTAAAAGTACATTTCATTTGCTGGTCAAAAGTATCTTGAAGGATTTCAATTCTACAATAGTACGATTAAAAGTGTATGCTCCTTTATTTGGACGCGCATCTACATCCGTATTTCAATTCTACAATAGTACGATTAAAAGGATGAATCTCCATGACAGCCGGTCTTTTTTTATTGATTTCAATTCTACAATAGTACGATTAAAAGACTCAGGAATCCATTTGATTCCTTTTCTTTTATAATATTTCAATTCTACAATAGTACGATTAAAAGTTTTTTGAAAACGCTTCAAAAAATGACGGAACCTAAATTTCAATTCTACAATAGTACGATTAAAAGCGGCTTCGGCTTTTTCTTTTGCAATGCGTTCTTCTTATTTCAATTCTACAATAGTACGATTAAAAGGGGTTATGGAATTAATGAAAACGGAGAAAAGGAATAATTTCAATTCTACAATAGTACGATTAAAAGTTAGATGCCGTACAAGATGCTGACGGAAAGTTAAATAATTTCAATTCTACAATAGTACGATTAAAAGTTTTATTATGTCCTGAACAATTACTTGCGCATATCATTTCAATTCTACAATAGTACGATTAAAAGCTTACACCGTGATGTTGTAAAGCAGATAAATACAATTTCAATTCTACAATAGTACGATTAAAAGTGTATATAGGCAGCGGAGATGTTTTGCAGCTTTTAAGATTTCAATTCTACAATAGTACGATTAAAAGTACTCAAACTCAGCTTGATGGAAAAGTGAATGACACATTTCAATTCTACAATAGTACGATTAAAAGTCAGTCTCATAAACTCGTTTTGGGATGAAATCGTTTATTTCAATTCTACAATAGTACGATTAAAAGCAGCCCGGAATTGGTGCTGGCAAGATTCAATATCTCGATTTCAATTCTACAATAGTACGATTAAAAGTTGAAAAGCATATTGAAACTCAAAAAGCTGAGACAATTTCAATTCTACAATAGTACGATTAAAAGTTTGATTCGATGTCTACTATAAATTGTTTTTTTCTCTTATTTCAATTCTACAATAGTACGATTAAAAGAATGATGGTGGACGGTCAAAGTACTTTAAAGGTACCGGATTTCAATTCTACAATAGTACGATTAAAAGTTCACACAAAACCCATTCATAATCCTTTGGCAATGTTTTATTTCAATTCTACAATAGTACGATTAAAAGACCACTCCCTAATTCAATAGATGAGATGGCTTGGTTAATTTCAATTCTACAATAGTACGATTAAAAGCCGTTGAATTTTTAGCAAATATAGGTTAATATACAGTTTGTTACAAAATTTTTTTTATGTTTTATAGTGTGTATAAATTGTCAATGTGGAGTTCTATAAAAAACACAGTAGAACGACAATTTATCTGGAAACCTTTAAAATCAATATGTCAAAGAACTCTATTTGATTTTTTTTGATGATTCATGAATTTATTGGGCTAATTTTTTTAGGGATCGACAATTTTTATAAGAATTGATTCAGTGTATTTTTTTCTTTTCCAACTACTTCTTTATTCAGCCATTTTTCCTGCCGGCTTTTGAAAATGATCAAACTGTCTTCTTCTTTCTTCATTATTTCTTTTGCCCTGCTTTTAAGTTCTTTGAGTTTAACTTCAGTGATTTCGCCTTCAAAAACGGAGTTTTGAATCCAATTTAAATAGGCCCTGCATAGTTTCAGCATTTTAGTTACTCTTTTTTCTCCGATATCATAAACTAAAATTACGTACATTTTACCAATAAATTTTAAATGGTTTGTATTCTTCAATTTTCAAAATATGCTTTTGCAATTTATAGCATTCCAGTTTTATTAAATGTTTGTAACTCACATTTCTATTGAGGCTTCTATGTTTTATGGTTTCATTTAATCTATTTTCAAAGGCGTTAATAAATGTTTTTTTCCCTTTATTTTTCAGCAGTATTTTATTTAGCTTTTGATCGAAATCTTTTTCCTGTAATTCTTTTTTGTTTAATATTTTAAATATAACCCGGTCAACCAAAATGGGCTTAAATATTTCTGCCAGATCCAGAGCAAGGGAATATCTGCGTTCTCCGGGTTCATGTAAGTAGCTAATGGTAGGGTTTAGTTGTGTTTGATATATGCTGCGTAGACATTCGGAATAACACATCATATTGCCAAATGAAATCAATGAATTAACAATATCCAGGGGAGGCTGCTTATTTCGCCCCTCCATTTGGTGATCCTTAATAATCAGATTAAATGCTTCGTAATAGTTCATCCGGATATTTCCTTCTATACCCATTAACTCGTCAATGGCTTTAGCTAAAAATATTTTTTCACGTAACTGGTTAATAGTTGAAATAATGGGTTCGAGGTCTTTCCCTCTGTTGTCATAGTATTTCAGGTTTTTGATCATGTTGAAACTGGCACCATCAATTATATTCCGGGCTAAATGAAGCCGTTGTTTTCTATTTGTATAGTGGAGTACCTGGTTGACTAACATTTTCCCGGATAACAAATGATCTTTTGGCATAAAGGAGCCGGTGTAATTTTCATAATAATCATAAAAATGGACAGGTACATGATTTTTTCCCAGAAAATTGTATAAGGCACTATTTGCATCAAGAGAACCAAATGCATATAATTCATCTACCCCTTCAACAGGCAGGTAACGGGGTTTTTGTTCGTTTTCTTCTTCGTCGGTTGGTGTAAATTTTAGGGTGTTGTCTTTACGTGAAAGCCGACCGGGATTGAATAGGTAGTAGGTTTTTTTCATGGTATGGATTGAATGAGATTGATAGAGATTGAGGTAGATTGAATAAGATTGATAGAAATTGAGGTAGATTGATTATGAGCTTTTTTTACGCATTGATGCAAGAATTTTCAATAGTTCGAGACTTTCAGAATGAATTTCTTTTATATAGGCATTTGTTAAGATTTCCGAATGAATAACAAGATCGAGCCACATTTCTGTTTCATCTGCTTCTTCAACGGAAATTGAAAGTTTACTGAAAAATTCAGCTTTTGATCTTGCTCTTAAAGCAGCCCGGTAATTCGCATAGGTTGAAGAACCTGACCTGGTAAGTTGGTTGTTTATGATCTTTCCTCTTACTGTATTAGGAAGCATTGTTGAAAGTTCCATTATTTTTAAGGTGAAAATCCGCAATCTTTCACGTATTTGAATTTTATAACTTAACCATTCTTTATTTTCCATCTTATATTTGTTTTATTTAGAGCCTGTTTAAATTTTATCCACTTCAATCCCTGTCAATCTTCCTCAATCTCTATCAATCTTATTCAATCTACCTCAATCTTTTTCAATCCTGTTCTCCGCTCCAGCAAAAATCAAAATACGAGCAATTTTTGCATTTTATCTTGGGAAGCCTGTCAGGACAGTTATCAATGCCCAAAATTTTTTTGATTTCTCCTTTAATATCTTCAATTTCTATTCTATCCCTGTTGCTTAAAAGTACCTCATCAGTTTTTCGAAGTTTGGGATATTCCAGAATCCCTGTTACTCCTTCAATACCATTGTTTTCCAGTACATAAATATAATATTTTAATTGCCATTCGTGAGCTTTAAGTTTTTTATCGGATTTTTTGACTTCATGTATTATTTTATGATGCGGATCGTAATAATCGATTTTTATCCCATCTAATTCTATTTCAGTATATTTTGACGAACGCTGGGGATAAGTCGTTTCATGTATTAATTTACCTTCATAAACCAAATCCGATGTGTGTTCCATTTGTATACTGTTGGCAAACAGCCATAGCTTACGATGGCAGATCATATAGTAGTTGAAATGGGTTCCGGTGATTTGCATGGGTTGAAAGGATCGAAATAGATTGAATAAGATTGATAAAGATTGATAAAGATTGAGGTAGATTGATTAGGGTTTATTATGTCTTAGTGAAAAACTCGGATAAGAAATCCTGTTTTTCTTTCAGGTTAAATTCATTGGGATCCCAAACATCCTGGTCTTCATAAAGATAATACTCCTTTAATTCTTCAAATTCGGGATGGGTTTTATCGGAAATTATATCCTTAATATCCATATATGCCCAGGGACCTCCGCAGTTTTCAGGAGGGCACATTCCTTTTCCGGCAAGACAATAAGGCAATATGGTTTTTTCAAGAAGTATTTTTTCCAGTGTGATGCTATGTATCCAATCATCGCCAAAATCGTAAATATAGGTATACTTCTGGCCCTCACTTTTAAAGATTTCAGAAAGTTCGGTTTTTTCTGCATCCATGGGTTTCCTGGGTTGCATTCCAATAAAACCGTTACTGTGTTCATCGATGATCTCAATAATTTCTTCCGAACCCCAGCCTTGTGGTGAGAAGTTAAACAGATGTTCGTTGAACCAACCGAAGGCGATTTGGATGGCATAGTGAAAATCTAAAAAACTAAAATGAGAAGGAAGTGTTAATTTTCGCCATACAGGTGGGTGAGTGATATTTTTAATTTGAATTTTGAATTGAAACGTCATTTTGTTTGTTGTTTTATAGTTTTTACTTGAATTATTCTTCTTTTTGTTGTTCCAGGAACCAGTGTAGGTCTTCCCGGATATGGCCTTCGAGCCATTGCTGTTTAAAATCGAACCAGTCCTGCCGGTAGGGAGAATTGTCCACCTTCCATTTAAAACTGGCAAAGGGTTTGCGATTATTGAGGGCATAAAAAAGTTGTTCCTGAAATTTGGCATCCGATTGTTGGGCCGCAAAACCCTCCATAATCCTGAACGATTCACGGGATCCCAATGGTTCGAATGACATATGGTTTTCCCAGTGTTGGTGTTTGAATTCTTCTTCCCATTCGCCGCACTGTGTCTCAAAGTCTGCACGATCCGTAATCAACAGGCTTGGTAATTCTTCAATTTCCAGCGTATCCAGGTTCAGGTAACAAATTAATCCACAATCGATCGCCTGGGCAATCGGATGTAACAATTTTTCGTATTTCTCAGGGATTTCCAAAACTTTTTCTGGCTTTTCATAAATTTCTTCTAAAATGAAATCGAGGATTTTTTTTAGTTTTTGTTTATCGTCACGCACCAGGCGGATGTACGCAAGAACTTCGTTTAAAATATCATCCATATTTATTTTTTTAATTGAACACTGATAATTCTTCCATCATAGCTGGACGTCTTTTGTAGGTTTCCCTGAATTGGCTAACTAATTTTTTTACCAGGGCACTGCCGCCTTTTAATTTCTTTACCGATTTTAAGTCACGGGTCAATTCTTTATAATCTTTCCGGTTATTTGCCATTTCTGCTTTGCTGTTCAATGCCATATCATACATTTCCAGCATTTCATCCTGGTAGTCATCTATTAAATACTTATCGTATTGGCGGAGTAGGTGGAAATGGGGATTCTTTTTTAAAAGGCTGAATAATTCCCCCCACATTTCTTCGTAGGTATAAAAATCAAACAAATACCAGTTGTTCGATTTTTTAAAATCGACTATTAATTTTTCACGCTCAACCAGCCATTGTTCCGGTGTAAAAAATATTTTTAGTTTTTTCAGATGCTCTGTACGCGAATTAGAATCGTTTTTAAATAACCAGCGTGTTATAATTAATTGTTGTTTTTTATTTCCGGTTTTGTTATAAATGTCCAGCAATGCTTTGTTACATTCTATTTCCGTGCCAATATAGCGGTCTTCCCGGGCAATCTTTATTCCGTCTTTAATTAGCTTTTCAGCGTCATCGTACTTTTGTTGCTGAAGCAATTGGTCCAGTTTTATCCTTCGTATTTCCGAAAATCGAAGGCTTTTATTCAATAAACTTTCAGCTTCGGTGTGCTGCCCGCTATTGTTTAATAAATCAATTTGCTGGATTAATAAATCCTCCCGTGTATAGTCAGACTCCGCATTTAAAAGGGCCTGTTCCAATAAGGGGAGTACCTGTGGTATCGTGTTTAATATTTTTGCTGAATAAACAAGCATATCCAGCAACATTTCATCACCTAAAAAGCCCTGGTATTTTTCTTTGGGATATTCGCTCATCAACCACTCAAAAATCTTATTTTTAAGTTCGGCTGTACTATCCCCTGAATTTAAGATGGCATAGATCAAATCCTGACTTTGATCCAAAGCGGTAGAAACCATTCCGTCCGAATCGTCCATGTATTGGCACATTTCCGAAACCTCCTCAAATACAGCTTTTGCAATTTCAAAGACTTCTTCAAACCCGTTTTTCTTTACCAGCTTTTCGGCTTTAAACAGAAAGTCAAATACCTCGTTAAAGGCTTTTGGTGCATGGTAATAATCGATAAAACCATGGCGGTCTGAAGCATGGTCGGCAGCCTTTCTTATTTTGAGGGCATAGTTTATTTTCTTTTTTACAGGTGGCGCAATGTTGCTTAAGAAAGCAGTAAGGCTTGCTGTGAACCCGGAATTTTCTCTTGCATATTCTTCACAGAAACTCTTCAGGTCTTTTGCCGGAATATCTTTGATTTTAATCGGTATCGGGTCTTCGGGTTCTTTTTTCTGAATAGTTGATCCAATTACCTCGGGTTCGCCAAGCTCCAGTTGTTCCTCAATAGCGAGTGCCGCTGCTGCCACATGCTTACAAACCGGGCCATAATCATAAGGGCAGGTGCAGTCCCAATCAGCAACCTTATCATTTTCTACTTTTAGCTTTACCCGGTAATTATACGAGCCTTCAACCCGCGCCGACCAATCGTTCCCATTATTATCCAAATCCCTTACCATTCCGCTGTAGAAATAATCTTTACCTCTGTTCCAGATTTTTGGGTCGGTGAGTTGTTTTAGTTTGTTGACTAGTAGCATGGTATTTGTTTTATTTAATTGGCTATGTTTTTTAGCGAAGTTAAGGATTTTGTTGTTTTTAATTCTCTTTACTAACCAGTATTGTAATGTATTAAAAAATAATATCCTGCTCTGCTTTTTCAAAATCGAATCCTTCTTCTAATTTGTAACATTTATTCCAATGAGACAAATATAAATAGCCAAATTTTCCTTTCTCCTCATCAAAATGTCCTGTAAGTTTATTTTTGACATTAGGATATAATGATATGGTAAATTGCGACATCAAACCAGTTAGCTTCTTTAAGTCGATTTGTTTTTCTGTAAAGCCTTCTTCCTTATTCATTATAACTGAGATATATTTATCAAAAAGCTTTTCTCCTGAGAGTTTTTCTTCACCTTCAGAAAGTATCCCTAATTTTTTTATTTGGTCTTTCGTATAGCCCTCCGGAATGTCAATATCTAAAGGGATAAAAACAGACTGGCTTCCATTGTTCTCAATAAGCTGAAACTCTTTGTGTATTCTGTCAAAATCAAACCGGGCAAAGTTTTCAAGATAGCTTTCAAGCTTTCCGCAATCTGTCCAATCTTCTTTTTTAGCATCTTCAAAAACCTTTTCATAAAGTTTGTCAAATTCTTTCTTTTGTAATATTTCTTTAAATCCTGAGTAAATTTCCTGATCACGTTGCTGGTGCTGATATCGTTTATCTTTACCATAAATAGTTGATGAACGGTCACAATCGAACAAGAAAACCTTGCAATCCTTTTTTGAAGCATTCCGATTAACCCGTCCAGCCAATTGTTCATCACTATCGAGCAACGAACGGTCTTTGAATCCTAAATCCATATCAATGTCAACCCCAGCTTCAACAACCTGTGTGGAAACCAAAATGACTTTATCATATTTTTTGTCTTTTAATTCCTGAATAACTTTTTTCCTTTGGGGTTCAAGAATATCACCGGAAAGGATGTAGATTTTAAAATCAGAAAAATCGTCATCTTCCAAAAGCAGCCTAAAGAAATACGAAGCTGTATTTTTTGTAATAAATTCGATTAATACTCTCGAATGACCATACTTCTCGACGTATTTATCAGCTTCATTTTTCATGAATAGGGATAAGTCACGTAAATAGGTTTCTTTATTCTCTTTTGTAGGCTTAGGGATTTCAAGTAATGAAAAGTCAAAGTCAATTCGCCCGGCAAAATTTTTATTTGAAAAATATTGTTTTTTATTTGGTGTAAGGTTTATAAAATTGCCTTTTGTTGACTCACTTAATGCATCAATTTTGGGTAATGTAGCCGACATCATTATAAAACGCATATTAAAAAGCCGGGCATAGTTTTCAATAAAATAAACCATTTTATCCCAATGATCAGGATTGTAGGTTTGTAGTTCATCAATAACCACAATTGAGTTACAAAGACGGTGTAATAAATAGTTTGATTCTTTATTGTTTCCCTTAATGATATCGAAAAACCTCACATGTGAAGTCACACAAAAAGGGTAATTTACAAATAGGTTATCCAAATAAATGCGTTTTTCTTCTCCATATTTTCCGTCTTGTGCCTCTTCGTTTGAATGAAAACCAGCCCTGGAATGCAATTGGATCATTTCATCAATTCCTAAACCAATGGTATCCTGAATTCCTTTATAAGTTTGTGTAATTAAGGTTGTAAACGGAAAAACATAAAACACCTTGTTAAGGGTTTTATCCAGTTGCAACAATTCTGAAATACAAGCCAGTGAAAGGTTTGTTTTCCCTGCCCCTGTGGGCGCTTCAATATAATACCAAGGATTGTCAGGATTTTGCCTGAGCGTTGAAATCACCTCGGCATTTAATTTTTGGCGTAATATATTCAGATTTTTATTGCTTTGTTCCTCTATTTCTGAAAAAGGTTTATCAAGATAATTATTGAAATTGGCAAATAAATCGTTGTTGTATGTTTGTTTGGTTTTAAGATTTTTTGAAATCTTTTCTTTTAATTTATCTCCTAAAGTGCCGAAATCATTGACTACTATTCCTGCCATATATTCGTTGGTTGCATAATAATCACAAGCAGTTAAGAGCGAGTATGAGAGTTTGAGAAGTGCAAATAGTGAAAAATAGGTTTGAGCCTGAGCGAACTCATTAAATGTATCTCTAATAATTTCAAAGTCAACAAAAATACCGACACCAAAATCTCGTTCCAGTTCAATTTTATATTCTTTTAAAAATGAAAATACTTCATCTAAAATTGCCAACTTAAATTCTTTTTCAATATAGAGTTTTGAAGAATGATGCTTACTGATTGGATTTGAAAAAAGCAGCAAAATAAAAAGTAATATATGTAATTCATTATCTTCTAATTCTTCATCATTTAGAATTTTCTTAAAAAAGATATTAACAAAAATAAATGCTCCAAGAAAAGAATGATAATGTTTTATTTCCAGCTTTTCCTTTTGAAAAGCCTCATTTTGCATTTTTTCATTTTGGAAATTAGGGTTTATCTTTCCTAAATCATGATAAATAATACTACAAACAAAAACTTGTTTTATCCGGCTTCTAACATTTTGGGACGAAGAAAACCGGAGTGATTTTAACAATTTATCAATAATATTGTCAACAATGGTTTCAACTTTATTTGTTTCAACAAGCCTTAATAAGTAATCAGCTACTAAAACTGAATGTTCTTTTAAAGTTTCATTATTCTTATTTCTGGTTTCAAATCCGTTTCCAAGATAAATATGAGCCAGATATTTATTTTCTATAACATCGAAAAGTTTTAGTGCATCATTAATAATATCCTTAAAAGAGTTGAATGACTTCATTTGTTTCGGTTTTTATTAATGAGGGTGAATCTGGCAAAGCATATTCTTCCTTTAATTCATGATTAGTAAATGCATAAGGTCTAAAATCATATTGAAACAGTGGTTTTTCCAGATACAAAGTAGGTAGATTCTCAAAATACATAAATGGAAGGTTTTCTAAAGAATGAATTTTCCCCGGCACATAACGAGGTTTTTTAGTGCCGTCTTTTATTGCTTCTTCTTTAAGAAATAATGAATCAACCTTAAAGGTCTCATCTGGTTCAAAGACTGAATAGTTAACTTCTCTTGCATTTTCCCACCAAAGGGAACAATCATTTTTCCCTAAGTATGGAATGTATTCAGCTTGGTAATTTAGTAAATTTCTTACCAAATCTTTTTGTTCATCAACCGTTTCATCCAGCAAAACGAAACAGCGGAATGCAGGAGAGACGAGTGTTTGCTCTGAAACCATTAATGTATCTCCGGGTTTTATTGATTTTCCATCTCTTTTTAAAGGTTCTCCCTCATTGGCAAAACCAGAAGTATTGGTATAAGCAATAATGGTTTTGGTAAAGTTCCCATTTTCGTGGTAGTTTTTATCGCTAATTTCATCTTTGGGCAATGGCATTATTCCCACCTTTATATCTTTTAGTTTTTCGTAATACTCAGGTAGTTCGCCATTTTTTACAAAACCTTTCAAGCCGGCAATTGCACCAAGAATACCAAGCAAAGCAGGTTTATGCAGCATGTTAAAAGTAAGGTAAACCGGTTCGTTGGTATCGGGTTTTTTTAGCATTCCAAAATCAGCTTTTATATCAAAGGAAATTAGTTTTTCCATCATTTTAAAGATTTTTATTTATTTAACCATATTCTATTTTGTTTGTAGTTCCGCCAGGAACGTCAGTATGGTAGAAATATCAATATCACCTGACCAAAGCTCCGTAGGAGCGACACTCAGTCATAAAATTCAAAAACATAATGATTTTCGAAAGGTATTTCGAATTTTTTAAGCAATTCCAGGTATTCATCCCGAAAAGGTTTTTTGGCATGATGTTGCTCTTGTTCTATGATGTATTTAATCACCTGATCCCTTTGTGAACGGGAATAGGAAAAAGCCCCATAACCTTCTTGCCAGGAGAAATGCCCTTTTACTAAATTGTTTTTATTGACCCATTTTGAAGAATTGCTTTTTACATCCTTCATAATACCAGATAATGAGTTTGTTGGATGCATTTCAAAAAGTAGATGAACGTGGTCTTTATGTCCATTCACTACCAATGAATAATTTTTGGTATTATTTATTATTCCTGCGATGTATTGGTGCAACCTCTTCCTGAAATTCCGGGTTATGATATTTTCTCTGCCTTTTACCGAGAAAATCGCGTGAATATTTATTTGTGTATAGGTATTTGCCATGTTTGTAAATTTGTGTAGTCCCTACGGGACTTTGGTTCATAATCGCTTTTTGCTACTACCATACTTTTGCCTCTACGAGGCATTGTTTACATGAAATCAAGGACAATTAAAAACAGCTTTGCCAGGAACAATATCATGTAACATCTACTTTATCAGGAATTTAATCGCATAAGAGATAGATTCAATTGATTTACTTATTTCTGTCATCCCTACAGGATTTATTTTTTATTCTATTCTTTTTACTACCATACTTACACCTCTACGAGGTTTTCTTACAAATCTTTAACAACTGCAATGCCTGGTTCATTCTTGATAAGAATAGATGTATCGTTTCGGGCTATTTCAACCTCTTCAATCTGATTTTCAAATTCTTTTGATTTAACGGTCAAATCAGTGCAATCCAATACCACTCTACCATCCTGTTTTTCTTCTTCCATTTTCACTAATTGGGTAAGGTTTGGCAATACTAATTTCGAACCCTCTTTTAAAACAATCCAAATCAGGGCTTCATTTTCGGAACCTGCCTTTGCTGCAGAATCGTACCAGGTAACTCCACGGCTCATGGCTTCTTTTAATTTGGCGATATCCGAATCAGAAACATTTTCTGCTCCTTCACCTGCCAATTCAACTACTTCTTTTAAATTTTGTGGGTTTACCGAAAAATGATGTAAGTAGTGCCCTTCCTGAAGTTTTGACTGTCGGCCCAATGTTGTAGCTTGTTTCTCCTCACTCTTTTCATCCGGGTTTCTGAAAGGGGACATTATTTGTTCTGAAAAAATATTATTCTCTTTCCAGATATTCACACCGTGATTTATTTGAACCGGCCCATGAACAGAAATAGCGATGTTATTACTTTTACCTTTTTTAGCAAACGTTGCCCCAAACAATCGAATATCTAAACAACTTAAAATATCCTTAGCAACTACCTTTTTATCTTTTGTATCCTTGTTTCCGGGAAACATATTCGCATAAGCATCATCCAAACTGAATGGTACAAATTCTTCATTAAACCGTTTAAAATAAAAGATGTTTTCATCGTCAGTATAAACATCTTTTAAATAGTTTTTTACTGCATACTTAAAAGCTTTATCGGTAGCATAAACAGTACCATCAGGTAAAGTCCGTGGCTGTCCACTAAAGTCTGCGTTGTAATTTGAATTGATTGCCTTTACAATGGCTGCGCCGAAAATTCTATTTTTATAGTCCATTTTACGTTGATTTAAAGATGTTAATTATTTGATTTCTCTGTTTTCTTTAATTGTGAATCTGAAAAATACCCTGCCAGAATTAAAGGGAGTAAATTTTTCATATTTTTTTCTATTGGCTTGTACCCCATAACATCTCCCATTATTTTGTCAAAACCATATTTTACCGGATATAATGTAAATGCATGTTTGTAAGTTTCAAATGTCCGGGCAATTACCAATTTAAATTGTTTGGCTTCGGTTTTTTGCAGGAAAGGCTCCAAAAGTGCATGGCTCCTGTTTGCTGATTCACTCTGAATTAAAAGTTTCCAGATGATCTGTCCGGAAGCAAAAGCAAATTCTTCATCGGTTGAGATTTGTTCATTTTCACCCTCAATAATTGTTTTGAGCCTATTTTTAAGCTCTGATGTTTTGTTTACCATATTTATTCGATTTTTATTTTGACTGAAATAATTATATAGACTAAACCATAGATTCAGTTTTTCCTTTATAGCATATCCTCGTTGGAATTCTTCATCGATCCTGATGTCTTCCAGGATTGAAATTCTCATCATGTGGTCAAACATTTTACAGGAAATGCTTTCGTACTTTGCTTTGTAGATGTAATCGTAAATGGCTTTGCGATATTGCATCATCAAGTTACAAATAGTATCAGTAAAATGATACTTGGGGTTCGGCTCTATTTCATCGAAGTATTTTACCCACAGGCCATTTTTTGTTTCATTTATCAATTGCCTGTTAAATATTTTATTAAAAACTAACTCCTGGAATTGAAATACATTGCTTATTTGATGTTCTGCAAACTTACTCCCTAAAGAGAAAATTTCGGTTAACTTTACATTATCCTTTAGTTTGTATCTAAATTGTGGTACAAAATCAATATCTGTGACTCTGCTCCCTTTAATCCCTTGAAAGAATATCAGATAAAAGTTTTGCAGGTACTCTTTGTTGTATTTTTTAAGGAGTGATTTTATTAATTTGGAATATGACAGCACTTCTCCATTTTGATGGAAACGAACAGCATCTCCATTTAATTCATCTTCATCAACAAATATTGGACATGGGTTAGGAAGTTGCTTTTTACTTACCATAAATGCAAACCGCCATACTTTTAGAGCATCCTCATTATTAATTCTTAAATTGAACTGATTAGAAGAAGTCCTGTGAATTAGGAATCTCTTTTTTTCTTGAAAACCTGAAAAAGCATCAACAATTCCAATATCTTCATTCTGAGGTATTGCTTCCTTTTTCAGTTTTGGGAAATTGTATTCATTTTTATTAAAAACTTTATCCTTTTGATATTTTTCATATGCTGATTTTACTTCTTCTAAGGAAATATCTTTTAAGAAAAAATGATATTCAAATAAATCTTTTCGACTTGCTAATTCACAATATTGATTAATAAAAGAGAATAAGTTTTTCTTCAGAAATGAATAAAATATCTCGAATTTTCTCCGATATTCATTTTTTATATATTTCTGACTTGATTTCTCCATTTCTTTTAAAGCAGACAAAATTTTCTCTTTTGATTTTTTATTTACATTCTTTCTTCTAAATGAAATACTGTATGGACTACATGATAGGCCAAATATTTTTTTTATTGGATTTAAATGCTTCTTTTCAGAAATGGGAATGCTGTGATACCACCTTTCAAAAAACACATTATAAGTAAAGTTTTTCTCGTCTTTAGGGTTAAAAAACAAAGTATCTTCTTTCAGCAATTTTCCATCTTCATCAATATTCTTTAAAACCGCCTCACCATTTTCTTCCTGCAGATCCAAAAACATATACAGTCCTTCCTTCAATTGCAGATTTCGGCTGAAAGTTTCGGGAGGCAAGGCATCTACAAATTGTACGATTTCTTTAATCATATCTTAATCATTTATTTTGATTCTATAATGAATTTCATCCATAATTAGATCCCCAGTTGGCTTGGTCAGCCATTCATAATCTATTGTTTTGATATTTTGCTTCATTGTATTTTTTTGTTTTTCATTTTATTATTTTTTTACTCATTTAACGCTGTCAGGTCTATCGACGCTGACAGGTTGGGTTTTCAACTCCATCTTTTCAATCTTTTCAATCTTTTTTCAATCTTTTTTCAATCTCATTCAATCTTCCTCAATCCATTCAATCTTTTTCAATCCTCTCCACCCATCCGAATCCGCTCGAACTTTTCTCTGACACTCCTGCATTCCAAATCATTTGGTGAACCTCAACAGGAGCTGTTAATGTAAAATCAAAAAGGTTTCCTACCACACGGGTTTCTTCGGGCGTTCCATTTTTAACCAGGAAACCACTTCGTTTATAAGTTGCCTGCGGAGAGAAAATGATGGAATTTTTTTCCACTTCTTTGTTCCGTGTGTTTGCATACTTTTCGGTTAAATGCTTAACAGATAATTCCTGAAAATGATCTTCGTCCGGCCTTAAGTACCTGGGATATTTCTCCCCTTCAGGTTTGTAACTGACTACCCATGGTGTTTGTAAACGATAATACATGACTTCTTTGAAATCCGGTTCCGGTAAAGCCTCTACTTTGGTGACTTTAAAGTCGATCCCATTCAATTGATCCCCTAAGTAAAACTCCTGCTCCAAAAACAAACCTTTAATAAAGTTAGAAGCTGCTTCCCGTACATCAAACGAAATCTGAAGTGTAATTTCATGACGATTTATTTCAAACAGCTTTTTTTCTTTCCATAAGCGGGGTTTCCCAAAGTTCAGCCGGGAAAAACAAAAGAGCTTATACAATTTGGTTTCGGATTGCCCATAGCCTTTTTCGTGCAAAAAATCGGCAAAGGCCTTATCTGATTTCCGCATCACCTTATAAATCCAGGCACTCAAATAATACTGGTAGTCCATAGGGAGCATACGTTGCTTACCGGTAGGATTTAGCGTAATTTTAATTCTCATAATATTTTTTATTTCACAAAGTTAGATTTGGTGCCTGTCAACTTCTGTCAGCCTTGTTTATTTTTTATTGTAATTTTTTATTTTATTTTCAATGTATTTTTTTTAAGCCACTGGGGCTTTTTATTTTTATTTCATCCAATAATCCCAGGCAAAAACGA
This sequence comes from Bacteroidales bacterium, assembly GCA_028280405.1. Taxonomy (GTDB): domain Bacteria; phylum Bacteroidota; class Bacteroidia; order Bacteroidales. Next base: position 16,789 of record JANQLW010000076.1, read on the forward strand.
CCGATTCCTTCATAACCACAAATTAGCCCATTATAAGCATAGGTATTGTCGTCTGTTTTTTCATTCGTTGAAATTTAGCATGTTCACTCATTTTTCATTGTTCTAGCATGTAAATTATTAATTAACTATTTATTTAGGAAAAAGAAACTAAGCTATAGCTTCAATTCTCATAATGATTAAATATTAATCTTCTGTCCTATAGTTCACAAATGAGTAGCAGCAGCTGGGGAGATTTTAACTAGTAGCAGAAAAATAAAACAAGCTAATCATTCACTATCAAATATATAGATTTTGTTTTAATCTAGCAATAGACTGCAAAATAAAGCAATGTGATTTTCTGGGGAATAACAGGCTCTTCTTTCAGTTTTGATTTACTTGATAGATTGCATTGGTTTTTTGAGGGTTTTATGTATACGCTTTCTGTATTTAATTGATTAATAATAGCATATAATGGAACGCACAGATCGTACAAATGATATATAAATTAGTGAATTAATTAAAAAAAATTTTAGAATAACTAAGGGTTTTTTGAAAAATTGATGTCATAATTAAAAATCCTGAGTAGAATTTTTGATAAGAAAGATAATGTTTACCCCTAAATGAATTTACCTGCTTTTTAAAAGGCGAAAAGCTTATTATTTAAATAACATATTAACAGTAAGATGTGTGTAATATCAATGCTATTTTTCTTTTATATATAAAATTTAAAGTTCAATCTAGGGATATTAAATGTTTAGATAATTATATCAAATTAAAAAAAAATTTTGAAGAAGGATATAAACGAGATATTGGATTTTTCTGTGAAAGAATAAATGTGAGTAAGCGAACATTTCATAGGTTAATCAAGTATATGCATTTAATAAATGGGTACAATGTCAAATATAATAAGCAAACAGTTTGTTACTATTTAGACCATTTTTAAAACTCAGTATTATTTGTGTAATAAATTAGATTTATTTGAAGAAGCAAATCTAAATTAAATCTTGTTTACCAATGACACATTTAATTTACAAATTTTTTATAAAAAGAACTGTATTAATTATTGCCCATAGATTAAGCACTGTTAAAAATGCAGATAATATTATTGTATTGGATAATGGTAGGGTTATAGAGAATGGAACTCATAATGAATTAACTGCAAAAAAAGGAGTTTATTATGAGCTTGTA
>JANQLW010000021.1 GCA_028280405.1 Bacteroidales bacterium
ATACCCCGGATTTTGGGTTAGATTTGCATTCACATCAACTTCCGATTGTGGGATGGGATACAAGGCATCTGCCGGCTGCCAGTCTGTTTTTAATGTTCCTAGCACAGCATCAATCCTACCTGTACGTTTCAAGTCCAGCCAACGGTGACCCCACTCGGTAAATAACTCTACAAATCGTTCCTGCTCTATGGCTGCCAGTAGAGAAGCCTGATCGTTTGCCGTTGTGTTTTCCAGACCTGCACGATTGCGAATCACATTCAGGTCGGCTTGTGCTCCAGTAACATTTCCTTGTTGTGCCCTGGCCTCTGCCCGTATCAAATATTGTTCAGCGAGTCTCAGTACCATTGAATATTCTGTAATTGGAACATCCCTGTCTACATTATTATGAATTTTGTATTTAAACGGATAATAATATTCTGTACCGTCGACATCAGATGAAGAGACCCAATTCAGCAGTCGTTTGTCGTCTTCCGATTCAAAAGCCTCTAAAACTTCACCACTCAACTCCTGTCTTAATAGTGTTGTACTACCGGGAATGATAATAAAAGTCAAGCCTTCAAAGGCATTTTGAATGTCCGGTTTTAATTGCCAAATCGTTTCCTTGCTGTTTCCTAAAAATACATCATTCAGATCGGGCTCAATGCCATAGACCAAATCATTATTTATGACTGTTGAGGCCAGGGATTCAGCTTTATCCCAGTTTTGCAGATATAAATGTGTTCTCGCCAATAACGCGCTTGCCACATATTTATTTACACGGATTTTCTCCTGATTAGCATGACTGTAATCTTCGGGCAATAAATCGATGGCTTCTTCCAAATCCAGAATAATTTGTTCATATACTTCGTCTTTTGGCATTCGCGAAGCAATACGGTTTTCCTGAGGATCTGTTGAAAGAATCAGCGGAACATCACCGTAGAGGTTCACCAGATAAAAATAGGAGAATGCCCTAATGCATTTAGCCTCTCCGGTCAATTGGGCCTTTAAGGCTTCACTAACGCCTGAAGAATTGTTTAATCCTTTTAAGGCCGCGTTTGCATAGAAAATGTATTGGTAAAACTTTTGCCAAATGGAATATACGTCACGATTATCCGTTGATAAGGAATTCGTATTAAATTCAATCCAATATAAATTATTCGTTTGAAGATAATGAAGTTCATCCGAAGAAAAGGAGGATAAATAAGAAATACTTGAACTCGCTCCACCGGCCGGGCCACTATATACTTCAGTGTACAGACCTATAATTGCCCGTTCGGCAGATTCATCACTGGAAAAAACATCTTCATTGCTTATTTCCGTTGTGGGTGAACCAACCTCTAAGAATTCTTCACAGGAACAGAATATGATTAAAGAGCTTGTTAAAAAAATCTTTCCTAAAACCATTGTATACTTATCCTTTCTTTTTATGAATACCCCCATGCAAGACTTAAGGATATGATGAAAGGTTTTTATATTTTTTTTCATTGTTTTCATTGTTTGAGGTTTTCAATTAAAAAGTTAACTCGATCCCGGCCGTTATAGTCCTTAGCGGAGGCAGGCTTAGAGAGGCTCCGGCTCCCGGATCCAATCCCATATAATCAGTAAACGTTAACAGGTTTTGTCCTTGAATATAAATCCTGAAATCTTTTAGGTTTAATTTTTTCAATAGAACGTTTGAGAATCTGTATGATAATGAAAGGTTGCTTAACCGGATATAAGACTGGTCGGTTATGGCCGCATTACTATTTCCCAAAAATCTGTATGTATTGCGAAAGGTGGTATTCGTATACTTCTGTACATCAGCAAGGTCACCGGCTTCCTGCCAACGGTCAACAACCAGAGCCGGTTGATTGCTTCTTGAACCAGGCCAGCTAAAACTCCTTAAATAACTGAAGCCTTTTTGTTTTACAAACTGAAAGTGGAAATTCAGCTCAATGTTTTTGTATCGAATAGTATTTTGCAATCCTCCAAAATAGTTTTGACTTACCTCATAAAAGCTACGGTCGTGCTGATAGGATATACGATCATCACCATTCATATCTTCAAAAGTGTATAAACCCGTTTCCGGATCAAGACCGGTAGCGGTGAAAAGACGTGAAAGAAAAAGGGATTTCCCTATTTGGTAAACATTGGAATATCCGGAATTTTCAAAATCAGGAAACGATACTAATTTATTACGGGGTATACTGAGGTTAAAGCCGGAGTTCCATTCAAAATGAGCAGATTTTATATTGATGGTATGTAACTCAAATTCCCATCCTTTATTTTCGATAATGGCCGGTAAATTAAACGCCAGAGAATGATGTCCCGTAATTACCGGTAAAGGTAAACCGACCAGTTGATCAGAAGAACGATTTCGATACCAGCTTGTTGAAAATAGTATTCTGTTATCTATAAAACCAAGCTCCAATGCCAGTTCGAGTTTTTTATTTGTTTCCCAGGAAAAATCATCGTTGGGTAGCCTGCTGGGGATCAATCCTATTTGCTCTTGATAAGTTGATGTTCCCCAGAAGACCCTATAAGTGTCAAGGTATTGGTAATCCCCAATTTGATCGTTGCCGGTAGTCCCATAGCTGCCCCTTATCTTTCCAAAACTTAAAAAAGGGAAATTTTCCTTGATAAGATTCTCATTAGAAAAAATCCAGGCTGCTCCCACAGCTCCAAAATTAGCAAAGCGTTTATCAGGCCCAAAACGGCTGGAACCGTCCCTTCTGCCTGTCAGGTTGAGGATATAGCTGTCTTTCCAATTAAAATTTAAGCGACCGAAAATGGCATTATAGCGATATTTGGAACTAGTAGGAGATATATACAGTAAATCTGCAGCCTGTGGATTCTTCAGCAGTGCATCACTGGCAAATCCAACACCTTGTATTGTTTCACCTTCATTTGTTGTTTCCTGAAAGCTAGCTCCTGCTAAAAACTGTATGCTGCCTTTTCCGATGGTATGGCTATATTCAATTTGCGGTTCGATGATCCATGTCTTTACCCTGTTATCACCAAATAAAGATGAGGCTCTGAATCTATGTCTAATATCCGGCCTTCTAAAGGCTTTTGGCTCCAGGCTTATTTCTTCGATTTGCGTATCGGTATAGCCCAGATCTGTTTTTGCTTTTAGGTTTTTCAGAATTTCATAATTCAAGGTCAACTTCGCAATAAACGCAGTGGTTCTTCCTTCGTACTTTTTTACCTGAAGGGCAGCCAGCGGATTCGTAAAAGTATTGTTTTCCCAATTAATATCCCCGTTTTCATCATAAAGCGCAGGGGCGTTAGGTGGTAAGGTTAGCGCATCTCTTGTAAGGTCTATGCGAGGTAATATGTTTTTATCACTTGAATAATTCGAGGAAAAGCTTAATCTAAATTTATTATTGTTTGACAAATGATTCAGGTTCATAAAGCCTGTGAATCTTTTGTAATTAAAATCTCCGGGAAAAACAGTTCCTTCGGTGTAGTAGTTGCTGCTAAGCATAAATTGTGTATTCGCATTTCCACCGGAAACAGAGAGTTGTGTGTTCGTGGTAAAGGATGCCCCCCCAATGATCTCATCCTGCCAATCGGTATAGCGGTCTTGATCCCAAACCAATAGATCAGGAGCTGAATTTGCGTTTGGTGTACGACCATCATTTTCGTATGCCTCCAAACGCATTTCCAGGTATTGCTCCGTATTTAAAAGATCCAGCCTATTTGGAACTTTCGATATTCCACTTGTATGCTTAATAGTAAAAGTTGTTTTCCCAACTTTTCCTTTCTTTGTTGTTATAAGCACTACACCATTCGAGCCTCTTGAACCGTAAATAGCCGTGGCATCCGCATCTTTTAAGATTTCAATACTTTCGATAATAGACGGGTCTATACTATTCAGTGGATTTACGTTATTTTCTAAAATACCACTTAATTGCCCTGCAATACTATTTGAAGGATAAGGCACCCCATCAATAATATAGAGCGGAGAGTTTGCACCAATTTCTCTTCTTATACTATTAATGCCCCGTATTTGAATATCAAAGCCTCCGCCTGGCAGACCTGTTTTTTGCACAATACTAACACCGGTCATTCTACCTTGAATGGCCTGTAAAGGATTTGCAACGGGTTGTTGTTCTATTTCTTTGGCTGCTACTCTGGAGATATTTCCGGTCTTTGTTTTCTCAGTCACCGTATAATATCCTGCATTAATAGTTACCTCCTCCAACTCAGTGGCGGCTTGTTCAAGGCTCACATTAATCGTAGTTTTGTTGCCCACTTTAATTTCCTGTTTGGCATAACCCACATAAGAAAATACCAATACTGTTTTTGAATCAGGAACTGTAATAGAATACTCTCCATCTATATTCGTGGTTATACCTTTAAATGTTCCTTTTATCATTACGGTGGCATTGGGCAAGGGTTTGCCTTCGGCGTCGGTTACTTTTCCGGTAATCACAATATCCTCTTCTTTTTGTTCGATCACGATGATATTTTCGATGATTGAATAATTTAAAGGCTGGTTTTTCATACATATATCTAATACATCCTCAAGCGAAGCATTAGATACGTTTATATCTACTTTTTTTGCTTGTTTGATCAGCCGTTCGTTGTAGAAAAACTGGTATTCGCTTTGTTTTTCGATTTCACTTAATAGTGTTTCCAGCCTGGCATTTTTCTGTGAAAGTGTTATTCCCTGGGAATACACTCCGGCCGCCATGCTAAAGTGGCAACATACAATCAATAAAAAGGCGGTTATTTTCATGACTCTGATTGTTTGGGTCAATACTCCCTTCTGCCTTAGGCAAAAGGCCTTTTTTTGTGTAAAAAATAAATCCATATATTTGTAAAGTTTTGGTGATACAATAAAATAATTTGCTCAAAATTGTGTTATGTTAGCCGAAATATTGGCCGGGTTCCGTCTCCAGCGGAAGCCGGTTTTTTTCTGCTGAATCCGCCGATTGGCAGAAAAACAGATTTTTTCCGGTTATCATTTATTTTCTATTGGTATCAAGTGTCAGGTATCATCATTGGTCGTTTTTATGTGTTTATTAGTTGTTAATTTTCATCCCGATAGCTATCGGGATCGGGATCACTGTATTACCCGTATCTTTCTTCCCTCAATAGCAAAGTGTACTTCGCTCTTTTCCAGAACCTTCAATAATTGTGATAAATTCACAGACCGGGATATTTTACCGCTGAAGGTATCGGCTATTGGGGGATCTGCGTAAATCACTTCAATATCATACCAACGTGCTACCTGGCGCATAATGGCTTTAATGTCCACACTTTTAAAGATGAAAAAACCATCTTTCCAGGCAGTGGCTTCTCCGTCGTCTTCTAAGATCTTAAGTTCATTGTTTTTGGTTAACTGTGCTTGTTGCCCCGGCTTCAAGATGACGGAGGGACGGGGTGACGAAGAGACTAAGGGACCGGGTAAAGAAACTTCCACACTTCCTTCCAATAATGTGGTTTTAATGAAGTTTTCGTTGTCATAGGCATTTATGTTGAAGTGTGTTCCCAGTACACTGACTTCAGCCTTATTATTTATGTTGACGATAAAGGGTTTTCCCGGATTCTTAGCGACTTCAAAGTAAGCCTCTCCTGTGATGTCCACACGGCGTTCTTTTGATCTGAACGCAGCAGGGAAACTAATGGATGAAGCAGCATTGAGCCAGACTTTTGTACCATCCGGCAAGTTTAATTGATGCTGGCCCCCACGGGGTGTTGTTAATGTGTTAATTTGTGAAGATTTGAAAATTATGGAATCACGCTCAGGGTGGATGGCTTTAGCCAATGAATCACTATATAGCAATTGACCATTATCCAATTTAATAATTTTTGTATTGCCTTGTTGGGCAAACTTTCCGGATTGAACATTATCAAGAATAATTTCACGGCCATCTGCTAGTGTAAGGGTTGCTTTATTGCTTCCTGGTGAAACATCGTTCTTGTAACGTATGGAAACATCAGCAATTTCTGTAATTGATGATTCCGTATCCCGACTTAGGAACCAGTAAACTGCAAAGGATAAACTAAGCCCAACAAATACTGCTGCCGCAATTTTTGTCCATACATGGAATTTCCGCCGGGTTTTAAATGGGATGCTTCCTCTTTCATCCCCGCCCATGATCTTCTTGAGCATGCGGTCCCATCTATCCTGATCGTATGCTTCCGTTGGAGTGGCTGATTCAAGCATTTCTTTCAAATAGGCTGTCAGTTCATGATCACCTGATTTCCTGATCCAGGTAAACAGTTCAGCTCTTTCTTCCGGTGAAGCATCTCCGGAAGCATAACGTTGAAGTAAAAATCTGGCCCGATCGGTATTTTTATTTTTCATTGTTTATTAAGTTTATCCCTTATAAGAGGGCAAGGATTTTGAATTATGTGCTATACATATATAGGACTTACCCAAATAGGTGAATGGACTATTGAAGCGAGAAAATATTTTTGTTTTTATGTGTAATGGGGTGTTTGTTAATGAATAAAAGTATAAGGTTGAGTGTGTTTATGGATTGTGCCGCCGGCCAGAGGTGGCTATCTAGAAAGTCTTTGCAAATCTTAGCACATAACTTTGCGGTTCTTTGCGTAATAACCTAAGTGATTGTTACGCAAAGCTTCGCAGAGAAAACGCAACGCAGAGCGTAAAACAAAAAATTTTATTCATTTCTTTACTTTTTGGACAACCTCCTCGTTAAACAAACCTTGGGGGCACCATCCTTTTTTCTGCAAATCACTACCAAATGTTTAATAATCTTCAAGTTATTTGTGATTTTAGGATGGCGTCCCGATTTACCCATATCCACTAATTTTTAATTCATAATAAATACACTTTACGCAATTCTTACGCAATCTTTACGCAATCTTTACGCAATTATTTTAATTCATAATAAGCTCCGGCTCCTTTAGTTCCCGAGAATTTTAGTATTTCTAATTTGACTAAATATTTTAGGTCTAAAGTTGCAGTCTCTCTAGATATCTTATTAAGTTTTTGATAATCCTTATTTGTTATTCTTCCATTTTTCTTTACAAATTCAATTGCTTTTACTTGCCTACTGTTAAGTTCTTTACTATCAGATGTATTAGTTGAGTAAGCATTTTTTAATATTGTAACACTAATGCCTCCATACGCTGTTTCTATTAATGGTTCGGGTAGTCCTGCTTTTGTACATTCATTAATAATTTTTTGCATTCCCCGGCCCCAAGCCTCAATCAATCCTCCTTTAAAGAAAACTCCTGCAAGTATCGGATTAGGAGGACGAGATGAGTGTTTCGTTTTTAAATCTTCAATACTTAAACCTTCCGGTAAAGTACCTTCATTCCAGACGATCAGTTTATCATCGTAAACACTTATTTGTATGGGAGCTCCCATATAATTACGGTGAACAATTGCATTGAGTATTGTTTCGCGGATTGCTTCATATGGATATTCCCATCCTTCAATACGGTATAAGCCTTTATAAGAGATCGGAGAAACTAAAAATTTTTTATCAAGCATATCAAGAGTTTTATTGGCTAGCTGAAAGGCATTCCCTTCTACTACTTCCTGAAATTTTAGATCATCATCTGATTTTCCGAACCGACCAATTTTTACGAAAGCATTAACGAAAAAACGACAGGGGTTTTTACCAAAAAGTAAAACAGCAGAACGTTTTAGTTGCTTGATTTCGAGTAATAATAGATTGTTCAGAATTTGTTCAATATCATCTTCATTTTCGATAAAAGGTAAACGTTTGCTAGTTGTTGCTCCTTTCTTAAATGCTTCAATCGCAATTATATCAATATCGGAAATAGCTGCTCTTTCCTCTATTACATCATCCCATGTTTTACCAGCTTTTTTTAAAAGGAATTCATTAAGCGAATTTCCTTTAAGTTCTTGCTTTGTACTTCCACTCCGGTAATGGTATTTCCCTTGATATGAGATGGGGACATTATAAGGCTTTATGTCAATTTCAATAAAGTGTTTACTTTTAAGTTTTTTTAAATCTACATCACATATGATTCCTAAATGTGTTTGGATTTTATTAGGAATATTGTCCATTAAGCGTTTATAATTATCAATTCCTACAACTTTACCATCGTCGTTTTTACCAATAATTATTTTACCGCCTTGTGCATTAGCAAATCCACATATCCATTTTAAGTATTCATCTCTCCAAGATGTTTTGTATTCAGTATTTTGAGATTCTGTCATATACTCACTTTAATTCATCAGATTGAACAACAAACAATCTGCATAAGCGTGTTTTCTCAATCTGATCTGTTTTAATATTAATACCAAAACCTTGAATTTGTCCCATTTTTTTAATTGAGTTTGTATTGCAGTATTTCAGAAAGTGAAAACAATCAACCTTATTCAGGCGTATTGAAACCAATAATCCGATTCTAAAAAAATTAATTACTTTTATCCTCAAGATGTATTCCGTATTAATGCACAGATGAACAGGCTTGAGAATGAAAAAGAACTATTTGCCTTGATTGCCCGGAGTGATGAAACTGCTTTTACCAAGGTCTTTCATCATTATAACCGGCGATTGTATCCGTTTGTACTGAAGATGCTTAAATCGGAATCCCTGGCTGAAGAAATCATACAAAGTATTTTTATCAGGCTTTGGCACAATCGTCATCGCTTAGATCAGGTGGAAGACCCCCGGGCTTATATTTTTACGATGGCTGCCAACAAGACACGAGACCAGTTGAAAAAGCTTGCCAATGAAAACCGGTTACTAAAGGAAGTAGAACAACAGGTATCCGGAATGATAAGTAATGAAACGGAAGAGATGATCTTTCTTAAAGAAAGTGAAGCTTTACTTGCCAAGGCTGTGGAAAAACTTCCTGCCCAACGACAAAAAATTTACAGGCTTAGCCGGGAGGAAGGGAAAAGCTATGATGAAATTGCTAAAGAACTGAATATTTCCGTAAACACGGTCAGGAACCAACTTGTTGAAGCGCTGCGTTATATTCGTAAGGCCATGCAAAATGCAACAGGCTTTCTTACTGCTTTCATTACTCTTTTCGATAATTCAGCTTAGTGTTATTTAGAAAAATTATTTATAGTTTTACAATCGCATATATAAAACCATAGTTTATATGAATTACTACTTAAATAAGAATATAAGTTTACCCTTTGAAGCTGTGAAGGAAAAACTGACCGAGAATTTAAAAGAACAGGGTTTTGGAATCATTACGGAAATAGATATTAAATCTACCTTAAAGGAAAAAATAAATGTAGAATTTAAAAGATACCATATCCTGGGAGCCTGTAATCCTCATTTTGCACACAATGCATTAATGATGGAGGAAAAATTGGGAGTGTTTTTGCCTTGCAATGTTATTATTGTTGAGCAAGATGATGGAACCGTTGATGTTAGCACAATGGACATCCAGAGAGTAATACAGATGACCGAGAATGATGAGTTGGAGTTGTTTGCTAAACAAGTTTCGGAAAGAATAGAAGCTGCGATTGAAGATTTATAATTTTTTTTAACAACCCATTTGCATTTTTTAAAATTCTGATATCTTCGCAAAGCGAATGGGAAGACTATATAAAATATCAATCATTGGAATAGTAGTTGTTTTTTTAATTGCTTGCAAAACAAAGAAAACAACAGAAGAAAGTTTGAATCTGGAATGTATTGCCGAGGGGCTTATTCTGAATCTGGATGATAAATTAATTTCAAAAAAAACGCATTGGCTGGATAGTATATTTCAACGCTTGCATAAGCGTAACGGATTTAATGGCGCTGTGCTGTATGTGGAAAGAGGCCGGTTTGTTTACAAAAATGCTTTTGGTTATAGTGATATTCGTAAAAAGGAATATATTTCTACACACTCATCTTTTCAGTTAGCTTCAGTTTCCAAGATGTTTACTGCTATGGCAGTTATGATTCTTAAAGAGAGAAATGAATTGGAGTATGATGTGGATATCAGAAAATATTTACCGGAATTTCCCTATGAAAATATAAGTATCAGGTTATTGTTGAATCATCGTTCGGGATTAAGCAGGTATATGTCATTGGCACATGACCAATGGAAAAACAAACAAGTTCCTTTGAAGAATGATGATATGATGGACTTATATATCAAGTATAAACCATCTCCATATTTCAGGCCTAATAATGGATTTAACTATAGCAATACTAATTATGCTTTGTTGGCTAATATTGTAGAACGCATTAGTGGAAAACCCTTTGATGTATTTGTGAAGGAAAATATTTTTGATCCTCTTGAAATGAATGACAGCTTTATTTATCATATGAATAACGATAGCATCGTTTCCCCTTATATTACTGTTGGAATTCCGGGATATAGATACCGGGGCTGGCGTCCTGTTAGGCAAAGGAACGAATATCTAAATGGTGTTATGGGTGATAAAGGTGTGTATTCTTCAGTAGAGGATTTATTCAAATTTGATCAGGCACTTTATCAGAATACATTGGTGAGTGATACTACATTAGCAGAAGCTTTTGTTTCTGGAAGCCCTAAATCAAGAAAGCGTAGAGATAATTATGGCTTTGGGTGGAGAATCAGGGGAGGTATGGATAGTACAGTTTATCATTATGGATGGTGGAAAGGCTTTAAAGCCTTTTATATACGTGATATGAAAAAACAAAAAACAATCATCCTTTTAAGTAATCGAACAAAAGGCATTGGATCCACACCTTTATGGAATATTATTCGTTCTGAAAAATATGAACTTCCGGAAGTAAGTTTATTGGCAGATACTATCCGTTAACTACAAGTTTAAATCCAATTCCATGAACATTGATCAATTCAATTTTTGAATCGGCTTTTAAATATTTTCTAAGTTTGGTAATGTATACATCCATACTTCTGGCATTGAAATAGCTATCATCTAACCAGATTTTATTCAAAGCTTCACTTCTGTCCAATACTTCATTTATTTTTTCGCAAAGAAGCTTCAATAATTCTGCTTCTTTAGAAGTAAGCTTTTGATCAGTACCTTCTGTAGTTAAAATTTGTCGGTTATAATCAAAAGTACTATCACCTATATTGTATATATTCGTTTTGTTTACTGGCTGCGAATCACTTACTCTTCTTAAAATAGCTTTCATCCTAACAAGTAATTCTTCCATGCTGAATGGTTTACTTATATAATCATCGGCACCAACTTCGAAACCTTTCAGCTTATCTTCCTGTAAAGTTTTTGCCGTTAGGAACAAAATAGGAATTACTTTATCTGTTTTACGAATATCTTTAGCAAGTGTAAACCCATCCTTAACCGGCATCATCACATCTAAAATACAAATGTTATAGGTATTTTCATTGAACTTGGTAAGTGCTTCTTCTCCATTAACACATAAGTCTGTAGGATATCCTTTTGCGATTAAATAGGACTGCAGAATAGTACCGAGGTTTTTGTCATCTTCTGCTAATAAAACTCTTTGTTCTTCCATAATAATTAGTTTATATCGCCATATGGCAAAAATATTTTAAATGTTGTTCCTTTATTCAATTCACTTGTAAGATTAATCTGACCCCCATGCTTTGTAACAATAGCCTTTACATAGGCCAGCCCTAAACCAAACCCTTTAAAATTATGTACATTTCCTGTCGGAACCCTGTAAAGTTTATCAAAGATTTTTTTTTGATTTTCTTTGCTGATCCCTATACCATTGTCTTTGATTTCAATATATACACCCTGGTCAGCTTCATAAGCAGAAACCAAAATCTCAGGCTCTTCCAAGTTATACTTATTTGCATTATCTATCAAATTTAGTACCACATTTGTGAGATGCATACGGTCTGCTTTTAATTTGATACTTTCAGACTGGATATCGGCATAAATATTACCACCTTTATTTTCAATTTGAATTTTGATCTTTTTAATTACACTACGGATGATCTCATTAAGTTCAACCCATTCCAATTTAAGCTTAAGTTCTCCTTTTTCCAGAATAGCTGTTTGAAGTACTTTTTCAGCCATTCCTTTTAAGCGATTATTTTCTTCTCCTATAATTCCAATATAGTTTTCAAAAAGAGATGCTGTTTTGGCAATATCTTTATCTTTTAGAGCCTCACAAGCTAATGCTATAGTTGAAATAGGGGTTTTAAATTCATGCGTCATATTATTTATAAAATCATTACGCATTACAGATAATTTCTTTTGCTTAAACACAGTATTCACTATATAGTAGAATGAAAGAATAATTATAATTACCAATATAAATGATATAATAAGCATAGCGCTCATCTGGCTCAAAATAAATTGCTTTTCATTTGGAAAATAGATAAGTAATCTGTTTGGATTTGTAAAGTTATCTCTGGAAAATAGTGGAATAACAAAACTCTTTTTGAAGTCAAGCAATTTATCAGGGTATTTCCCGGTTTTCTGAATTACCATTTTATTTAATGCAGCATTATAGATGCCGTATTCAAATGTAGTTTTAATCCCATAGTTGTTAAGTTCAACAACTATGATGGAATCCATTTCTTTTTCATTAATTCTATCAATGATTAATTGAGATTTTCGGGAGGTATTGTTAAAGTTTAATTTAATAATATCCAATTGTGAATTAAATAAGAATTTATCAAACTCTTCCTGAGTCTTAATGTTTTCAAGCCTCTTAATCAGTTTGTTGCTTCTGTCAATTTCATTTTGCATACTCTTAGGTAAAGAGGCAGAAAATTTACGTTGCTCTTTAAACTTATTAAGAATGTCAATTTGTTCTAACTTCATAGCAACATTTTGCATTGCCTTTTCAACATTCTGAATGAATGCTCCCTCCTTGACTTTGATCGCACTCCGAATCCAGTAAATCTGTATACTCATTAATCCTGTGATGGCCAGAGTTACCAATACTATGGTGAGAATAATAAGCTTCTTGTTCATGCTACAAATGTAAGAGATGAGTAGCTTGATTGGCAGTTTGTTAACTTTTTTTAACGTTTGTTTAAGTCTGTTAACAAATCAATTTATAGGCTCGTTTTACATTTGTATTGTTGAAATTAATAATGCGTTTGAGCGAACGCAAAATTAACATAAGACTTTTCATAAATTTGGTTTTTGGTTCATAGTTAAAGCAAAGTGGTCCCGAATATTCGGGACCACTTTTTTTATGTTTTTTCTATTCTTTAGTTCAATTAAAATAGGATTGATTTGTTTATATTTGGCAGGAATATTCAGAATCATTTCATCAAGATCCAACATCATGACAGACTTACAATTTAATTATTCGAAAGCATTAGGTTTTATTACCGAAGAAGAAGTGCTTGCTTTTAAAGATGAATGTAAAAATCATTTAAAGAGCTTAAAAGAAAAAACCGGTAAAGGGAGTGACTTTTTAGGCTGGATAGATTTACCTGAAAACAGTAAAAGTTTAATAGAACCAATACTGGCTGATGCTAACAGCTTAGCCTGTAAATCAGATGTAGTAGTTGTAATTGGGATTGGAGGCTCTTATCTGGGGGCTAAGTCTGTGATTGATGCATTAAACCATCATTTCGATTCTTTTATAGAAAAAGATACCCCAAATATTGTCTATGCCGGACAGAATATTAGTGAGGATTATATGTCTGATTTATTGGAGGTTTTGGATAAAAAAGAATATGCTATCGTTGTTATTTCCAAGTCCGGAACAACAACTGAACCTGCCATTGCATTCAGAATTCTGAAAAACCATATTGAAGCTAAATATGGTAAAGAAAAAGCAGTTGAAAGAATCATTGCAATTACTGATAAGGAAAAAGGTGCGCTTAAGGAATTATCGGACAAAGAAGGGTATAGAACCTATGCGGTTCCTAATGATGTTGGAGGCAGGTATTCTGTTTTAAGTCCGGTAGGTTTATTACCAATAGCCATAGCCGGATATGATATTCAAAAATTGATTCAGGGGGCTGCTAATATGCAAAAATTTATTTTTAGCGACAATACTTCTTTTGAAAAAAATCAGGCTTTAATTTATGCTGCCTGCCGGAATGCCTTATACCGAAAAGGATTTATAAATGAAGTGATGGTTAATTATGAACCTCGTTTGCTATATGTTTCTGAATGGTGGAAGCAATTATACGGCGAAAGTGAAGGAAAAGAAAATAAAGGCATTTTTCCGGCAAGTGTAAATTTTACGACTGATCTGCATTCAATGGGACAATATATTCAGGAAGGCCTGCGTAATTTATTTGAGACTGTTATTTCTGTGAAATGCGGTAATAAAAATATTATGATCCCTGAAGATATTTCCAATATGGATAAGCTTAATTATATAAGTGGAAAAAGAATTTCGGAAGTAAACCATATGGCTGAAATCGGGACTACTTTAGCTCATATAGATGGAGGAGTGCCTAATTTACAAATTGTAATACCGGAAATCAGCGAACATATATTAGGACAATTAATATATTTCTTTGAAATCGCTTGTGCAGTAAGTGGATATATTTTAGATGTAAATCCATTTGATCAACCGGGGGTTGAAGCTTATAAGAGAAATATGTTTGCTTTACTTGGTAAGCCAGGGCTTGAAGAAGAAACTAAATCTATTAACCTAAGATTAAATAATAAATAATCATGAAATTTCAGGAATTAATTCTAAACAGACAAAGTGTTAGAAAATATATCGACAAATCCATTGAGAAAGAAAAAATCATGAGTTGCCTTGAGGCAGCACGATTGGCTCCATCAGCCAGTAATGCTCAACCCTGGAAGTTTATTGTTATTGATGATTTTGATCTGAAAGAAAAAGTGGCCAAAGAAACCTATAGCCTGGTAGCTGGCTTTAATAAGTTTGTTCATCAGGCCCCGGTAATCATTGCAATTACTCTGGAAAAGCCTACTTTAGTGAATAGAATTGGCGGAAGAATTAAAAAGAAAGAATGGAAACTTATTGATGTGGGCATTGCTGCCGAGCATCTATGCTTACAGGCTACAGAACTAGGATTGGGCACCTGTATGCTGGGTTGGTATAATGAAAAGGAGATAAAGGAACTTTTAAATATTCCTGAAAAGAAATCAATTGCCTTATTAATTAGCATAGGCTACTTCGATAAGGATTATAAGTTGAGAAAAAAGATCCGTAAAAGCATGGACGAAATTTGTTCGTTTAATGCTTATTAAATTTTTGCCCTAAAAATATTTTTTCAAGAATTCTTGGAAAGTGTTTGTATTCTAATGCATGCACTTTTTTTGCGATGGTATCCGGTGTATCATCTGCATTAATCCCTGTTTTAGCCTGAAAAATAATTTCCCCTTCATCATACCTTTCATTCACATAATGAATGGTAATTCCGGTTTCTTTTTCTTTATGATTATACACTGCATGATGCACATGATCGCCATACATTCCTTTCCCTCCGAATTTGGGAAGTAAAGCAGGGTGGATGTTGATGATCTTATTCGGATAATATCGAGTCAAATAATCAGGAATTAGCCACAAGAAACCTGCAAGAACTATAAAATCAATTTCCTTTTCTTTTAAAATGTCCAGCACACTTTCAGAATTGTAAAACTCATTTCTGTTGAAGGTAAACGAAGGAATATCCAGATTCTTTGCACGTTCCAAAACGTATGCATCTATTTTGTTCGAAAGTATGGCTTCAATGTTTATTTCGTTGTTATTTTTAAAATATTCTACGATATTTTGAGCATTGGAACCATTCCCTGAAGCAAAAATTGCAAGTTTAATCATGATTTATCCGATCAAATAGTTGAAAAAAACGTTTCAAAGTTATATTTTTATATTGACATGACTAAAGGTTAGGCAAGAATAAAAATGATGAGGTTGTTATACATATATTAAGACCCTCATTATGAAATGGAAAAATGAAATATGTTCGATTTTCTTTGTTTTTTTTTGATTTAATTTATTTCTTTGCACCCTGTTTAACCAAAAATTTAAAAAGATATGTCTGATACTAAATCAAGAGTAGTAGCTATCATCGTTGACAAATTAGGAGTTGACGAAGCAGAAGTAACGGCAGAAGCTAGTTTCACTAATGACCTAGGTGCTGATTCACTAGACACTGTAGAGTTAATCATGGAGTTCGAAAAAGAATTCAACATGGCAATTCCGGATGATCAAGCTGAAAAGATCGGAACTGTAGGTGATGCTATTGCTTACATTGAAGAAAATGTAAAATAAACAAACGAATACATGGAATTAAAACGTGTAGTAGTTACAGGTCTTGGTGCCCTGACTCCATTAGGTAATACTATCCCTGAGTTCTGGGAAGCATTAGTTAATGGGGTTAGTGGTGCAGACAAAATCACCCTTTTTGATGCTGAGAAATTTAAAACTCAGATCGCGTGTGAGGTTAAAGGATTTAATGTTAATGATCATTTTGACCGTAAAGAAGCCAGAAAGCATGATCGCTATTCGCAATTTGGTATAGTGGCTGCTGACCAGGCTATCGCTGATGCAGGTTTCGAGATTGAAAAACTTGATGTTGATAGAATTGGTGTTATCTGGGCTTCAGGTATTGGTGGATTAAAAACTTTTCAGGATGAAGTTTCATCTTTTGCTAAAGGTGATGGTACTCCCAGATATAATCCATTCTTTATACCTAAAATGATTGCCGACATTTGTGCCGGACATATTTCAATTAAGTATGGTTTCAGAGGGCCAAATTTTGCTACTGTTTCTGCATGTGCTTCTTCAGCAAATGCATTAGCAGATGCTTTTAATCTAATCCGTTTAGGAAAAGCAGATGCATTTATTACTGGTGGTTCTGAAGCTTCCGTCGTAGAAGGCGGAATAGGAGGGTTTAATGCATTGCATGCTATTTCAACTCGCAATGATGACCCAAAAACAGCTTCTCGTCCATTTGATAAAGACCGCGACGGTTTTGTATTAGGTGAAGGTGGTTGTGCAATTATATTTGAAGAATTAGAACATGCTCTTAAAAGAGGTGCTACTATATATGCTGAAGTTGCAGGTTGTGGCTTATCTGCAGATGCACATCATATGACAGCTCCACATCCGGAAGGATTAGGTGCTCAAAATTGTATGAAGTATGCAATCGAAGATGCAGGCCTTGAATTAACGGATATTGATCATATCAATACTCATGGAACTTCTACTCCTGTTGGTGATATTGCTGAACCTAAAGCAATCGTATCACTTTTCGGTGAACATTCGTATAACATCAGCATTAATTCTACTAAATCAATGACTGGTCACTTATTAGGTGCTGCCGGTGCTATTGAAGCTATTGCAACTATACTTACTGTGAAAAATGATGTTGTTCCTCCAACAATTAATCACTTTACCGATGATCCTGAAATTGATAGCAGGCTTGACTTTACCTTCAATAAAGCAAAAGAAAGAGTTATCAATGTTGGTCTAAGTAATACATTTGGATTCGGAGGACATAATGCGTCGATTATTTTTAAAAAATACAAAAGATAAAATTTGATTTTTTTCAAAGTCATACGAACGTATTTTTCTGAAAATAGAACATTGTTATTTTGTATAAAAAATATTTTCGGGTTTTATCCTGGAAATATTTTTTTGTATAAACTAGCCTTAAGGCATCGCTCTGTTGCCAAAGAAACCCTGAATGGATTGCGTTTAAGTAATGAAAGACTAGAGTATCTTGGAGATGCTGTATTGAGCTCCATTGTAGCTGATTTCCTTTTCAAAACATTTCCTTATAAAGATGAAGGCTTTTTAACTGAAATAAGATCCAGAATTGTAAGCCGGTCGCAACTCAATAGATTAGGACAAAAGCTTGGCCTTACCAGATTAATACTATCTAATGCAGAATCCAGAAATCAGTGTAAATCAATGAGTGGTGATGCATTTGAGGCTTTTATTGGAGCTATGTATATCGACAGAGGATATCAGTTTACCCGTAAAATTGTAATTAATCGTGTCATTAAACTTCATTTGGATATTCATGAATTGGTTAAACAGGACGCGAATTATAAGAGTTTAATGATAGAGTGGGGGCAGAAGGAAAAAAAATCTGTTGAGTTTAATGTAATAGATGAGATCGGCGAAGGATTCAAAAAGCAATATTTGATCGAAGTAAGTATTGAAAAAGAAAAAATTGCCCAGGCTCAGGATTATTCAATAAAAGGAGCTGAAAAACTTGCTGCTGAAAAAGCTTATACTCAAATTGTAGCAGAGCTTAATTAGATTCACTCTCCAGACATTAATTTTGTATCTTTACTTTGATTTCAAATGTCATTCATGGTAAAGAAACTTTCCTTAAATATAGATTATGCTTCTGAGTTCTCTTTTATAGGGATTTCAAGTCATTTGAAAGATTATCGGCTTAGCTATTTTATCAATCGATATTGTAAGCTGGAGTTAAAAAGAATAGAAGATTTCTGTGAAAGGGGAATCGGAGAATATGAATTGAATTATGCCGTATATTATTATAAGTGCCCTGATACACTCAATAATTTTTGTTTGATTTCAAATCAGAATGCCGGAATTAAATTAATACCAGCCCTTAAACAATTTGATTACTTCCTGCTTATTCAAAATGAACTTCATACAAATAGCAAACAGGAATTAGTAAAGAAGCTTAAAAGTATTCCCAACTTATTAGCGGCTTATGAGATAGATTTTAGTAAAATGAAATCTATTAATCACTTGCTAGTAGACCTGGAGTTACAATTAATCGAAAACTTAAAATCTTATAGTGAATAAAAGGAACTGTCCAAAAAGCCAGGGTGTGAATTTACTTGCATAATTCTCTCAAAGATAAAATTTATGTTTTTAGTTAATTAGCAATTCACACCCTGGCTAAAATCCCATTTGTTTTTCTCTTTTTGGAAAGCTTCTTTGTTTTATAAGGCAGCATCAAATTGCTTTAAGAATCTTTTATTATTTTCAAAGAATAGCCTGATATCATCAATTTGATATTTGAGCATTGTTATACGTTCAATACCCATGCCAAATGCGAAACCGGTATATTCTTTACTGTTAATACCACAATTATCCAGTACGTTTGGATCTACCATACCACAACCTAAAATCTCTACCCATCCGGTATATTTACAAATATTACATCCTTTTCCTCCGCAAATATTACATGAAATATCCATTTCTGCTGATGGCTCAGTGAATGGGAAATAAGATGGGCGCAAGCGTATTTTGGTATGTTCGCCGAAAAGTTCTCTTGCAAAATAAAGTAGTGTTTGCTTTAAATCTGCAAAGGAAACATCTTTATCAACATATAATCCTTCTACCTGATGGAAAATACAGTGGGCTCTGGCTGAAATAGCTTCATTTCTGAATACCCTGCCCGGAGAAATGGTTCTGATCGGTGGTTTAGAGTTTTCCATTACCCTAACCTGAACTGAAGAAGTATGCGTTCTCAATGCAATATCAGGATTCTTTTCAATAAAGAATGTATCCTGCATATCGCGAGCCGGATGTTCTTGAGGAAAATTTAGCGCTGTAAAATTGTGAAAGTCATCTTCAATCTCAGGCCCTTCAGATACTGTGAATCCAATTCTGGAGAAAATATCAATGATTTGATTACGTACAATTGATAATGGATGACGACTTCCTAATTTTTCAAAATCAATAGGAAGGCTTAAGTCCCCATTATCTGTATCGTCAGTAGTATTTTCTTCTATGTGCGACTGAATCTCATTGAATTTAGTTTGAGCTGCATTTTTCAAATTATTTAAAGCTTGTCCCATCTCTTTTCGAAACTCTGGAGCAACATTCTTAAACTCTCCAAATAATGAAGGAATGATCCCTTTCTTACTTAAATATTTAAGACGATATTGTTCCAGTTCTTCTTTGCTATCTGTTGCAAATGCAGCAACTTCATTCAATAATGCTTCTATCTTTGCTTTCATCTTTTTTAATCAATAATTCTAATTGACATTTTAACATCCTTAATCGGTGTGTTTCTCATTCTGCCTTTAGTAGTTGTTTCAACTGAAGCAATTCTATCTACAACATCAAGTCCTGAAATTATTTCTCCAAAAACGGTATAGTTCTGATCTAAATGAGGAGTTCCTCCAATTTTTCTATAAACTTTTCGATGTTCTTCAGGAATATTTATCATTGCACGGTCTTCAAATTTTTCGATTTCCTCATCAGTTAAAGACCCTTTTCCCTGAACAATATAAAATTGGCAGTAAGAAGATTCTTTATTTGGATTTACATCATCTCCCATGCGGGCAGCTGCTAATACACCTTTTTTATGAAATAAATTAGGCCTGAATTCTGCTGGAATAGTATAAGCGGAATCTTTATATTCTCTGTCTCCTTGTCCGCCGCCTTGAATCATAAAACCTTCAATAACTCTGTGGAATGGAGATCCTTCAAACCAGCCATCTTTAACCAGTTTAATGAAGTTGTCTCTGTGAAGAGGGGTTTCGTCATATAGCTTAAATACCATTTTGCCATAATCAGTTGAAATTTCAATTTTTGTAAATGGATCTTTGTTTGAATTACAGGCAGAAATACCAATAATACAAATTGCAATGATAAAATAGAGAATTCTTTTCATAGTGAACGATTTAATTGGCTGCAATATTACTAAATATTAGAGAATTATCGAAGGATTTTCCAATTTACTTACTCGGATTGGGCTTCACTATAACAACTTCTGCAAAGTGGTTCATAACTTTCCGTTTCACCTAATACAACAAGATTTTCATCAGGAACAATACGATGTGAAAATTGGGCAAGGTTTCCGCACTTCATACAAATAGCATGAACTTTAGTGACATATTCAGCACTGGCCATTAGTCCTGGCATAGGCCCGAAAGGAACTCCCCGGAAATCCATATCCAGCCCGGCAACGATAACTCTATGCCCTCGATTAGCAAGCTCATTGCATACACTTACCAATTCCATATCAAAAAACTGTGCTTCATCTATACCAACAACATCTGCATCTATATCATAAAGTAAAATTTGCCCTGCTGTTTGTACAGGTGTACATTTTACTTTGTTTTCGTCATGAGAAACAACATTTTCATCAGCATAACGGGTATCAACTTCAGGTTTAAAAATTTCTACTTTTTGCTTTGCAATTCTGGCCCTGTTTAATCTGCGAATCAATTCCTCTGTTTTCCCAGAAAACATTGAACCACAGATTACTTCTATATAGCCTGATCTTCCTGCTGAATTATTGTTTTTCTCTAAAAACATTAGTATACTCTAAATTTAAGATGTTGAAGTTATTTAATCTAGAATTAACCTGTGTTGTGATTAGCCAAGCCCTGACTTGGGATACGATTATTGGGCCAAAATTAATTACGGTTTTATCTTCCCTCTTTTAATGAACAAAATACAGAAGTCAGGGTTTGGCTTCCAACTTTTAACAACTTCATTGATTTAATGAACAGCTAATTTAATATTTTTTCGCGCTTAATTTTTGAAAATTATCATTTGATTGAATAGAATATTAAATTTGCAGAAATTGTTTTTCTATGTCAAAGCTATTCCTTGTCCCAACTCCTATTGGAAATCTTGAAGATATTACACTTCGGGCAATTAGAATATTAAAGGAAGTCGATTTAATTTTGGCAGAAGATACCAGAAAGACAGCTATATTATTAAAACATTTTGAAATTAAGAATAAACTGTTCTCCCATCATCAATTCAATGAACATAAAACTACAACTCAATTGGTAGAGCGAATAAAAAGTGGGGAAAGTATGGCATTGGTTACTGATGCGGGAACTCCTGCTATTTCTGATCCGGGCTTTTTGTTGGTGAGAGCATGTATTTCTAATGAAGTGGAAGTAGAATGTTTACCAGGACCAACAGCATTTGTCCCTGCCTTGGTCAATTCAGGCTTACCTTCTGATCATTTTGTATTTGAAGGTTTCTTGCCTGTGAAAAAAGGCCGTCAGACCAAGCTGAATGAATTAAAAGATCAAAAGTATACGATGATTTTTTATGAATCTCCACATCGGCTTTTAAAAACCTTAACTAATTTTTCAGAAATTTTCGGTGAAGAAAGAAATGCATGTGTAAATCGTGAAATTACAAAAATTCATGAAGAAAATATTCGGGGCTCATTAAAAGAAATAATTCAATATTTTAATAATAAGAATGTTAAAGGAGAAATTGTAATTATTGTTGAAGGCTCTGGTCAGAAAAATAAATAAAAAATTGTCCGAAAACTGTACGATCCTGTACGAACACTTTTAAAAAGCGAACACTTTTTCTTAAAAAAATAAAAATAATTGTTCTTTAAAATCAATGATTTACAATTTTTGGCACGGTATGTGTATAATAATAAGCAACGTTAGCAAAAAAATGAAGCAAGTCAAAGAAACCTTAGGGTAATATTATTGAAGAAAGAAATTCTACGATTTGATTCATTTTAAATTGTAAAGATTCTCACAAAATTTTAGAGCGGTTTTGTGATTCATAAATTTTATGTTAGTTAAATATTTGGTGTTAAAAAAGTCCTCCTAGCCAAGGAGGACTTTTTGTTTTTATGCATATCTTAGATCATATTTTAAAATATGATGTACCAGTATCCCTATCCAAGACCATCCGTAACTGTTGATATTATTGTTTTTGACCGGAAAAAAGAAAATGTACTCCTGATCGAGCGGAAAAATGAACCTTTTAAAAATTCCTGGGCTTTGCCTGGAGGATTTGTAGATAAGGATGAAGCTTTGGATAAAGCTGCTTATCGTGAGCTTGAGGAAGAAACGGGAATTAGAAGTATCAACTTAAAACAGTTTTATACTTTTGGAAATCCGGGAAGGGATCCACGGGGGCATACCGTTTCAATTGTATACTGGGGAATTATACAGAATATAAAACAGGTGAGAGCCGGAGATGATGCCCTAAATACGAAATGGTTTTCTATAACAGTATTACCCAAACTTGCCTTTGATCATCTTGATATTTTAAACATTGCTATTGAGGAACTTATTTAGCCACTTTTTATATTTTCTTGTACTACTTTATATTGGATTTTGCCAGAATAATACTTATTTTTAATCTTTCTAAATAAAATTATTATGGCAGCAATACCTACTATACAAATACCTCTGGGCTTCAAAGCACCGGAGTTTAATTTATTAGAGCCTTCTACGGGGAAACATAAAACCTTATCAGCATTAAAATCAGATAAAGCTACTGTAATTATGTTTATTTGTAATCATTGTCCTTTTGTTAAACATGTGCTGGATGAGTTAATTCGATTGTCAAATGATTATATCCCAAAAGGAGTGTCTGTAATAGGGATTAATTCGAATGATGTTATCAATTATCCTGATGATAGTCCTGAAAATATGAAGAGGCTCGTAGATGAAATGAATATCCCTTTTACTTATCTGTTTGATGAAACCCAACAGGTAGCAAAAGATTACAGTGCAGCTTGTACTCCTGATTTCAATATTTTTGATAAGGAAATGAAATGTGTATATCGTGGCCAACTGGATTCTTCACGCCCTGGTAATGATATTCCCGTTACCGGTGAGGATATACGAGCAGCATTAGATGCATTATTAAATAATGGCAAGGTTAACGAAGAGCAAAAACCAAGTATCGGCTGTAATATTAAGTGGAAATAGATCGCTATTTAGGAAAAAATCCTAAAGTGTTTTGTCTGAAACCGCCCTTTATAGCCTGTGTGGTAATTTTTTTCATTTTTCACACAGCCTCTTTAGGGCGTTGCTAAATATTATTTTTGGCGTTCTGTAGTATATTCTATTAAATCAATCATAGATGATTTAAAGTCTGAATCAGGATATTCACTAATAAACTGAATAGCCTTATTTCTGTATTCAATCATTTTTTTTGCGGCATAGTCTAATCCGCCGCAATCCTTTACCTTTTGAATGACTTCAGAAACTTTCTTTGGATTCGTATTCTTATTCTTTATAATATAGATCAATTTTCTTCTCTCAATCCAATCAGATTTTTGTAAAAGATAGATCAGAGGAAGCGTCATTTTCCTCTCCTTAATATCAATGGCTGTGGGCTTGTCTTTACTCAAGTTTTGCTCGTAATCAAATAAATCATCTTTAATTTGAAAAGCAACTCCAATATTTTCGCCCATTTCCCTGAAACGTTCGATGGTATCTTCATCTGCTCCTACTGAAGCTGCTCCGGTAGCACAGCATGATGCAATTAAAGAGGCTGTCTTCTTTCTAATAATTTCAAAGTACACATCTTCTCTTATGTCTAATTTCCGGGCTTTCTCAATTTGCAATAGCTCACCTTCACTCATTTGTTCTACGGCTCCTGAAACAATCTTCAGCAAATCATGATCCTCATTTTTAATGGCAATGAGTAAACCTCTTGATAATAAATAATCTCCCACCAGCACAGCGATCTTATTTTTCCAAAGTGCATTTAATGAAAAGAAGCCTCTTCTTTTATAGGATTCATCCACTACATCATCATGCACCAAGGTAGCTGTATGTAATAATTCTATCAGTGAAGCAGCACGGTAAGATCTTTTCGTTACTCCGCCGCAAATACCTGCAGAGAGAAACACATAAAGAGGTCGCATTTGCTTTCCTTTACTTTTAATAATGTACCGGGTGATTTTATCAAGTAATGGAACCCTACTCTTCATCTGGTCTTTGAAGATTTTATCGAACGTTTTCAAATCCTCTTTAAACGGGGCTTTTATTTTATCAAGTTTGGACATATTCAGCGCTTCAAATTTAACATAAATCCAGAATAATAGTATGCTTTTAACACTTATTTAAGAGAAAAGAAAAAAGTATGAATCTGTAATTTCATTTGGAATTAGCTTAATTTTGCAAAAAAAGTATTTATGTCAGGGTTTTTATTTAGCGATATTATTTTTGGGCCGGTAAAAAGCAGAAGGCTGGGAGTTTCTTTAGGGATCAATTTATTACCTACCGAACAAAAGTTTTGTTCTTTCAATTGTATTTATTGTGAATGTGGCTGGAATCCTGAAAATATTAAAAAGGATATTAAACTTCCGGGCCGTCAGGAAATTTATGAATTACTTGAAAAAAAATTAATAGAGCTAAAAAACATTAACCTGATTCCGGATGCTTTTACTTTTGCCGGAAATGGAGAACCAACAATACACCCTGAATTTGATCTTATTGTGAAGGATACCATTGCTTTGCGCAACAAATATTTCCCTGATGCGAAAACAACAGTCCTTTCCAATGCCAGTATGATCCATAAGGATAAAACATTTGAAGCTTTAAAGCTGGTTGATAAAAATATATTAAAACTGGATACAGGATCCCAGGAACAATTTGAACGTATTTGTCAGGCACATGCAAAAATGCAGATCGAAGATTTAGTAGATTATCTTTGTAAATTTCATGGAGAGCTAATTATCCAAACATTATTTTTAAGAGGAGAATATAATGGGTACATTATTGATAATACTACCGATTATGAAGTAGGTTTATGGCTGGAACATTTAAAAAAGATAACTCCTAAATCAGTAATGATTTATTCGATTGACAGAAGTACCCCGGCTAAAAACCTTGAAAAAATTTCCCGGGAAGAATTAAATAAGATTGCTGATAAGGTACATAAGATAGGATTGAAAACGGAAGTATACTAATGCATAGATATCCGGTTAAAATATTACTTGCCTTTGGAGAAACCATTAGTGGTAATAAGGAAATATTGGACTGGCTTTTAAATAACGGATATCCCGAAATTGCTGCATTAACTTCTGCCATTAGAGGAAGTGATGATGCTGTGCAGTGGCTATTGGATAATAAATTCCCTCATCTTGCGGCTCTGGATGGTGCGATTGCCGAAAGTAAAAAAGCATATCAATGGCTTGAACAACATAATTATAAATTTTTAATAGTATTTGCTGATGCATGTAATGGGCATAAGGCAGCAATTGATTGGTTTCATAAAAATGATCTTGAAATTTTTATTAGACTGGCTCAAAAAATCAAAAAATTTAAAGATGGGATGACCTTTGATTATCATAAGATTCATTTTTAAGCTTAAATTTAACGAAAAAGTAAACTTCATTTTTCATGCGGTATTTTGCATATTCCATATATCTGTTGTAGCTTATAACTCACATAAACGACATTTTAGAAAAGGAACGCTTCTTTATTTTTATAAGAATAGCTTCTCTTTCAAAACACTCAAGTATTACAGGAATTGAGATATAACAGTCTTGAAATAATCTTGCGTAGGTGTATCATAATTTTTAATAGGAGAAAATACTAAACTTGCTTTTAAGGTGGAATCTGTTATAAAAAGATAAGGTAAGTTCAAAGAATCTACTGGCATTTTTAATGCACCAACAGGTAAATTGTAGACTTTACAATTTAGCTTTGATATTCGAATAAAATTATAGAACTCTCTAAAATTATCATAAGATACCAGAACAATTATTTTTTCTTTCCCTACCTTTTCAATGAACTTTTTAATATGTTGCAAACAAATATTGACACAGGGTTCGCAATTTAACTCTGTGGTTACAAGCACTAACTTTTTGTCTATATTAATTGCTTTTGAGAGTGAAGTTTTGCTATGGTCAGAATCCTCTAATAAAACATCTGGTAATTTATTATCAAACGATTTATAACAATATTTCATACTATAATTTATAGCAAGCAATTTTGAATAAATCATCTTATTTTCCTGTTTTCCTCTTAAATAGTTGGTTTTGTATTTCCTGTTGGCAAAAAATAAAATTGCAATTAATAAAACAAATGATAAACAAAGGATGACATAAACAACATTACTTTTATTAAACATAATCCTATTGTTCTTTTAGTTTAACAAACATAAGAATTGGGTTATCCATATCTTTCATAACACTTGTCATTTTAATTAACTCTTTCATTTTACCTGTTTTTAATTTTTCAAAGTTATTATGATTTTCATCTAAATTTTCCAAGTGCTCTAACAAATCATATGGATAAATTAAAGTAACTAGTTCACCATGTTCACTAATTCCTATTGGCTTTCCGAACAATCCATAATCAAGATCATTAAACACATTCTGTGTCTGAATAATATGTTTGGTGCTCTTATTATAAATGACAGTAAAAAATTTACCCTTACTCCGGTATTGAAAAATAAAAATATTTTCATTCTCTAAAACATTTTGGATATAACTAGAATATTTACTTCCAATTTCTCTAATAGTTTTAAGAATAAACATTGGACCTTTCGATGTTGACTTTTTCAATGAGTTATAATATTTTGCAGGAATCTTCAGTTTACCAAAATCAATTAAATACTTTTTTCTTACTTCTGTTTCTGTTACATAATAAATAGTATCACAAAAACTTATAGCCATATTAAAACCATCTTTATATTTAACCATCATATTAAAAGAACTAAATGGTATATTTTTTACTTCTTTTCTAATAGGAAGTCTGCTATCAACTGTTTTTAATCTTTTATTTAAAATTGATATATTATCATGTGGAGAGGAGATTGATGTATTATTATAAAAAAATACATATTCACCATTATCAAATTTACCAAAATATTTTGCTGAAAAAGGATATTTAGAATTAGAAACTAACAGCCCATTATAATCCACTATAAGTAATTTTCTATTTCCAGGATCAAGTATTTCAATCGTACTATTTTTTTCGTCAATTAAAAAGTCTGTAATAACTACATGTTCTTCAGGCCCCTTCCCTACCTTATCATTTTGAAAAACAAATTTACCATCACTGCTAAATATGAATAAACTATTAGTTTTAGTATCATTTATAAATATTTTATTATCTGCAAATACTATCTTTTTAATTTCTGAAACTAAATGGTTTGATTTAGTTTCTAATGGCATATATTTTATTTCAGAAGCTATAGTGCTCAAATGCAAAGTATCTGTTGCTGATTCAGGAATTTTAATTTCTTCATAAGAACACTTAGTTGAAGCATCTTTTACTTTACTGGTTGAGTCAGTACATCCTAATAGGCAAAGAAAAAGCAAAGAAATAACTGATAATTCTGAGATAGTTTTCATAATTTTAATTTTATTAATTATAATAGATACACATAGAAAAGGTTGTTAAGTTATTTAACAACCTTTCAATATTGAGTTTAAGGATTTCTAAAATCCTCCTGGACAAAGTTCCTGATACTCTGGATAGCAATAATGTTCATGTATTGGATAAACACAACGTGCGACTTCATACCCTAAACTAGGACAGTAAATATAGTCTATAAAATTATACTTTTCTGCTTATTCAATTAGAACAATATTATTCTTTAACCTATAACACAAAAATTATCTAAAGGGGTGAACCAATATTAAAATTATTTGTTAATTAAAAAGGGATCCGAACTTCTTCAGACCCCTTGTCAAAATTGAATTATTAAGAATTAGTTTAACCACACTTAGAATAGCCACAGGAAGTGCAGGTCAGGCAACCATCCTGGTAAACAAGGCTATGTTTATCATTACATTCCGGGCAACTTGCTTTTTTGATTTGAGTTCCATCTGGAATATATTTTTTCAATGCACGGATTACACCGTTTTTCCAGGTATTAATTGATTCGTCATCTAAAGTTAAGTTTGAAATCAAATCTACTACAAATGGAAGTGGCATACCGTGGCGAAGGATACCGGAAATTAATTTGGCATAATTCCAGAATTCCTTTTCGAATGAACGGGATAATCCCTCTACGGTAATTTTATATCCGGCTTTATCTTCAAATCGGAAATCGTAACGGGTTTGTCCTTCTTCGTTTTTATTCTTAATTACCCATCCTTTATTTACCCATGTCGGTAAGAAAAAATCTTCAGCTTTACCGGTAAAAACTTCATAGGGCTTACCGTCAAAAACACCAATTACTGCCATCCATTTTTCATAATCATTTTGGAAACGTACAATTTCTGCTTCCAGTACTTTTGGACGGGCAGGTGCTTTGGTTTCTTTAAATTCATTAAGGTCTTCTTCTTTATCGGAATCATTGGTCACCAGTACTCCTGAACGGGAACCATCGCGGTAAATTGTCATTCCTTTACAACCACTTTCCCAGGCTGTTTTGTAGATTTCACTTACCAATTCTTCAGGCGTTTCTTTAGGAATATTTACAGTAACACTGATAGAATGATCAACCCATTTTTGAATTGCTCCCTGCATTTTTACTTTGCTTACCCAATCAATATCGTTTGAGGTCGCTTTGTAGTACGGAGATTTTTCAATGATTTTATTTAATTCTGCATCAGGCAGGCTTTCAACTTCCTGAACATTATATCCGTTAACTTCCAACCAGGTTTTAAACTTAGGATGGAATACTACATATTCTTCCCAGCTATCGCCGACTTCGTCTGTAAATGTGATATTTACATTTTTATCGTTAGGGTTAACTTTACGACGGCGCTTATAAGAAACCATGAATACAGGCTCAATCCCTGATGAGGTTTGTGAACAAATACTTACACTACCCGTTGGGGCAATGGTTAACATCGCAATATTTCTACGGCCGTATTTTTCCATGTCTTCATAAACAACAGGTGCAGCTTCTTTAATCCTCTTGATGAATGGATTGTTCCGCTCTCTTTCGGCATCAAATACAGGGAATGGGCCACGATCTTTAGCTAATTCAACGGATGAACGATATGCTTCAATGGCTAATAATTTATGAACTTCAGTTGAAAAATTGGTGGCAGTATCCGTACCATACCTGCATCCTAAAGCAGCAAGCATATCTCCTTCTGCTGTTATACCAATTCCGGTACGACGGCCTTCTATTGTTTTTTGGCGAATTTTTACCCAAAGATTACGTTCAATTCTTTTGGTTTCAAAATCTTCAGGATCCGAATCTACCTTTGCCAAAATACCATCAATTTTTTCAACTTCTAAATCGATAATATCATCCATGAAACGTTGAGCAAAATGAACATGTTTTGAGAATAATGCTCCGTCAAAACTAGCTTCTTTTGTAAATGGTTTATCAACGTAACTGAAAAGATTAAGAGCTAATAAGCGACAACTATCATATGGACAAAGCGGAATTTCTCCGCAAGGATTGGTAGATAAAGTTTTAAATCCTAAATCACTATAGCAATCAGGTACTGATTCACGGATTACAGTATCCCAGAATAGAACTCCGGGTTCGGCTGATTGCCATGCATTATGAATGATTTTATCCCATAATTTACGGGCATCAATGTCTTGTTTTACCTGAGGGTTATCGGAATTAATCGGGTATTGTTGAGTGTAAGTAGTTCCGTTAATAACAGCCTTCATAAACTCATCATCAACACGAACAGATACATTGGCCCCTGTAACTTTGCCTTGTTCCATTTTTGCATCAATGAAATTTTCAGCATCAGGATGTTTTATAGAAATACTTAACATCAAAGCACCTCGTCGTCCATCCTGAGCAACTTCACGAGTGGAATTAGAATATCTTTCCATGAAAGGAACAATCCCTGTTGAAGTTAAAGCGGAATTGTTTACTTTGCTTTTTACAGGACGGATGTGTGATAAATCATGGCCAACACCACCTCGGCGTTTCATCAACTGAACTTGCTCCTGGTCCACTTTTAAAATACCTCCATAAGAATCAAAGTTCCCGTCACCTCCAATTACAAAACAA
The DNA here is from genome assembly GCA_028280405.1 of Bacteroidales bacterium. Classification (GTDB taxonomy): domain Bacteria; phylum Bacteroidota; class Bacteroidia; order Bacteroidales. Next base: position 30,378 of record JANQLW010000021.1, read on the forward strand.
TTGGATAAGGATGATACCTGAAAATCATTTCCAATACCAGCCATTGGGCTTCCCTGAGGTATAATATATTTAAAATCCTTTAATAAGTTGAAGATTTCTTCTTCACTTATTGGATTAGGATATTTTTTTTCTATGCGTGCTATTTCGCGCGCCAATCTGCGATGCATATCGTTTGGAGTTAATTCAAATATTTCTCCATCTGAATTCTTCAGGGCATACTTATTCATCCAAACATTTGCAGCTAAGGTGTCTCCGCTAAAATATTCAGTAGCTGCTTCTAAAATTTGCTCATGAGAATACTTTTTTAATTCTTCTTTCTTCTCTACAGCTACATCCATCATCTCAATTTCTTCTTCTCTCACTTCGTTCTTTTTTTGAAAATTTGATTCTTCCGACGGAAATTCCGGACGGATTCTTTTTTGTAAAACTTCCTCGTAAAAGCTGGCATCCTTTTTCTGATCTAATTTCTTATCAGTATTGGCAAAAAGATTATTCTCCATGCTGTTTCTATTAACTATATTATTTATTTTTTGGGTTTTAGTATAAAGTTGATAATCTGGGTATTAAATTTTTTCAACTTTCACTTTTTTCTAACAGCAATATACGACCAAAAAAAAGTTTTTTGGAAATTAGTTATCAACACAGGGTGGTTGAAAAAATCTAAATTACTGACATCAAAAAATATATGGGACTTAAAAAAAATATCATAAAAATTTAATCTTTTTTTGAGCAGTATGGTCTGTATTTTGTATGCTGATTTTGAAAAGTTTACAATCGCTTGAATAGCGCGCGTTACAAAATTAACAACATTATTTATTACCTGCAATTTAATTTCTCTTTTTTCTTTAATTTTAAAATACCCAATTGCTAATAACTTTATTTTTTTTCTAATCCAAAAATTTGGAAAATTCTTCAGATTTATTTAATCCACGAATTGAAATTCATTCTGAAAGTTTGATTTGTATTTTCAACTTAAATTCTATTTTTGCATATAATTAATATAATAGAAGATCCGAATGTTACAGATAAAGAAATTTGCTTTCAATGCCTTTCAGGTTAATACTGTTTTACTATTTGATGAAACAAAAGAATGTGTGATTATTGATGCTGCCTGTTATGATGATTATGAACGAAAACAGTTGGTCGAATTCATTAAGGAAAATGAGCTAAAACCTGTTCGACTGATCAATACGCATTGCCATGTGGATCATATCTTAGGGATTAACTTTGCCAGTGATTATTACAAAATCGGGCTTGAAATTCACAAAGCAGGTGAAGCTTTTTTGGACAATGCAGTAAGCCATGGTATGAGTTTTGGTTTTAATATTGAAGAGCCGGTAAAACCGGTTTCTTTTTTGAAAGACGGTGATGTTATTTCTTTTGGAAATACTAAACTAAATATATTATATACTCCTGGACATGCTGATGGAAGTATATGTATTTATGCTGAAAAAGAAAAACTGATAGTTGTTGGCGATGTATTATTCCATGGAAGTATTGGCCGTACAGACTTGCCAACCGGTAATTTTGAAGTTTTAAAGGAAAGCATCCATAATAAATTGTTTGTTTTAGAAGATGATGTAAGAGTTATTGCTGGCCATGGACCCGATACAACTATTGGATTTGAAAAGCAAAATAACCCATTTGTCGGCTTAAGAGCCTAGCTTTTTCTTTTGTTTTATTTTCGCAGCATGATAATTACAGATACCCATACCCATTTATATCTGGATCATTTCAAAGATGATCGGGACCAGGTTATTCAAAATGCCATTGAAAAAGGTGTTGAATATATGTTAATTCCAAATATTGATAGTGGTTCAGTTAAAGGTATGTTAGATATTTGTGATCGATATCCCAAAAATTGTTTTCCGATGATGGGATTACATCCTACAGATGTGAAAGAAAATTATAAGGATGAGATTGCGAATATTGAAAAATGGCTGAGTAAGCGAAAATTTGTGGCTATTGGGGAAATTGGTATGGACCTATACTGGGATAAAACTTTTTATAAAGAACAGGAATATTGTTTCAGATACCAAATTGATTTGGCAAAAGAACATCATTTACCTATAGTTATTCATTCACGTGAGTCAATCAATGAAATTTTTAATATTCTTGAGAGCATACCAGAACTTCCAAAAGGAGTGTTTCATTGTTTTAGCGGAACACTTGAAGAGGCTTATAGGGCAATAGATATGGGCTTTTATTTAGGTATAGGAGGAGTAATTACATTTAAAAAATCGAATTTGGCTAATGTTGGCAAGAAAATTGGTATAAATCACCTGCTACTGGAAACGGATGCACCGTTTTTAACACCTGCTCCTTTCAGAGGGAAAAGGAATGAAAGTGCATATACCTATTATGTAGCAGAAAAAATTGCAGAATTAAAGGAAATAAGTATCGAAGAAGTTGCCAATCAGACTACAAAAAACGCTAAGGATTTATTTAAATTTTAAAGAGAAATGAAGAATGCGCCGGCAATTTTGGTAATTTATACAGGTGGAACTATAGGGATGATACAAAATCCTGAAACAGGTGCCTTACAGCCTTTTAATTTTGATAGTGTATATGAACAAATTCCTGTTCTTGAGAATTTAGATTATAATATTGATTTTTATTCCTTTGATCCGCTTATCGATTCTTCCGATATGCATCCGGAATTCTGGATTCATCTGGCTGGCTTGATTGAAGAAAAATATGAATCCTATGATGGCTTTGTAGTATTACATGGTTCAGATACGATGGCTTATACTGCATCTGCATTAAGCTTTATGTTAGAAAACCTGAATAAACCTGTAATCTTTACAGGTTCTCAATTGCCTTTGGGAGTGATAAGAACAGATGGCCGTGAAAACTTTATCAATTCTATTGAAATTGCGGCAGCCTCCAAAGACAATACTCCTGTGATTCCGGAAGTTGCCATTTACTTTGAAAACAGATTGTTTAGGGCAAATCGTACCAGTAAATTAAATGCAGAGAACTTCAATGCTTTCTATTCAGGGAATTATCCTGCATTGGCAGAAGTTGGTGTACATGTGAAATACAACTATAATTATATAGGAAAACCCAATTTTAAAAAACTAATTGTACATAAAGAATTGGATTATAATGTAGGTATACTGAAATTATTTCCGGGGATTTCAAAAAATACTGTTGAAGCCATTTTAAATACTAATGGATTAAAAGCTTTAATTCTTGAAACTTTTGGTGCCGGAAATGCGCCAACTAATAAATGGTTTATAGAATTATTGGAGCAAGCAATAAAGAAAGGTCTTATTATATATAATGTAACACAGTGTAAAGAAGGCAGTGTTGAAATTGGAAAATATGAAACCAGTGTTGATCTGGGCAGAATAGGTGTAATAGGCGGAAATGATATAACTACGGAGTCCGCAATAACAAAATTAATGTATTTGCTGGGAAGTGGTTTCGATTCAGAAGCAATAAGCAGGTTATTGCAAACAGATTTACGTGGAGAAATTACAATTTAATGTCTTGGATAACATTATTTTTATATTTTTGCGATCGTTATTAAAATATTGGAGAGGTGGCCGAGTGGTCGAAGGCGCACGCTTGGAAAGCGTGTGAACGCCAAAAGCGTTCCGGGGGTTCGAATCCCTTCCTCTCCGCTCTAAAATTTTAAAAGGTTTGAAAAAGCAAAAAACCTTGAAAAACCTTTAGATCGATTAAAATAAATTTTATATTTGCGATCGGTAAGTTTTGTAATTTATTGAAATAACAATAGATTTAATTAAAAATTAAGTTTGAATTATTAAGAACAAATAAAAGTTTACTATGAAAAAATTAATTGCTTTATTGACAATAGCAGGAATGCTAGTTTTTGGATTTTCAAGTGTCGTGATAGCTCAAGATACTGAAACAGATGCTACACAAACTGAAGATACAATTGATACCACAGCAACAGAAACTGAAGATGTTGCACAAGGTTTTGCTGCAGGTACATTAGAACAACCAGCTGAGGAAGAAAAAGGCTTCCAACAAATATTAAAAGATCAGTTTATTGCTGGTGACTGGAGATTTATGGGTATCGTTCTTCTTACTTTAGTTGCAGGTTTAGCACTTTGTATTGAAAGAATTATTTACTTAAACTTATCTACTACTAACAATCAAAAATTATTAAATAAAGTAGAAAATGCACTTGAAACAAGTGGGCTTGAAGCTGCTAAAGATATTTGTAAAAATACTAGTGGTCCCGTTGCAAGTATTTTCTATCAAGGTATTGACAGATACGACGAAGGCTTAGAAGTTGTTGAAAAATCAATCGTTTCTTACGGCAGTGTCTTAATGGGCCGTTTAGAAAAAGGTTTATCATGGATCTCATTATTTATTGCAATTGCTCCTATGCTTGGTTTCATGGGTACTGTAATTGGTATGATCGTTGCATTCGAATCTATTGAAGCTGCCGGTAATATCTCTGCAAATATTGTAGCAGGTGGTATGAAAGTTGCACTTTTAACAACTGTATTTGGTTTGATTGTTGCTGTTATTCTTCAGATCTTCTACAACTATTTGATCGCTAAAGTTGACAGCCTAGTAAATGACATGGAAGATAGTACTATTACTTTCATCGACATTTTAACTAAATTCAAATCAAAAAATTAGCTTATCATGACTGATACATTAAATAAATTTTTACAAATAGGCCTTTTCGTAGTATTGGCCGTTTCATTGGTTCTCTTTGCCCTATTATATATTAATAAGGAACCAATGGTACCAACAGTAATGTATTGGGCATATATATTATTCTTCATTACTGTAGCTTTACTTCTAGCTTTCCCAATAATTTATTTCATTAAAAATCCTAAACAAGGTATTAAATTCCTGATTGCTTTGGTTGTATTTGCAGCCCTTTACGGAATCTCTTATGCTTTAGCATCTGATTCAACTGATGCATTGGTTTATGAATTAAATAATGTAGACGCTGGAACTTCAAGAATGATTGGTGCTGGTATGATTATGACCTACATCATTGCTGGTATTGCACTTCTTGGATTAGTTTACGCTGGGATATCAAAAGTATTTAAATAATTAAAAAGACTTAAAAATGGCTAGGAAAACTCCTGAGGTTAATGCCGGATCAATGGCAGATATTGCATTCTTAATGCTTATCTTCTTCCTGGTAACTACTACTATGGATGTAGATACAGGTATTATGGTGCAGTTACCACCTCCTCACGATCCGAATCAGGAAATCCAGGATTTTAAAGAACGTAATATCATGAAAATATTGGTGAATAGTTCCGACCGCTTGTTGGTTAATGGTAAGCCAGGTGATATTCGTACTTTGAGAAATGATGTGATCGATTTTATGTCAATCCACGAAAATAATCCGGATTATCCTGAAGTAACCCCTAAATTTATAGATGGCCTTGGACAGGTAAATGTCACTAAAGGTCTGATTTCTTTAAAAAACGATAGAGGAACTTCTTATGAAATGTATATCAGAGTTCAGGATGAACTTGAACTTGCTTTTAAAGAATTGAAGAATAGAGCTTCTGTAAAACATTTTGGAAGGGAATATGATAAGCTTATTTCTAAAGATAGAATTAAAGCAATCAATAAAGCAGTTCCTAAGCGTGTATCTGAAGCTGAACCAGAAGATATAGGAGGAAAATAATATGTCAAGATTTAAACAAAAAGGCGGAAAAGAGGTACCAGCTATTAGTACTTCTTCATTACCAGACATCATTTTCATGCTGCTTTTCTTTTTCATGGTAACTACTACCATGCGTCAGGCTGATGTGTTAGTTAGAAATAATTTACCACAGGCAACAGATGTACAAAAACTTGAAAAGAAATCATTGGTTAGTTTTATCTATGTTGGGCCTCCAACAAATAAAAAATATGGTACTGAATCTCGTATCCAGTTAAATGAACGCTTTGCTACTATTGAAGAAATTCAAGAGTTTATCTTTAAGGAAAGAGAAGCGAGAAATGAGGCAGACAAGAAAAAACTGATAACCTCTTTAAAGGTTGACAAAGAAACTAAGATGGGTGTTGTAACTGACATCAAACAGGAACTTCGTCAAGCGAACGCACTAAAAGTTGTTTACTCAAGTAACAAAAAAACAGACCTAAAATAGCAATTATTTTATATAGAGAAGAAGGGAATCAATTTGATTCCCTTTTTTTATATATTTAATTTTCCTGTATCTTAAAAATAGTTTTAGACCTGAAAACGATCTTTCTTTTGTTTATATATTAAGTAACATAATGATAGGGTTAAAAGAATACTTATAATGACTCCAATAGCATTATCTGATGGTACAAGTATTTCTTTTTCTCCGGTTAAAAGCTCTTTTGAATCTGTTGCATAAAATGCGGCTAAAACGGATCCGTTATTTACAAAATGAAGGATGATGGGTATCCATAAACTTCCGGTCCAGACAAAACTATACCCTAGTATTAAACCTAATGCAAAGCGTGGTAAGAATCCATAAAACTGCAAATGAAGAGCACTAAATAAAAAGGATGATAAAATGACAGCTAAATGAATACTTCCTGACCATTTTTTGAAAAAACGTATCAAAACTCCTCTGAAAAGTAATTCTTCTCCTATTGCCGGAATTACAGCAATTAAAAACATGTTGACAATGATTGTTCCAAATGAGTTTGCTTGTATAAATATTTTGGTGAGCTTCATAGCATCACCTTCTTTTGTTTTCATCCAGTTTTCGATGCCGGATAAAAATTCTGGAAGAACCATTTTGTGATTTATCACACCAAGCCATGCAATAAACGGAACACTTACAAATATTAACAGAATTCCCAGAAATAATTGGTTTATGTTTATCCGGACGTTTAATTTTAGATAATCCATTATTTTACGATGGACCAGAAATGCAAAAAATACAGGAGGGAAAAAGAAAAATCCTAATTGGTTAATTAATTGCACATACTTTAAAAAGCCAATGGATGCGGGATCATCATAGTTTGTAATATTCCCAACTTCCTTTACCAGGTCATTTCCCCATATCGGCAGTGCAAGTGCTAATCCAAATATGTTAAAAAATAATATGGATAAAACAATGATTAATAGTAAACTTAAGAATTGTATTCGATATGTTGATCTTCCCAGATAAGCTTCTTTTCCAAACATTTCTAAAAATTAAAGAATTAAAAGGTAAAATTAATAATTTTGCATTTCTAAAAATGCTAAAATGGTGAAGATAGATCATATTGAAGTTGGAGAATTCCCTATTTTGCTTGCACCTATGGAAGATGTCTCCGATCCTCCATTCCGTTATGTTTGTAAAATGATGGGAGCTGATATCATGTATACGGAGTTTATTTCTTCTGAAGGATTAATACGTGATGCTGCTAAAAGTGTGAAGAAATTGGATTTTACCGAGTTTGAGCGCCCTATAGGAATTCAGATCTTTGGCCATAATATTGAATCGATGATCAAGGCTGCACAATATGCAGAACAGGCAAATCCAGATATTATAGATATTAATTACGGATGCCCGGTTAGAAAAGTGGTTGCAAAAGGGGCTGGTTCCGGAATTTTGAATGATATTCCCAAAATGGTTAAGATGACTGAAGCAGTGGTGAAAGCTACCAGGCTTCCCGTTACTGTAAAAACCAGATTGGGTTATGATAATGAGCATAAGGAAATAGTTGATATTGCCGAGCGTTTGCAAGATGTAGGTATTAAAGCTTTAACCATTCATGGCCGTACCAGAACAATGCGTCCCAGAGAAAAAGCTGAATGGGAATTAATAGGGGAGGTGAAGAATAATCCGAGAATGCATATCCCAATTTTTGGCAATGGAGATGTTTTTGATGCGCAAAGTGCTAAATATTTCAAAGATAATTTTGGGGTAGATGGATTAATGGTTGCCCGTGGTTCTTATGGAAACCCCTGGATCTTTAAAGAAATCAAGCATTATTTAAATACCGGTGAGTTATTAGAAAAGCCCAATATTAAAGAACGCATACAAATCTGCAAAATCCACCTTAAAAAATCAGTTGAATGGAAAGGTGAACGTACAGGCCTGCTGGAAATGCGGAAACACTATTCCGATTACTTTAAAGGATATGTAAATTTCAAACCTTATCGCATGCAATTAGTACATCTTGAATCTTATGAAGAAATTCTTAAAGTATTGGATGAGGTTGAAAAAGTTTATGCCGAAGATTAAAGTTTTTTTAATACAGAGTCTTTTAAAGCTCCTTTTTTTTCGAAAAGGTCAATCATGTCTTCTTTCGTTAAATCCAGGTAATAAGCGCTTAGACCTGTTTTTTTTGCTGGTTCAATGTTTTGTATTGAATCATCAATAAAAAGACTTTCTTCTGCTTTAATTGACCCATCCTTTAATACATATTCATAAGAAGTCAAATCCGGTTTACGGCATTTTATATTAAAAGAATAATAAGCTTTCAAAAACAGATCATCAAATGAATCATACCCGGTAATATTCTGAAACTCTTTTAAGAATACATTGTAATGAATAACGTTAGAGTTGCTGAGTAAATAGATATTATAATTCGATTTTATTTTTTCCAGAAGCTCAAGCCTTTCTTTTCGAAATCCTACAAGAATTGAATTCCAGGCATAATCAATTTGATCATCACTCAGGTGAGCATATTCATGTGATTTTAAACTTTTACGAAATTCAGCAGGACTTATCAGTCCGCATTCCAGATTTTCAAATAAATGATTTTGCACAGCCTTTGAATACATCATATCAAATTGGTCAATCCCTATTTCTTTAAATGTTTGCACGGGCTTTTCATAATCTATATCGTAGATTACACCTCCAAAGTCAAATATGATATTGCGAATTGATTTCATGAAAATAATTCTATAAAAACTTGAAATAATAGCGCAAAATTATATAAATTTGCAACCACTTTTTGAAAATAAAAAAGAATTGTTTTTTTATTTTTCAGGGCCTATAGCTCAGCTGGTTAGAGTAGTTGACTCATAATCAATTGGTCCCTGGTTCGAGTCCAGGTGGGCCCACTTAGTAAAAACAGACTACAGCTTCTTTATCGGTAGTCTGTTTTTTTTGTTTCAAAAAGATTATTTTTCACCTGGACGAGAAGCCTGTCCCGAAGAACAAAGTAAAATCGGGAAGCCCAGGTGGGCCCACAAGTCAAAGCGGATTATCATTTATGAGAATGGTTTTCCGCTTTTTTATACATCAACTATCATATAAGAAAAAATTTTGATTGTTTCATACATGGTAGTTGATAATTGCTAAATGATCTATACGATATGATATTATTTATTCAATACCAGAAAATCAGATTTGTCTATCACTAAAAAAGCGCAGCCTTTTGAGCTACGCTTTTATGAATCATAATAAATGTTTGAATTATAAATATACTAGCATAATTTAAAATAAGCCCGTAATATTTCCATCTTCATCAATATCAATTACTTCAGCCGAAGGAGTACTTGGCAAACCGGGCATTCTCATGATTGTTCCGGCAATGGGAACCACAAAACCTGCTCCGGATGCAATTTCTATTTCCCTGATATTGATTATGAAGTTACGCGGACGACCTTTTAATTCAGGTTTATCTGAAAGCGATTTTTGTGTTTTCGCAATACAAACTGCTAAGCCATCCAGTCCTAATCTGGTAATTGTCTGAAGGTCTTGTCTTGCTTTTAAAGAATATTCAACATCATCTGCTCCATACATTTTTTGCGCAATGATTTTGATTTTTTCTTCTATCGGCATGCTATGTTTATAAATAGGCTGAAAAGAAGTAGGTGAAGTTCCATTCGTTGCATCTACAACCATTTCAGCTAATTCAGTAGTCCCTTCGCCACCTTTTTCCCAACCTTCTACAAGAGATGCTTTAACACCTAATTTATCACAATGTTTTTTCAGGATTTCAATTTCTGTATCTGAATCGGAAATAAATCTATTGATGGCAACGATCGGGTTAAATCCAAATGCACGCATATTTTCAACATGTTTATCCAGATTTTCCAATCCCTTCACTAGTGCAACAATATCAGGTTCACAAAGATCCTTTAATTTAGTACCTCCATGATACTTTAAAGCCCGAATAGTTGCAACTAATACAACAGCTCTTGGAGCCAGATTACCATATTGACACTTAATATCGAAAAATTTTTCAGCACCCAAATCAGAAGCAAATCCTGCTTCAGTAACTACGTATTCCGATAAAGACATACTCATTTTTGTTGCAATAATAGTATTGGTTCCCTGAGCAATATTTGCAAATGGCCCACCATGAATAATAGCAGGAGTTCCTTCTAAAGTTTGGACAAGATTAGGTTTAATGGCGTCTTTTAATACTACTGCCATAGCTCCATGAGCATTCAGGTCTCTGGCATAAATAGGCTTGTCGTCATAGGTGAAACCTACAAAAATATTTCCCAGCTTTTCTTTTAAATCCATCAAATCGTTTGCAAGGCATAAAGTTGACATTACTTCTGATGCCGCTGTAATGTTAAAACCTGTTTCTCTTGGAACACCTTGTTTTGTACCACCTAATCCAATAACAATATCTCTTAATGAGCGCTCATTCATATCCATTACCCTTTTCCAAGTAACCGTTCTTGGGTCTAAACCTAAGCTTCTTTTCTTATCCTGAATATTGTTGTCAATTAATGCTGATAATAGATTATGTGCTTTTTCAACTGCTGATAGATCCCCTGTAAAATGAAGGTTAATATCTTCCATGGGAATTACCTGTGAATAGCCTCCACCCGCAGCTCCACCTTTGATCCCAAAAACCGGCCCTAAAGATGGTTCTCTAAGTACCACTGTTGTTTGATTGCCAATCTTATTCATTCCCTGAGTTAATGCAATTGACATTGTTGTTTTTCCTTCTCCAGGAGGAGTTGGAGTAATTGCAGTTACCAATACAAGCTTACTCTTCTTAATTTTTTTCTCATCAATTAATGTCAAAGGAAGCTTGGCTTTGTAATGCCCATATTGTTCCAAATTTTCCGGTTTTATTTTCAATTGTGCTGCAATATCAGTTATGGGCTTAATTTCCGCAGCTCTTGCAATATCTATATCTTTCATTTAATTGTACTTTTATTAAATAGATTGCAAAAATATTGTTAGTTTTGATATTTAACAAGACTAGTTTTGTTAATAATTAATAATTATGAGTAATCAAATAGAACTGAGACACTTTAAATATTTTTTAGCTCTGGCTGAAGATCTACATTTCAGAAAAGCAGCAGAAAGATTGTTTATCTCACAACCCGGACTAAGCCGCCAAATAAAGGTTATGGAGGAAAACCTCGGAGTGATGCTATTTGAAAGACATAATCGAAAAGTTGAGTTGACTATAGCAGGTAAATATTTATACAAAGAGGTAAAAAGTAATTTCAAAAGATTAGATAATATTATTGATTATACACGCTTATTGAGTGAGGGAATAGACGGAAAGCTGAAATTAGGATATGTTGGTTCAGCTATGCAGAAGGTAATTCCAGACTTGTTGCTTCAGTTTAAAAAGGAATATCCCAATGTTCACTTTAGTTTGAGTGAAATGGATAATAATAAGCAAATACAAGCGCTACTTGATCAGGAAATTGATGTTGGCTTTGTGAGACAGGAACGTGTTCCCCGGGGACTAATTGTAAAACCAGTATTGAAAGAGACTTTCTCATTGGTGCTGCCTAAAGTACATAAGCTTAATACATCAAATTTTAAGCATTTATCACAGCTGAGAGATGAGCATTTCATATTTTTTGATTCCTCTTTTGGAAAGTCGTCTTATGAGAAAATACTTCAGATTTTTGATGATAGTGGTTTTACTCCTTTATATTCACACTATACCGTAAATGCCAGTTCAATATTCAGATTGGTAGAAAATAATTTTGGATTCTCTATTGTACCTACCTCTCTTAAATATGGATACGATATGGATATAAAATTCATTGAACTGGATAAGATCAGGCAAAGAACAACCCTGAAAATTGCCTGGAATAAGATGAATACAAATCCAATTCTGGAAAATGTTTTGAAAATTTATGAATAATGATATGAATTCGAATAGCTGTAATAACCTTTCCTGCAGGCTTTTTTGTTAAGAAAAGTTAAGCTCTGGGTCCACAGGAGTTATTTTGGTTAACTTCGCTTCAAATGGGATTGTTCTTTCTTGAGATTCTAAAAAGTAATATTGTATATTTGCAGTTAAAATTAATAATAGATGAGAAAAATATTTATTGTATTGAGCTTAGCTTTATTAACAAGCGGAGTTTTTGCACAAGATTTTACTACCAAAGCAGGAAATAAAATTGATTTTGGATTTGATTTATTTTATGATATCTGGGGTAACAAACCTGATGGAATGCAGATTCATGGATTGAGTTTTGGTAATAGCATATATGCAATGTATGAAAAGGAAATCTGGACTAAAGATGGCAGATTCAGGCTGGGAATGGGGGTTGGAGTTACTACACATAAACTTTCTACCAATACAACGATTAAAGATCCTTATGAAACTCCGATTACTTTTGTGCCAATACATGAAGACGTAGAGTATGATAAAAGTAAATTTGTTGTTAACTATTTAGATTTTCCTATTGAGATTCGCTATAAAACACCTAGCAAGTTTCGTTTAGCTATTGGAGCTAAATTGGGATTCCGTTTAAATAATCATACTACATATAAAGGAGAAGAACTTACAAATAGTGGAATTTATCAAGTTGTAAAGTATAAAAAAATTAAAGATATAGAAGGAATCAGATTTGGTACTTCTTTAAAGTTTGGATATAAATGGTTAAACTTTAATGTATTCTATTCTCTTACAAAATTGTTTAGTGGAGATAAAGGACCTGAACTTTATCCAATTTCTATAGGTATTACCTTTAATCCTTTCTAAGGATTATTCCTAAAAATATAAAGCAAGAATTAACATGAGTGCTATACCGGATAAAAGTCCGGTATATACTTGTGCCTGCGTATGTGCTTTTAACTTTAGTCTGGCAAAGCCTGTCAGGCCTGCACCAAAAATTACGAAGATTAAATAAAAAGGACTATCCATTAATGACATAAGTGTTAAGCCCAATGTCATTCCTAAAAATGCTCCCATTGCCAGCATGTGAATACTTATTTTCCATTTTAAATTGACAATAAATGCTAATACAACCAGAGAAGCACCTCCTAAAGCAAAGTATTTAAATACCGGAGAGATTTGGATATTGTTTAATAAAAAATACAAAAAGAAATTGAATACCATCATTATTAGGAAAGGGATGTTTCTTTCTTTTCTTTCATACATTTGAAATGAATCAATAACCTTCCAGTGTTTAAGCATTAGCATAGTGCTTAATGGCAAAGCACAGGTTAATACAAATACGATAAGTAACAGTCTGATTTTTGCAGGCATGGGTAAAACCATTGCATAATAGGCTTTTTGACTAAAAAGTAATATAAAGGCATATGTAGGTATTAATATTGGATGTAATACATACGAAACAATATTAGCTAATCGTGTTTCCATAATTTAAATATTATAATTCCTTGCGAAGACGCGCAACAGGAATGCTTAATTGTTCACGGTACTTAGCTACCGTTCTGCGGGCAATTGAATAACCTTTTTCCTTCAAAATATTGGTTAATTGCTCGTCTGTAAGTGGTTTGCTCTTATCTTCTGCATCTATACAATCGCTTAAAATTTTCTTTATTTCACGCGTAGAAACTTCCTCACCACTTTCAGTAGTCATGGATTCGGAGAAAAAGCTTTTAAGTAAAAAAGTGCCAAAAGGTGTTTGAACATACTTGCTATTAGCAACTCTTGAAATTGTTGAAATATCCAGATTAACGATTTCAGCAATATCTTTCAGAATCATTGGTTTCAGATTCGTTTCATCTCCGGTGAGGAAATAATCAAACTGATAATTCATAATTGCATTCATCGTATAATATAAAGTATTCTGACGTTGTTTGATTGCATCTATAAACCACTTGGCAGAATCTATTTTTTGTTTTACAAACATAAAGGCATCTTTTTGCTGTTTGGTTTTTTTCCCTTCAGCATAAGATTCCAGCATATCTGTATAAGTTCTGCTCAAATGTAATTCGGGAGTGTTTTTAGAGTTCAGGCTTAACTCTAAACTCCCATTATTATTATGAATGATAAAATCAGGGATTATGTAGTGATTTGTTTTAGCCGATTCACTTAATGAATTTCCTGGTTTAGGGTTTAATTTAAGAATTTCATCAATAGCCTCTTTTAATTCGTCTTCTGTAGAATCCGAACGCTTGATGATTTTCTCATAATGCTTTTTGGTAAATTCATTAAAATAACGATCAATGATCAACATTGCCAGTTTAATACTGGGCTTTTCCTGATCTTCTTTTCTAAGTTGAATCAGTAAACATTCCTGTAGATTTCTGGCACCTACACCTGCAGGATCAAACTCCTGAATGATTGAAAGGATCTTGAAAATTTCATCTTTATCTGTAGAAATATTTTGGGTAAATGCCAGGTCATCTACCATCGCTTCTATTCCGCGCTGTAAATAACCACTATCATCAAGGTTCCCAATAATAGTTAGCGCGATATCATATTCTTTTTCACTCAGCTTTCTTAACCCCAGTTGATTAATTAATAAATCATGAAAAGTGGCACCACTTACAAAGGGGATTTCTTTTCTTTCATCATCCGAGCTGTAATTATTGGTAGAAAGCTTATAAGAAGGTATATCATCTTCATCCAGATAATCCGCTAAATCAAATTCATCATCCTTGTTGTCATATTCTTCGGTTTCAGCCTGTTCATTGTCAAAATCATCTTCTACCGTTTCAATATCCCCTGATTCTTCCAAAGCAGGATTTTCTTCAATTTCCTGCTTTATTCTTTGTTCCAGAGCTACTGATGGAATCTGCAACAATTTCATCAGCAAAATTTGCTGAGGAGAAAGTTTTTGTAAAAGCTTTTGTTGCAGTTTTTGATTTAACATATAACACCTAATTAGTTTCTTAAATAAGAGCTAATCTATGATACTAAGATACAAATTTACCTATTAAATCTACGACTAAAATTCTGCATTTTGAGGGGTACGCGGGAATGGAATTACATCCCTGATATTTCCCATTCCGGTAATGAATAACATGAGGCGTTCAAACCCAAGTCCATATCCCGCATGAGGTACAGAACCAAATTTTCTGGTTTCCAGAAACCACCATAATTCTTCTTCAGGAATATCTAATTCTTTGATTCTTGCATAAAGTACATCATAATCTTCTTCACGTTGAGAACCTCCAATAATTTCGCCTATTTGCGGGAATAATACATCCATAGCTCTTACTGTTTTCCCATCAGGATTTTGCTTCATATAGAATGCTTTAATTTCTTTAGGATAGTCAGTTAGAATTACAGGTTTTTTGAAGTGCTTCTCTACAAGATATCTTTCATGTTCTGATTGAAGATCTACTCCAAAGCCTTCAATAATATACTGGAACTTTTTCTTCTTATTTGGTTTGGAATTCTTTAGGATTTCAATCGCTTCACTATAAGTTAACCTTACAAAATCATTTTCAACTACGAACTTAAGTTTTTCAATAAGTTCCATGGTACGATCTTCAGCTTTTTTATTCTTTTCTTCATCCTGAAGTCTTTTACTTAAGAATTGGAGATCTTCCATACAATTATCTAAAGCATATTGAACAACATATTTCAAATGTTCTTCTGCCAGATCCATATTATCATGAATATCATGGAAAGCTACTTCCGGTTCAAGCATCCAGAACTCAGCCAGGTGACGGGAAGTATTGGAATTTTCTGCCCGGAATGTAGGGCCAAAAGTATAAACTTGTGACATTCCTAAAGCAGCTAACTCTGCTTCCAGTTGACCAGATACCGTAAGATTAGTTGGTTTACCAAAAAAATCTTCTTTATAATTTACTGAACCATCTTCATTTAAAGGTGGGTTCTTAGGATCCAGAGTAGTTACTCTGAACATTTCCCCTGCACCTTCAGCATCAGATCCTGTAATAATGGGAGAGTGAATGTTAAAATAACCTTTATCATTAAAGAACTTATGATTTGCAAATATCATGGCATGCCTTACCCTTGTGATTGCACCAAAAGTATTAGTACGAAAACGTAAGTGCGCAATTTCTCTTAAAAATTCCAAAGAATGCTTTTTAGGCTGGAGCGGATAATGATCCGGATGAGCTTCACCTAAAAGGTCAACATGGGTAGCTTTGATTTCTACTTTTTGCCCTGAACCTTTTGATTCAACAATGATCCCATCTGCCGATAAAGAAGCTCCGGTGGTAATCTTTGAAAGTAAATCATCATTATCGAATTCTTCAAAATCAACAACAATTTGACAATTATTTAAACATGATCCGTCATTTAAAGCAATAAATACTACATTTTTACTTACACGTTTAGTTCTTACCCAGCCTTTTACATTCACCTGTGAACCAAAGGCATTTGATTTTAATAATTCGTTGATTTTAGTTCTTTGCATGATGATTTAAAATTTTTACAAAAAAACAACTTTTTAATGGTTTCTCAATGAATAAATCATAATAAAAAGCTGATTTAATTTTTACCTTTGTAATAATTATTATGGCTGCAAATTTAGACATTATTCCATTATATCAATGGACGGAAGTAAAACAACGTCCATTAATTATAGCCGGGCCCTGTAGTGCCGAGTCTGAAGAACAACTTATACGCACTGCACGTGAATTAAGCAATTTTTCATCTGTTAATGTTTTCAGGGCAGGTATTTGGAAGCCCCGTACGCGGCCTAACTATTTTGAGGGAGTTGGAAAAATTGGCTTAAAATGGTTGCAGCGGGTTAAAGAAGAATTTGGCTTTAAGACAGCTGTAGAAGTTGCTACTCCCCAACATGTAGAAGATTGCCTGCGACATGATATTGATATGTTTTGGATCGGAGCACGTACAGTTGTAAATCCTTTTTCAGTACAGGAAATTACAGAAGCTTTAAGAAATACCAATGTGCCTGTAATGGTAAAAAACCCAATTAATCCTGATCTTAAATTGTGGTTAGGTGCTATTGAAAGAGTATATCAAGCAGGTACAAAAAAAATTATAGCTATTCACAGAGGTTTTTATACGATTAATAAAAATATTTTTAGAAACCCCCCACTGTGGGAACTTCCAATTGCATTAAAAAGGACATTGCCTCAAATTCCAATCGTTGTTGATCCAAGCCATATATGTGGTAATACAGAAATGCTAGCTCATATTTCTCAGAAGGCTATGGATTTGGAAATGGATGGACTGATGATAGAAACCCATTATAATCCCTCAATTGCTTTATCGGATGCTGAACAGCAAATTACCCCTTCTACTTTAAATTCAATTCTGAATAGTCTTGTGATCAGAGAAAGAGCCGGGAGCCCGGAGTTTCAAAATAAGCTCATTGAATTAAGAGAGCAAATAGATGAAATTGACCAGGAACTTCTTGAAATATTAGGAAAAAGAATGAAGATCGTAAGTGAGATAGGTCAATATAAAAAGGAACATAAGATCACGATTCTTCAATTAAAACGTTGGAGTTATATTGTAGAGGATCGCTTAAAAACCGGAATGTATCACGGACTTGAAAAACAATTTCTGGAAAAAATGCTGGAACTTCTGCATACTGAATCCATGAGGTTGCAAACGGATATTTTGAATAATGAGGTGATACCTTAAGGTGTCACCTCATTTTTTTTACATCCACCGACGTCGCTTAAAGTAAAGTACCATAGTCCCGGCAATAACCACCATGGCAATCATAACAGCCCAAAAAGCATTGGAGCCTTCCTCACTGGCAAAAGGCAACCATTTCAGGTTCATACCATAGAGTCCGGTAATAAATGTTAAAGGCAGTAGGATAGAAGATACCATTGTTAGTACTTTCATAATTTCGTTGATCTTGTTTGCCTGAAGCGAATCAAAGGTTTTGGATAATCCTTCTATCAATTCTTCATAGTCTTCCGTCATATCCCACATACGCTGATAGTAATCGAGGATATTACCCCAGTAATCTTCCATATTTTCAGCAAAACCTTCAATTAAACCGGTTTCAAATTTATGGAATAATCTAAGCTGAGGTTTGAAAATTGTATTCAAAAGAATAATATTTTTTCGGGTGACTGAAATCTGTTCAATCGTTTTTTCAGCTTTTTTATTAAACAATTCCTGACTAATAAAATCCAACTCACTGCCAATTCTTCTCAATAGCATTAAGGATTCAGTCATGACCTTTTCCAAAATACGATATAATAAAGCATCTGAAGTCCCTACTTCAAATTCTTCATTTCTGGCTTTTTGTTCCTTAGCTTCCTGGAACATTTTGGAAACGACCCAGTGCGATTGCCCAATAGTAATAATATAATCTTCGCCCCAGAATATCTTAACTTCTTTAGTATGAAGAAAGGTTCCGTTTTTATCAAAACTTGGAAAATGAAGTATAAGGAAATAATAGTCGTCGTAACTATCTATTTTGGAACGTTGGTTTACAGTTTTACAATCCTCAATATCTAAAGGGTGAAAGTAATATTTCTCTTTTAAGTACTGAAGGTTTTCTTCCGTAGGATTAAGTACATGGTGCCATTTTAAGGTACCTATTTTAATAGTTTCAATCATAATCCCTCCCCTTTTAAATATTTATAAACTGTTTTCTACATTCCTGCTTTTCTTTTTTTGTTGCACAAAAGTAACAAATTAATTGAATTTTTTCATTATTAAACAATGCTTATGTTGAAAAAAGTCGTGATAATATTTTAAAAGCTTAATAGTTATTTATATTCTTTGTAAAATGTTATTAATTATGATATTGAATATTTGTAAATAGGAAATAATATGAACTTAAATATGTTAGAAGTCGAATAAATCTTTTATCTCTACATTAAGTCCTTTTGCAATTTTTTCTAATGTTTTTGCAGTAGGGTTTGTTTTTCCTCTTTCAATCCTTCTTAAAGAGCCGTCATCTATATCAATATTATAGGCTAAATCAATTTGCCTGATATTTTTTTCTTTCCTTAATTCTATAATTCTTTTACCTAGTTTTATTAGTAAATCCGTCTTCTTCATACCACACTCTTCATTTTGTTTAATAAACAAGGTAATAGTTTCTTAAAAATTAACACAGGGTATATATGCCCTGTGTTAATTTTTTTTATACATTTGGTCATTAGTTATTTGGCGTATAGCTTGCATGTTTATTGCCATTGATTTTATATAACTAATAGTAGTATGTTAAATAGTATAAAATTGGTAATCTGTTTTGAGTAGGGGCTATTAATATGAAATCTAATTAGTTGCCAGGTTAGGAAATTGGAAATAATTTAAGAATATATAAATATATTGAAAAATGGGAAATAATAGCCACATTGATTTTGAAATTGACATCCTTTATGAACTTGACGAATTAGATAGATTTGAAATGATCCCCTTGGATAATAAAGGGCTGGACTATATGGTGTATGAAAAGGGTTCTAGAATATATTATTTTGAAAAAATTAGTGAAACCCATTTACGTTTTTTCTGTAGCACAAAACGGGTATCATTTTATTTATCTTGATATTCTTCAGTAAAATTTTTTGAATTACTATTTGAATAACCAGTTTTATGAAACAAATAAATAATAGCAGTTTGTTCATTGCCCTTGTAATTCTTATTATTCTGACTTCATGTATTTCTCAAAAGAAGTTAGTTTATTTACAAGATCGTAAGATGCTTGAAAAAAAAGTATTTGATAATAAGAAGGATGAGGAGTATAAAATTCAACCCAATGATAATCTTTATATTAAGATCTCATCTCTTGAAGAAAAGGCTAACCTGATTTTTAATGGAATGGCTAATAGGTATCCTGGTAGTACTAATGAAATGGGTACCTATCTTGATGGATATTCTGTTTCGGGAGATGGGAATATTGACTTTCCTTTAATTGGGAGAACTTTTGTTAAGGATATGACTATTGATGAAGTAAAGGTAAAAATTGAAACGGAATTGGATAAATACATAAAAGATATTAGAGTTGTTGTTAAATTGATCAATTTTGACATTGCAATATTAGGCGAGGTTAAAAAACCTGGTCAATACAAAGTCCACAGGAATAAAATCAATTTATTTGAAGCTATAGCAATGGCTGGTGATCTTGGGGACTTTGCAAATAGAAACAGAATAAAATTGATTCGGCAAGATAAAAATAAAACAAGTGTTCATTTACTAGATCTTACCGATCAAAATATTATTGAGTCCAGATATTTTTATTTACTGCCTAACGATATTATTTATGCAGAACCCCTTAAAGGGAAGCAGTTCACCTTTGCAAATTTCCCTTATTCCATTGTTTTTTCAGCGATATCGACCTTGATCCTGATGTTAAATTATGTAAATTAATTTAAGATGGAATATTTAAATGATCATAATACCAAAGATGAAGAAATTGATCTAAGGCTTTTATTATTTAAGGTTTTAAGGTACTGGTACCTACTTGCATTATCAACCTTGATTGCTTTAGGTGTTGCTTTTTTTTTCAATAAGTATACATTGCCTAAATATAAAGTTTCAACTACAATATTAATAAAGGAGAATTATAGTGATGTGGATGCTCAGGATTTGATAGGTTTTAGGTTTATTAATAATAAGAAAAAAATAGAAAATGAAATTGGAATTCTGAATTCATATTCCTTGATCTCCAGGACTATTCAAAACCTTGATTTTGATATTTCTTATCATTACAGGGATCAGTATATAGAAAGGGAAATGTATCAAAATTCACCTATTATTGTTTTTATTGATAAAGATTATCCTCAGTTGGTTAGGACAAAATTTAATGTGCGCATAATTTCCGATAAACGTTTTGAACTTCAAGTTCAATGTGAGAATCCATTGACCTGTAATTTCTTTAAATATGATTTGGAACAATCCGATAATAATGTTGATTTTTCTCGTATTTATAATTTTGGGGATACGATATCCCACCCTTTGTTCAAGATACATATTGCTTTAAACAATAAATATGTTTCAGAGGCATTTTATGAGAGAACCATTTCTTTTGTTTTAAATGACCTTGATTATTTGGTAGGAGCTTACAATAATCTTAAAATTGAACCTATAAATAGAGAAGCTTCTATAATTTCAATAACCATGGAAGGGAGTAATGTGAAAAAAATGGTAGCTTTTTTAAATAGTCTAACCGATGAATATCTTAACCGAGAACTGGAAAAGAAAAATGAAATTACTCGGAATACGATTGAGTTTATTAGTGATGAGCTTCTTGGGGTTTCGGATTCATTGGCAATTACGGAACGTAATTTAGAAAATTTCAAATCAATGAACCAGGTCATGAACCTCAATTATCAGGCTCAACATATTTTTGAGGCTATGAAGACATTAGAAAATGAAAAAGCTGTTCTATTGGTAAAGTCGAAGTATTATAAGAACCTGAAAAAATATTTGGTTGAAAAGGAATCAATTGAAGATATTGCCGTCCCATCTTCTATTGGAATAGAGGACCCTTTATTAAATTCACTGATTAAAGAATTGATTATACTGTATGCTAGAAGGACTGAATTATTATATAGTTCAACTAAAAAAAATCCACTGGTATTAAAACTTGATCAGCAAATTTTGAATATAAAATCATCTTTGCTTGAAAATGTAAACAGTATTATAAAAACTTCAGACATATCTGTTTCAGAAATTGATAAACGCCTTAACCGGCTTTCCAGGCAAATTGATCATTTGCCCGGAACTCATAGAAAGTTGTTTAGGCTTGAAAGGCAGTTTAAGCTAAATGATGCTATATATACATTCCTGTTACAAAAGCTATCAGAAGCCAGGATTACAATGGCTTCGAACCGGCCGGATAATGAACTAATTGATCCAGCCCGGATCACTCAATCAGAGAAAGTATTCCCTAAAAAGAAAATGAGCTATATGGTCGCTTTCTTTATAGGAATGCTTATACCTCTAGCTTACATTTTTAGTAAAGAATATTTTAATAATAGAATTGTTGAAAAGCAAGATATATTGAATATTTCTAAGTTACCTTTTCTTGGATATATAACACATAATCATTCTCATACGGATTTAGTTGTTGAACAGAACCCAAAATCATTAATCTCAGAATTATTCAGGTCTGTACGAACTAACATACATTATATGGTAAAAGGAAAGTTTAAGCCAGTTATTATGGTCACTTCAAATATAGTAGGTGCCGGTAAAACATTCATTTCAATAAATCTTGCTTCTGCTTTTGCTCAATATGGGAAAAATACAGTTTTGGTTGGGTTTGATTTGAGAAAGCCTGGAATTTATAAAAGCTTTAAACTTCCTAATGCTATTGGACTTAGTACTTACTATATTGGCAAAAGTTCATTGAAAGAAATTATTCAGAAAACTTCTGTTAGTAACCTTGATGTTATCCTTGCGGGACCGATCCCACCTAACCCTTCAGAGTTAATTGCCTCTGAGAAAACGAAAGAGCTTTTTGATGAATTACAAAAAACTTACGAGTATATAGTTATAGATACTCCTCCGGTTGGCTTGGTAACAGATGCTTTTTTGTTAAATGAATATGCTGATGTAAGTTTATTTTTAATAAGGCAAAATTATTCCAGAAAAAAACCTTTTGAATTAATTATTAAAGATATTGAACAAAAACAGATAAACAATTTTGGCATTTTAATGAATGATGTAAAACTTAGATGGAAAGAATATGGATATGGGTATGGGTATGGGTATGGAAAAGGTTACTACACCGAAGATAAAAATCTAAAAGGAATATCAAGAATTAAAAAATCATTTAATGCTATTCTCAATAAAATAAAAGCTAATGTTTAGTAATACTGTATTGGCAGGAGTGAATTATGTATAAGCATTGGGTTATTACAGATATACATGGGTGTGTCAATACCCTCTTTGCTCTGATTGAAAATCAGATTAAACCGAATTCTACTGACCATTTTTATTTTTTGGGAGATTATATAGACCGTGGACCTGACTCAAAAGGAGTAATTGATCTTTTAATCTCTATGAAAGAATCAGGATATTGCATGAGTTTTTTAAAAGGGAATCATGAAGATTGTTTTTTAAAAGCATGGGATTGGGAAGTTAAATCTGTTTCAAAAGGTTTTTTTAAAAAGAAAAACCCATATGAAAATATTTGGATGGAATATGGAGGAAAACACACGCTTAAAAGTTTTGGTTTCGGTAAGCTTATTCAAGTTCCTTCGTATTACATAGCCTGGATAAAAGAACTTAAATATTATTTAGAAATAGAAAAGTTTATTTTAGTACATGCAGGATTAAATTTTAAGAAGGATAATCCTTTAGAAGATAAGGATGCAATGTTATGGTTGCGTGATTACAGGATTGTTCCTGAAAGGATTAACTATAGAAAAATAATACATGGCCATGTACCTGTATCTTTAGACTTTATTGAGTTCAATAT
The DNA here is from genome assembly GCA_028280405.1 of Bacteroidales bacterium. Taxonomy (GTDB): domain Bacteria; phylum Bacteroidota; class Bacteroidia; order Bacteroidales. Next base: position 53,779 of record JANQLW010000021.1, read on the forward strand.
CAAGAACAATAGATATCCGTTCATAGCTCTTGATAATGGTGTTTATATGAAAGGAATACCAGGCTTTGGAAATCTTATTGCATTAGAGTTAAATTCAATGGAGTTTAAGGTACAACCTAATATAGATTGACTAGTAGAAATATTATTTGTATTCAAAAATTGCTATTTCCATTCCAGACTTTCAATAAGCTTTTCAATATCCAGTTTAATGAAATCAATGACCGGAGCCATTGAATCATTATTAGGTATAATATTAAAATACAAAGCTCCTCTGAGAAAATGAGCTGAACTATCAGTAACAAAAAACTGATAAGGAGAAGCGGCTCCGCTGCCACTTATTTCATAGATCAATCCGTATAATTTTCGGTCCTTATTATAGATGACCCTGTTGTCAATTGCGCTGGCTTTGGGAATGTGTTTCATTGCCATGGTTCTGCTGTCTTCCATAAACTTATTTAAATTCCCGTTTACCTTTTTATAACTAAGATGAATACTCCCTTTAAATTGCTTGAAATTTAAGTTAATCCAATTTTTTTCATGAGGAGAATGAATGTCATGGCTAATTTTTGTATAAATAGGATAATCGAATGAATAGGGGTAAATAGAATCCAGTTTTCTATACTTTTTTTCAGGCATATCAATCCTGAAATAGCCACGTGGTTTAGGATAATAGTCAGCACTACAGGCAATAAAAAAAATAACCAAAAAAAAGATTAGAAAATACTTCAATTTCATATTATACCTCTCCATCCGAATCAATAGTTACTTTTATCTCTTTAATACGTCTGTTATCAACAGCTTCAATTTTAAACAAAAAATTTCGATAATGAATTGTTTGTGCCGGTTCGGGAATTTGACCGATCAATTCCAGTATTAATCCTCCTAATGAATCGGAATCACCTTTGTCTTCATCAAAGATATCATCATCAATATTCAGGATTTTACAAAAATCGTTTAGTGTGGTTTTTGCTTCAAATAAATAATTATGATCATCTATTTTTTCATATTGTATATCATCATCCCTGCTATCAAATTCGTCATTAATTTCACCTACGATTTCTTCCAGTACGTCTTCAAGTGTTACGATGCCTGAAGTACCTCCATATTCATCTACTACAATTGCAAAATGGATTTTCTTTTCCTGAAATTCCTTAAGCAGGTCATTGATTTTTTTATTTTCCGGAACAAAAAATGCCGGACGTAAGAGTTTTTGCCATTTGAAATCTTTATTTTCGTCAAGATGAGGTAACAAATCTTTGATATAGAGCATGCCTTCAATCTTATCAAAGGATTCTTCATAAACAGGGATCCTTGAATAACCTGCATCCAGAATAAGCTTATAAAGTTCATCAAACTTCATCTTGATATCCAGGGCAACAACATCAGTACGGGCTTTCATAATTTCTTTTACATCAATATCTCCAAAACGAACAATACCTTGTAGTATTTTTCTTTCCTCTTCCTGAATATTTTCATCTGTACTAATATCAATCGCTTCTGATAATTCATCTCTGGAAATACGGGGCCCTTTTCCTGCTACTTTTTTGTCTATAAATGAAGTTGAATTTACCATTAATGTACTTGCGGGATAAAGAATTTTGACCATTATGTTTAATGGTCTGGCCATAAATCTTGCAAAACTAAGAGGCTGCTGAGTAGCATATATTTTGGGCATTATTTCTCCTGCAAATAAAATGAGTGCAGTGACTACCACTACCTGTATCAAAAAAGCAATGATGGGAAAATCAGTCAGGTTAAATATAATAGAAGTAATGTAAGTGGAAAGTATAACGATGGCAACATTTACAAAATTATTTGCAATCAGTATCGTTGCCAGTAATCTTTTGGGTATTTCCATAAGGTTGTTTACTAACTCAAGGCTTTTTCTTTTCTTTCCTTTGTGTTCATCAACCTGAGATGGTGAAAGTGAAAAATATGCAATTTCAGAACCTGATATTAGGGCTGAACAAAATAATAGCCCTATAAGAATAGCAATGCAAATTAAAGCTTCAAGGGTAAATGCTTTAAACAATGAGTCGGATGAAATGTTGATTAAGTTTAAAAGAGGTTCTAAATCAGAATCGTCCAAAATAAAAGATGTATTGGTTAAAACACAAAGTTACAAAATAAAAAATCAGAGTCATGCATTATATTTAGAAATCACAACTCTGATTCAAATGATCTTATTAGAATGGTAAATCGTCTTCGGGAGCAGGGGGATTCTCCATAGGTTCAGCAACCTGGTTCTGACTTGAGTTTTCCATTCCGCTTTGTTCACGGCGAGCTCCACCCAGCATGGTCATATTATCGCCATAAATTTCGGTAGTATACCTTTTGTTGCCATCTTTGTCATCCCATGAACGGGTTTTGATTTTTCCTTCGATATACACTTGACTTCCTTTGTTTAGAAACCGTTCAGCTACATCTGCCAGGCCTCTCCAAAGAACAATATTGTGCCATTCTGTTTGATCAATTCTGTTTCCGTCTTTGTCTTTATAGCTTTCAGTTGTTGCTAAAGGAAAGCTTACTTTCTTCACCCCATTATCAAAGGTGATTGCTTCAGGGTCTTTTCCAAGATTACCTACTAAAATAACTTTATTTACTCCTGCCATAATTTTATGAATTAGTATTACAAAAATAAGAATTAAAATGAGCTTGTTGCAAGCTCAATAAATTAATTCCATAATCTCAAAAAAGTCTATCTACATAATTACCCTAATGTATAATAATCTGATTTAAATGATGGTTAATGAAATTTTCAATAAGCTTTGAAACAGGCAGTGTTTTCAGCTTATTCAGCTTGACTCTTGTGAATTTGTTTTCCTCGATATTTAAGTTATTATCTTTTTCAAAAAAAATGATAAAATGTGCATACACAGATTTATGGCTTAACTGGTGCTTTTTCAATTTGACTTCGGTATAATTGTTAAGATAATCTGTATTTATCCATTTCTTTACTTCTGTCGAATTGATGATTTTTTTTAAACTTTGCTTACTGTTGCTTTCGATACAGGGAAATTCATACATGTTTTTCCAGATTCCTTTATCATTTCTTTTCCGGATAAACAACTCATTATTATTGTCAATGTAAACAAAATAGTACAGAAATAAGTCGACCGGTTTTCTGGCTTTTTCTTTATAAGGTATTTGATTTACGATATTGGATTTGTAGGATTTACAATACTTTTTAAATATACAATTCGTACAATTCGGATTTTGTGGTTTGCAATAGAGGGCTCCAAATTCCATCATTGCCTGGTTAAAGTCTGCAGCTTTTTCTTTAATAAATATGGAATTAACTTTTTTTTCAACTTTATTATGCCCCTTTGTAGTATTTACGGCTTCTTTAATTCCGAATAGCCTGCTGATTACTCTTAGAACATTTCCATCTACTACCGGATAAGGAAGATCGAATGATATAGATGCTATAGCAGCAGCAGTGTAAGGCCCAACACCTTTGAGTTTTTTGATCCCCTCGTAGGTATTAGGAAATACCCCATTGAGATTCTTATATATGTATTTAGCGGAAAAGTGTAGGTTGCGTGCCCTGGAATAATAACCAAGCCCTTGCCAGTATTTTAATATTTCCTCTTCATCCGCAATTGCTAAAGCTTTTACATTTGGAAATCTCTTTACAAATTTTAGATAATAATCCAACCCTTGATCAATTCGGGTTTGCTGAAGAATAATTTCGGAAATCCATATTAAATAAGGATCCTTCGTTTCTCTCCAGGGAAGTTTTCTTTTATTAATAGTATACCAGTCTAAAAAATTTTTACCAATCTCTTTCATCTTCCGAACAAATTTATATAGAGCTTCTTAGAAATAAAAAATATTTCAAAGTTTTTATATTAATTTAAAAAAAGATTATCTTTGCCACCCGAAAGTAAAAATTTTATTATCAAATCATTAAAAGTATAAAGACATGACAAAAGCAGAAATCGTAGCAGAGATCGCTAATAAAACTGGTATTGAGAAAGTTGCTGTACAAGCTACAGTAGAAGCTTTTATGGATACAGTAAAAGACTCTATGGTAAAAGGTGAAAATGTTTACTTAAGAGGTTTCGGTAGCTTCACTATTAAAAGAAGAGCTGAGAAAACAGGAAGAAATATTTCTAAAAATACAACTATTATTATTCCTGCCCATAATATTCCATCTTTCAAACCTGCGAAAACTTTTGTTAATGAAGTTAAGAATTCAGTAAAATAATTTTTTTAAAAAATTGTTGTTATGCCAAGCGGGAAGAAAAGAAAAAGACATAAAATGTCTACTCATAAGCGCAAAAAGCGTTTAAGAAAAAACAGACATAAAAAGAAATAAATATTTCTTTTAAGGATTTTTTTGATCACATGGAACAAATTGTTTCATGTGATCTTTTGTATTTGGTTTTACTGACCCTCTTTATACTTCATTGATTGACTCGATGATTATTAAAAATATTCTTAATGGATAAGGAATTAATTATAAATGCTAATTCATCAGAGGTTGAAATAGCGCTTTTGGAAGATAAATTCCTTGTTGAATTGCACAAAGAAAAGAACAACAACAACTATGCAGTTGGTGATGTTTACCTGGGAAGGGTGAAAAAGATAATGCCTGGATTAAATGCAGCTTTTGTTGACGTGGCATATGAGAAAGATGCATTTCTTCATTATTTGGATTTAGGGCCACAAGTAAAATCGCTGAATAAATACAGTAGAACAGCACAGGCTTCTAATTCAGGAAACAGACCACAGCTAAGCAAATTTGAGCTTGAAGCTGATATCGAAAAAACCGGAAAAATAACCCAGGTTCTTACTTCTAATCAACAAGTGTTAGTCCAGATTGCTAAAGAACCGATCTCTACTAAAGGGCCCCGAATCTCCTCCGAAATATCTTTTGCAGGACGATTCCTCGTATTGGTGCCATTCTCTAACCGCATTTCCATTTCTCAGAAAATTAAAAATGCGGACGAAAGAAATCGTCTGAAAAGATTGATTCAAAGTATTAAGCCAAATAACTTCGGAGTTATTATTCGTACAGTAGCCGAAAACAAAAAAGTAGCAGAACTCGATACAGATCTCAGAAACCTACTTGATAAATGGGAAGCTCTTACCAAAAGAATGGCTACGGCTAAAGCGCCTCAAAAAATTATAAGTGAACTGGATCGTACTTCCGCATTGTTAAGAGATTTAATGAATGAATCTTTTAATCATATTCATATTAATGATCCGGCACTTTACGAAGAAACTAAAAGCTATATCCGCACCATTGCCCCTGATAAAGTGGATATTGTTAAGCTTTATAAGGGTAAAAGAAACATATTTGAACACTTTGGTATTGATAAACAAATCAAGAGTTCATTTGGCAAAACCGTGACAATAAAGAGTGGTGTTTACTTAATCATAGAGCATACTGAAGCGATGCACGTAATTGATGTGAATAGTGGACATCGTGTTAAAAAGGAAAAAGATCAGGAACAAAATGCCCTTGAAGTTAATCTTGAGTCGGCTGTAGAAATTGCTCGCCAGTTAAGGTTAAGAGATATGGGTGGTATCATTGTAATCGACTTTATCGATATGCATGAAGGCAAAAATCGTCGTATTTTATTTCAAAAGTTGAAAGATGAAATGTCGAAAGATCATGCAAAGCATACGATTTTGCCGCCAAGTAAATTTGGCCTTGTACAAATTACCCGTCAGCGAGTAAGGCCGGAAATGAATGTTGAAATTCTGGAAAAATGCCCGGTTTGTGATGGCACGGGAAAAATTAAGCCAAGTATTATCTTCATTGACGAAATTGAAAATAATATTCGCTATTTATTGAATGACCAAAATGAAAGATTCCTGAAAGTTGGATTGCATCCATACTTATATGCTTATGCTACTAAAGGATTATTTTCATTACGATTAAAATGGTTCTTCAAATATAAAAAATGGATTAAAATTCAATCAATGGCATCTTACCAATTGCTTGAATACCATTTCTTCAATAAAAGCGGAGATGAAATAATGATGTAGGTATTGATTTACCTGCATCATCTTCTTTATATAAAAACATTAATCAGAAAATTTAATACTAAGCAATTTTTATATTTTTGCATTCATGGAAACAGTTGTAAGCGGAATCAGACCTACAGGAAATTTACATTTAGGGAATTACTTTGGTGCAATCAAAAACTTTATTCGTATGCAGGAAGAAAATAATTGTTATTTCTTCATTGCAGATTATCATTCTTTAACTACACATCCAACTCCTGAAAACTTACATGGGAATGTAAAACAGGTTTTGGCAGAATACCTTGCAACAGGACTTGATCCTGAAAAAGCAACTATTTACATACAAAGTGATGTTCCTGAGGTTATTGAATTGTATTTGTTACTTAATATGAACGCCTATTTAGGGGAACTGGAGCGCGTAACTTCTTTTAAGGAAAAAGTTCGTAAGCAACCTGAAAATGTAAATGCCGGCTTATTGACTTATCCAACTTTAATGGCTGCTGATGTGATTATTCATAAAGCAGCAAAGGTTCCTGTTGGTAAAGATCAGGAGCAAAATCTGGAAATGATGAGAACATTTGCACGTCGTTTTAACAGAATGTATAAAGAAGATTATTTTCCGATTCCCAGTGCATATAATTTTGGAGAAGCCTTAGTGAAAATCCCTGGATTGGACGGAAGCGGAAAAATGGGAAAATCAGAAGGAGAAGGAAATGCTATTTTCTTGAATGATGAACCCAAAGTGTTGCAAAAGAAAATTATGCGTGCTGTTACTGATGCAGGACCAACGGAGATGGATCAGGAAAAACCGGAAGCGATTGAAAATTTGTTTACTTTGATGAAGGTCGTTTCTACTCCGGATACCCTTGAGCATTTTGACGATCTTTACAATAAATGTGAAATCAGATACGGAGATTTTAAAAAGCAGCTGGCTGAAGATATGCTGAAGTTTACAACGCCATTCCGTGAACGCATCCGGGATATTTATTCAAATACTGATTATTTGAGAAAAGTTGCTGCACAAGGTGCTGAGAAAGCAAGGGAAAGTGCTTCAAAAACAATTAAGGAAGTAAGAGAAATTATCGGATTCCGACAATTCTAATATGGGCCATCAAATAGATAATACAAAAGTAAAGCAGGAAACAGCCGTTCTTATAGGAGTAGCTATTAAAGGGCAGGATGCTGACCGGGTAAATGAATACCTTGATGAGTTGGCCTTTTTGGTGGATACTGCCGGAGGATTACCCGTTGCCCGTTTTACACAAAGTTTGGATTTTCCTAATCCTAAAACATTTGTTGGGAGTGGTAAGCTGGATGAGATTGCAACCTATATTGAAGAAAACGAGGTTGACATGGCTGTATTTGATGATGAATTAAATCCATCACAGCTTCGAAATGTAGAAAAACTGCTTAATTGTAAAATCTTAGACCGAACCAATTTGATCCTTGATATTTTTGCTAAGCGGGCCAGAACGGCACATGCAAGAACTCAGGTGGAATTAGCTCAATATAATTATCTTTTACCTCGATTAACACGAATGTGGACTCACCTTGAGCGTCAACGTGGAGGTATCGGAATGCGTGGGCCAGGTGAAACGGAGATTGAAACAGACCGCCGGATTATTCGTGATAAGATTTCTTTATTAAAAAAGAAATTAGCTCAGATTGATAAACAAAAAATCACTCAACGGAAAAATCGTGAAAGTTTAATTCGTGTAGCTTTGGTTGGATATACCAATGTTGGAAAATCAACAATCATGAATTTGTTGAGCAAGTCGGAAGTGTTTGCAGAGAATAAATTATTTGCTACTCTTGATACTACGGTACGTAAAGTGGTTATAGATAATCTTCCATTCCTTTTGACAGATACGGTTGGTTTTATCCGTAAACTTCCACATGGTTTGATTGAGTCATTTAAATCAACCCTGGATGAGGTAAGAGAAGCCGATGTTTTAATTCATGTGGTTGATATATCACATCCGGATTTTGAGGAGCAGATTAATATTGTGAATCAAACACTGGCTGATATTCATGTAGTTGAAAAACCGACTCTATTGGTATTCAATAAGATTGATGCATATACTTTTGTGGAAAAAGAAGAGGATGATTTGAGTCCGATGACGAAAGAAAACTATTCATTAGAAGAGTTAATGAATTCCTGGATGGCAAAAATTAATACCCCTTGTATTTTCATTTCTGCAACTGAAAAAGAAAATTATCATGAATTCCGTGACATCATTTATAAGCATGTAAAGGAAATGCATGCGAAACGCTATCCGTACAATAACTTCCTTTATTAAATAATTTGAAGGGCTAAAGCCCTAAATCTATTTCCAGATTCTATCTTAAACCCGGAGCTAAAGCACCGGGCTAATAAACTTTAACAAAATCTTGTCCCGAAATTTCAGGATTGATACTTGATACTTGTTTCTAAAAATCTATCTTTGTCTCAGATAATTTACTCAACCAATGAAAAAGATTCATCTGATCGCTTTAGGAGTGTTAAGCGGTGTTTTATTTGCTTTAGGATGGCCTTTAAGAGGATTTCCATTTATCCTTTTTTTTGCCTTTATTCCTATTCTCTTTGTAGATGATTATTTGATCAAATTCAAAAACGACTTTAATCGGTTTAGTATTTTTTTCATGCTGTATCCGGGTTTTTTTGTGTTTAATGCATTAACCGTTTATTGGATCTGGAATTCAACAATTTCCGGAGGAATAGGTGCCCTGTTTCTGAATTCCTTTTTTATGACTACTGCATTTACCCTGTATCATATAAGTAGAAGACAATTATATGGGTATCAAAAAGGAAGTTTTCTATTGCTCTTCTTTTGGATTGCGTTTGAATATTTTCATCTCGACTGGGAGTTGTCTTTCCCCTGGCTAAATCTTGGAAATGGATTTGCCATGCATCATAAATTGATCCAATGGTATGAGTATACAGGTACCTTGGGAGGCTCTTTCTGGATTGTTTTGGTCAATCTCTTGGTATATAAACTAATTCTTCGTTACAGAAAATATAAGTCATTTGGTATAGGTGAATATGTTTTGAGTGGAATTATGCTATTAGTCATTGTAATTCCCATTTTGATTTCTCTCAATATTTATAAGAATTATGAAGAGAACATAGATTCCTTAGATGTAGTTGTAACCCAGCCCAACCTTGATCCCTATAAAGAGCAATATAACTTACCTTACCGGACGGTAATAAGAAGAATCACAGATCTGACAGATAAAAAAATTGACAAAAATGTAGATTTTATTGTATGCCCCGAGTCTGCAAATCAACAGGATATTTTTGAGGATAGAATAGATTATTATGAGTCGAATCAAATGCTCAGAAGATATCTCCGTAAATATCCTGAAACGAAATTGATCATTGGTGCATCTACTTTTAGATTTGTAAACGGAAAAGATACCTTAAGTAATGCAACCAGATGGCATTCAGTCGTAAAGAAACATTATTGGGCATTTAATACAGCCATGTATTTTGAAAAGAATGATCCTGTTCAATTATATCATAAATCCAAATTAACCCCGGGGGTTGAAAAGATGCCTAGCTGGGGTATTCTTAAGCCTCTTGAAAAATTTGCGATTGATCTAGGAGGAACAATAGGTACTTTAGCTACTGATGACAAGCGTAAGAACTTTGTGTCCAGAGATGGAACTAAAATAGCAACAGTTATTTGTTATGAGTCCATTTACGGTGAATTTGTTTCCCGTTTTGTTAAAAATGGTGCGCATGTAATATTCATTATTACCAATGATGGATGGTGGGGTGATACTCCGGGTTATAAACAACATTTTTCAATGGCAAAACTCAGAGCGATTGAAAACAGACGTTCAATTGCGAGGTCTGCAAATACCGGAATTTCATGTTTTATAAATCAGAGAGGAGATGTTAGCCAACCTACAGAGTACTGGGTAAGAGATGTAATCCGTGAAAAAATCAACCTGAATAGCGAACTTACATTTTATACAGAGAATGGAGATTATATAGCAAGAATTTCTTCTTTGATAACAGTTTTGTTTATGCTGCTTGCAATATCTATGGGTATTATAAACAGTAGAAAAAAGCTGAAGAAATAATTATTGGATAATTATTTTTTCTTTGAATATCTGATCTTCAGTTTCTAGTTTTACGAAGTAATTTCCTTTTGACAAATGCTTTAGATTTAAACTTATAGTATGATCTCCAAATAATGTTTTATATTCTTTGAAATAACACATTTTGCCTGTCTGATCAAATACCACTACTCTTACATCCGTTTTACGGGTGAGAGAAAAATTTAAATTTAAGTTCCCTTGAGTTGGGTTTGGATAGATTGAAAAACCATTATCCGGCTGGTTAATATCTCCAGGAACAGATATTGTTTCGGTATTGGCTATGGCAAAACCTCTTCCGTGAGTTGCTGCCAGAATGGTGTTATCATCTTCCCTGAGTTTTAACATATCAACTCTGACATTTGCGAGCCCTTCATTAACCGGTTCCCAGTCCGGGTCATTAGTATTCAGTTCATCTGTATACCATACTCCCAATTCAGTAGCTAATAATGCTTTTTTAGAATTGTTCGGATAGTAAATCGCCCAACGGATAGGCATATCCGGTAAATTTCCTTCTTTTTCTTCCCAGCTTGTCCCTCCGTCATAAGTTTGCCATACCGAACTTAAACCATAGTTTGAGAATGTTACCAGCAAGCTGTCTTCTGAGCCCCCTACAGCAACACAACTGATATTTCCGGCGGGAAATTCATCATCTCCTATTTCAATAGTAGATGGTGCTTCATCAGCCCTGGTAATTTTAAATAATCTTCCGGACTGTGTACCTGCAAATAGGGTGGATGAGTTTTTACTATGTGGAGAAACTTTAATATGTGAAAAAGGAACATTTACATCTGAAGTGATAGAAATATAGCCTGAAGTAACATTATCAGGTACTCCTTTATATCTTACTAACTGATTTTGAAACTTATTCTTAAGGGTTGTAGCATTGGCGTATAATATATTCTGATAACTGTCATAGTCTGCGGGATTTATAAAAGTACCCGTATTATAATGCGTAAGATTTGTTACGCTTTTTTGCCTGTAATGGAATATGTAATAATTATGATATATAGAAGTAATAAAATGATTGGCATTTGTTTTATCAAAAAAGCAATAAGCACCGTCTCCTCCAGTTACTATGCTGTTTCTGTCAATTCTGTTTCCCCGAAATATTATAGAACCATTGTCCTGCAATCCTCCCAAATAATTTATATTTCCATTCCCCGGAGCAATATCACAAGTGTAAAATTGAAGACAATTTAGATCTTTATTTCTTGCTTTAAATAATGGAGCTGTGGTATTGGAATTCATAGTATAAAAAATACCACCATCAGTACAAACAAGTAACTGATTTGAATTCTTCGGATTAAATACATAGCGATGGATATCGGCATGGACAAATGGATAAGTAACACCTGCCCAATCTGAAATTCGATACCAGGAAGCCCCTCCATCATCACTTTTAAAGCAATTTAAACCTCCTATATAGACCATGTCTTCATCTCCCGGATTTACCTCAACGGCTAATGCATGCCAGGCGATTGTTGCCCAACTACCATTGTTATCCGGAACATCCAGTTCAGTCCATATTTCCCCGGCTTCTGTTGATTTCAAAATATATTTTCCAATGGATCGTTTTAAGCCATCATTTTCATTGATGAAACCGGCACCTATTAAAGCATACAAACGATTAGGATCGGTTGGGGCAGATGCCAGTACCACTCTTCCGGGAATATTTTCTGAAGGAGAAGATTCAATTTTATTCTGATAATCAATTGCAAGGGTCCAGTTGTTTTTAGTCCCTTCATCCGAATAAAGAATACATGCTCCTCCTTTATCTTCAAGGTTTCTCATGGTTCCAACGAAAATTCTTCCATTGGCAGTAATTTCAATATCTGAAGGAGCATAAGGCTGATCAGAATTTGTAATGTCAGGAAGCACCTGCTCCCATGTATTCCCATGATCATCGGATCGATATAAACCATCGGAAGGGCTACTTTGATGCGATGCTCCTTTATAAAATCCGGAAACGATCCCGGCATAAATCACACTATGCCCATCTTCATTTTTTATAGCAATGTCTGTAACATATTTGAAGTTTTTTGTCGATTCCAGCAGGTTCCAGGTATTGCCTCCATCTGTTGTTTTATATATTCCTGCTCCTACACCTGAGGATTCTCTGTAAATAGTAAGTGCGGTCTGAGCTTCTCCTGTTCCAACATAAAATGTTTGGGTATTGTTTGGATCGTAAACGATAGAACTAATGGCCAGACTTGGCCAGAAATCTTCGACACTTTCCCAGGATGAGTTCTCATCCGTAATATCATCGTTATACCATAATCCACCAGTGACTGTGCCTGCCCAAACTTTTTTATTGAAAGGATCGTTGGGGTCATACATTGCCGTTCTTATTCTACCGGCCATTGAAGATGGTATTTCTTCCCAACTTATATTTGATGCGGATTTATAATTTGTTGATTTTTGAATCGCTTTTGTTGTTTGATAGGCAGATTTTAGGCGTTCAACCGGAACTCTTTCTTCATTTGGATCGATCGTCATAAAATAATTTTGAATCGCAGCCAAATCAGGATGTGTAGGTTTGGGTATATCTTTTAGTTCTATGTTTGAAAAAGAAGGTATTTTTTCATATTCCTGATGCAAAAATTCCTCGAATAATTCACGTTTATTTTTTGTTGGAGTAGTATTGAAATAGAAAAGAGCAAAAATAAGCAGAAGACATAGCACTCCTAAAGCCCCAAATTTTTTCATTGATTCATAATTAGAAAACGAATATAGTAATTCCTGTAAATTAAGATATATCCTATTACAGAGATTTAACAATGATTAATTAATCCTTAAATCGATATAATAATTTCTCTACAAGTTCAGGATGATGTGTCGAGCGGAGCTGAGGCTCAATGTTTAAAGCAGAATTTCAGGGTCGTCGAGACCCTATGTTTGTAAAGCACAAGCCAAAGAGATTAAGTAAATTAGTATTTGAAAAAAACAA
>JANQLW010000079.1 GCA_028280405.1 Bacteroidales bacterium
TAAAGTCATCAATTTGTTCTATATTTTTTTTACAGGCTTATCAACCCTAATATCTTAATAACTATTGTCATGGAAGCTTAAATTGACGGCTATGGGAAGGCATCCCCTCGACAAAGGAAGGGATGGCTTCCCTTGTGTCTATTGCCCCTCATATTTCATATAGTCTTCACTAAAATAATCCAGTTTGATTCCGGCTTCCTTAAACATTTCTTCAGATTCTGCTCCTGCATGATATTTCTTTTCGCAAACTACACGCTTAATTCCGCAATTGATAATCAGCATTGCACAGGTTCGACATGGAGTCATTCTACAGTATAGGGTTGAGTCATTTAATGCGATTCCCAATTTGGCTGCCTGGCATATTGCGTTTTGTTCAGCATGAACCGTTCTGACACAATGTTGAGTAACACTTCCATCTTCATGAAATACTTTTTTAAACAGATGGCCTGCATCATCACAATGAGGAAGCCCTTTTGGAGAACCAACATAACCGGTAACCAAAATTTGCCGGTTACGAACAATAACACATCCGCTTCTGCCCCGGTTGCAGGTAGCTCTTTTTGCGACTGCATCAGCCAGTTCCATAAAGTACTCATCCCAGCTTGGTCTGTTGTGTTTTTGTTTTATTTCAGCCATAATTTAATTCTCTATTTGATTTAGTATTTCTTCAATTTGTTTATTTAAAGCATCAAAATCACCATTATTGTTCAGAACAAAGTCAGCCATTTCTTTACATTTGGAAAGATTTTGTTTGTTAGGATCAGTGGATCCCATTTCGCGGGCTTCATTAGCTGCAAAGGTAGAAAAGTTAACCTGATCCGTTTCGGAGTTTCTGATCTGAATACGGTCAAATCTGATTTTCTGATTTGCATCCACAGCAAATAGATAAAAATTTCCTTTTGCTTTTAGAGACTCAACTTCTCCCGGAGTCCTCAGGCTTTCAATGATACTATTCTTTCCTGAGTCGATAGCTTTTTTATGGAGTTGATCTGCAATATAAGATGGTGAGTAAGTTGCTCTTAAGTCATTGGCTACTGAAGTCATGCTGTCGCGATTAACTTCTAATCCTCTTCGTTTAATTTCTTCAATAAGAAATGCTCTTACAGAATAATGGATGTATCCTTTTTGCTTTATTAAGTAATCTACAATGGTTCCTTTTCCGGCTCCTAATGTTCCTGTAATTCCAATGATAATCATGAAAACAAATTTAAGGAAAAGATAAATGTTCAGGGAGTATAAAATAGATTATTTCGTTTTTGTAAGAAGGCAACAGGCTTCAAGCTTCAAGCCACAGCTAAGGATCTCCGGAGGCGATCAACAAAAATAATATGAGAGTATATGGGAAATGTTTCCATTTCCCCAGTCGTAATAACTACGAGTAAAACAACATAGACAAGTAGTGAACGACTTCGGGAGAAGGATGCACTTCGCCGGAATGTCCTCTTCGGAGTTGCTGAACTTTGATATCATCCGATAGTAGCTTACTGTATTCGATCAAACTCATAATGGGCCCAAATCCGCAAATACTCAAGTTATTTGCCTTAACTTCTTTTTCAATAGTTTCAGAATCAAGTTTAGGAATGGCTTCTACTACGGGATCATCCTGCTTAATGCCTTGTTCCGGGCTTACGAAATGAGAAAAATCTGAAGATGCAATAATCAATATCTTTTTATTCAGCTTTTGATTAGTTTCAAAAATGGATTTGGCAATTAGTTTAGCATAATCCAGGTTTTGAGCAGAGAAAGTAATAGGTAGAATTTTGAATTCGTAATCCAGAACATATTGTAAAAACGGAAGCATAATTTCTCCACTATGCTCAAACCGGTGTGCCATTTCATTTTGAGGGAATCCCAGCTCTCTGGCAAATTCCAAATCTACCACTGTTTCTCCAAAAACACTTTCCCAGGCAAAGTTTTCAGCCAGTGATATATCTTCTCCATATCCGGTATGGTTTGGATTTATAATAATTACAGTATCTACCTTTTTTTTGTAATTTTTTAATATTTCAAAAAAATGAATGGCCTGATAGCCTGAATACATAAAACCGGCATGAGGGACAATTCCTCCAATGATATTTGTATTGGCAAGCTTATAATTAATTTTATTTTGTTCGGAAAGTAGTATTTGGTCATAGAGTTTTATCAGCTCTTTTTTTTGAGCTGGATAAAAACGATTGGCAAATGCTGCTTTCCTGGTTTTCATTTTAATAGATTAAGAAATTTATCATTCCGGTCATTATTTTTCCTGTTTCCGGATCAAGTTCTGAACCCATCATTGAATGAGGAATGGAATAAATCATCAATAATACAATGGATGCAATAATTACATAAACCGGACGAGGCTTTTTAAGGTTCATAATAAAAGCAAGTATCCAAAATAAAAATGCAAATAATGTTTTATTATCAGTAAGGTCTTTCCCATTTGGGAATCCGGTCCATAATTCTCCAAATGCAAATAATTGAACCACCGGCCCCAAAATCATTCCACCTATCAGTAACGCAAAAAAGGTAAGTTTTGCATAAAACCTGAATTTAGGATTTCCAAATGCTGCAGTTAATGCACTTACATTAGAAAGTAGCATGGCCAGGAACATGAACAATACATGAGGGGCCAGAATGTAAAGAGGAACATCTCCTTTAAACCTGATTTTTACCGGATTTTCTTTGAATAGTTTTATAACTTCCTTTTCAGATGAAAATTCAAGGTAATATTGCAATTTCCCTGCTGGGGGTTGCTGAGGTAACATTGCGATAAGGTTTTCGCCTTCTCGTTGCATTTTTAATTCCTGATAAGCTTCATTCGTAGGAAACCTTCTGTAAAAGAGACTGGCCGAAACGGTATTATCATCAATACTTACAGATACTTCACAATCTGATTCTCCATTCGACCGTGGTAGCTTAAATTTATGGGTGTTGTCATTGATTTCAACTTTTGTTCTTTTCGGGTGAGTTGGCCCGGTAAGCCTTTGATAAACGGCAGCGGATAATGTAATTATAATTCCCAGTATCCAGGCTATCCATAGTGATACAAGTTGTTTTTGCATAGTATATTATAATTGTATAATTAGTACCTTTTTAGTTTGCTCTCTTACAACTTCAACAGTAATAGTTTGTCCAAATTTTAGTTTTGATAACCGATACATATAATCCTGTATATTAGCTATCGATTGGCCATTAATTGCAGTGATGATATCACCTTTTTTCATGCCTCCTTTAAATGCCGGTTTCCCTTCAATTACAAAATCAGCTCTTAGCCCGTTTTTAATTTTACCTGCAAAGTCGGGCATAATGCCTAAAGTAACGCCCAATCGTTTTCTCGATACCGTTCCTGTTTTTGGCCCGGCTTCCTGAAAACTCAATTGTTTATCTCTTTCATTAATTTCTGATGCTAAATCAAACACAAAATCAGCTACCATTTTTAATCCTTCTGAATTTATCTTATCAAAAGAATCTTCAGGGGTATGGTAATCCAAATGGGCTCCTGTGCTTATATGTAATACCGGGATATCCACTCCATAGAAAGAAGCATGGTCGGAAGGGCCGTATCCTTCGGTTGTAGTTGCTAAATTAAATTTGTTTTGGTTATTCAGGAGTTCGTCATATTCCAAAGCTGTTCCAACACCACCTATTTCTAATGAGCTATCAGCCGAAAGCCTTCCGATCATATCCATATTTAGCATAGCGGATACTTTATTTGCAGGCATTTTCATATGATCCACAAAATGTTTGGAGCCTAATAATCCCATTTCTTCGGCTCCAAAAGCAATAAATACAATACTTCTTTTTAAATTTTGTTTTTGAGCGGCAAACTTTTCAGCTAATTCAATTACGGCTGCAGTTCCGGAGGCATTATCATCTGCTCCACTATGCACTCCAATCGTATCTTGTTTTCTGGAAGAACTTCCTTTTCCTCCCATCCCTAAATGATCGTAATGAGCTCCTATAATCACATATTCATCTTTCAAATTGGGATCATTCCCTTCTAAATAGCCAACAACATTATAGGTGTTGGCAGTTTGTTGTTCAATAACAGAACTTCCATTGATATTAATATCAATATTAAAACTCATTGGTTTTCTGTTTTTGTTTAATGCCGACTCAAGTTCTTCAATTTTCTTGTTTTCTTTTTCAAGTAGTTTATTGGCAAGCTCTCTGCTTATATGAAATACAGGTAATCCGGTACTGCCGATCCTGCGACTGGGTTCGGGAAGCATATCTCTACGAGCATAGGCAGGCCCCGAAACAAATAATACTCCGCCGGCTCCTAAATCTTTAGCAAGCATAACTTTATCCCGGTCGGCAGCATACTTCATATAAGGACTTTTCAAACTGTCAATTTCAGGTTCGCCTTTAAGCATTAAAACCCATTTCCCTTTATAGTCTATTTCTGAATAATCATTCCATTTAACCTTATCCGTATCAATATTAAAACCATATCCGGCAAAACAAAGTGTTGCATTTAAACTGGTATTTTCTGAATATGACACAGGAATAAATTCCTTTTTCAATGCTGCTTTTTCTCCATTGAACTCCATTGAACTTGATTCACCGGCTTTAATACTTGTAATAACTTCAAATTTTTGTAAATAATTAGCTTCAAAAGACTGCAACCCGAAATCCTGAAATTGTTGAGCTATATACTCAGCTGCCAGCTGGTCTCCTTCCGTACCAGGATACCTTCCTTTGAGTTCATCACTCGCCAAATATTTTATATGAGATTCAACCTCAGAAATACTGATTTCAGGATTATCAATTTTTGTAGTACTACAAGAAATAAGTACCTGTGAAATTATAAAGCATAATAAGTAAAATAGCAATGTAGTTTTTTTCATTCTGTTAAGATTTTCGTGTAAGCAAGTTCAAGTTAGCAAAAAATACTTTATTGACAATTGGTAAGCTTTCAGTGTTCGTAATTTAGAATGGAGAGATCACAGTTCTGACAGTTATTCTTTTCATTTAAACCGGTATTCTCCGTTTTATATCTATTTCTTCTTAGTAATACCTCGTTACAATCAGGACAATAAGTCGTTTGCCCAAAATCAGTTCGGATATTTCCAAGATATACATAATGAAGTTTTTCTTTGGCGATCTCGTATAAACGTTCAAGCTTAGACTCGGGTGTAGGAAGGTTTTTAATTTTAAACATAGGAAAATACCTTGAAATATGCAGTACGGTGTTTTTACCACATTCACGGGCTATCCAATCTATCATATCAGAAAATACTTTTTCATTATCATTAATTCCGGTAATTACAAGATTTGTGATTTCAAGATGTTTGTCAGAATCAGCAATGGTTTTAATTGTATTTAAAACCGGTTTCAGTTTAGCTGATGTAAAATCTCTATAAAATTCTTCAGTAAATCCTTTCAAATCTATGCTGAAAGCATCCATTACATCCAATAGCTTTTTAAGCGGATCCGGATTAATAAATCCATTGCTTACAAAAACATTTTTAAGCCCGGCATCTTGAGCCTGATTAGCAGTTTCATGTACATATTCATACCAAATAATGGGTTCATTATAAGTATATGCTATTCCAATGTTATCTTCTTGTCTGAGTGCAATATTCACAATTTCGTGAGAAGTATAAGATTCCAGTAAATCAAATTCTGAAACTCCTGATTGGGAGATATGATAATTCTGACAAAATTTACATTTCAAATTACAGCCGACACTTCCGATAGATAAAATATTTTTTCCCGGATAAAAATGGTATAAAGGTTTTTTCTCAATGGGATCAATGGAGACAGAACAAAGAAGCTCATAATTTTCAGAGAAAAGATTCCCATTTTGGTTTTTACGAACCAGGCATTTACCCACCTCATTTTTATCCAATAAACAATAATGCGGGCAAAGTAAGCATTGAACTTTTTTCTTTTCTTTTATTTCAAAGAAGGCAGCTTTTTTCATCTACCTTAAAGATACAACAAAAATGAGGCTTAATGATCCCTTCTTTCGTTTTTTATATCTATAATCCATTGGTGCATTGCTTTTGCTTCGAAATTTCCCATATGATCAATAAGAGTACTCAAGTTACTGTTTACATTTAATAAATGACTATGTTCATCACGCATGAAACCTTCGTTGATGCTATGATTGAAAAATTCGATCAGATGGTTAAAGAATCCATTTGTATTTAAAATGCCTATGGGCTTATCTTGCACCCTCAGTTGAGTCAAAGTCATCATTTCCGTTAATTCATCCAATGTTCCAAGCCCGCCCGGAAGTGCAATAAAACCATCAGATATTTCAGCCATCTTAAGTTTTCTTTCAGCCATATTTTCTACGATAATCAGCTTTGAAATGCCCTGATGAGCAATTTCTTTATCAACTAACATCTGAGGCATCACTCCAATTACTTCTCCTCCTAATTTCATTAACCGATCAGCCATTAATTTCATTAAGCCGACGTCTGCTCCTCCGTAAACCAGACTGATATTTTTTTCAAAAAATATATTGGCTAATTCAACGGCAGCTTCTTTATACTGATTTCCTTTACCCATGGATGATCCACAAAACACACAGATTTTCTTCATAGAATGAACATATAGAATGCTAAATTCTTAAATTTGTTGAACTCAAAAATAGAAAAATCTAATGAACAATTTATATCCCTTAAAGTTTATACCGATTTATAAAGACAAGGTATGGGGTGGACAAAAAATTAAAAATATACTGGGTCATGAAATTGGCAACTTACCAAATTGTGGCGAAGCCTGGCTAATATCCGGCGTGGATAGTGATCCCAGTATTGTTGAAAATGGATTCCTTGCTGAAAATGAGCTCAATGAATTAGTTGAGGTTTATATGGGTGATTTGATAGGAGAGAAGAATTATGAGCTGTTCGGAGATAAATTCCCAATTCTGTTAAAGATTCTTGATACCAGTGATTGGCTATCGGTACAGGTACATCCGGATGATGAATTGGCAAAAAGACGAGGCCTAGGCAATGGTAAAACCGAGATGTGGTATATCATGGAAGCTGATGATAATGCTGAATTAATCTGTGGATTTAAAACAAAACTTAACAAGGAAACTTATAAAAGATATTTTGATGAAGGTAAGCTGAAGTCTATACTTAATTATGAAAGAGTACAGAATGGAGATGTATTATTTATGCCGGCCGGCCGTGTGCATGCATTAGGCCCCGGAATGATGTTGGCTGAAATTCAGCAAAGCTCAGATACGACCTATCGTATTTATGATTGGGATCGTAAAGATTCTGAAGGGAAGGGACGTGATCTCCACACAGAAGCGGCTTTGGATGCACTTGATTTTGAACCGGCGAAAAAACATAAAACAGATTATCGCAAAGTAAAGAATGAAACCGCTACAGTAGTCAATACTCCCTTTTTTACTACTAGTATGCTGGATTTAGATCATGGCTTTGAAAAAGATTATGCAGCACTTGACTCCTTTGTAATACATCTTTGTGTTGAAGGGGAATATATTTTGAAACATGAAGAAGGTTTTGAACAAATCAAAAAGGGAGAGGCTATTTTAATCCCTGCTTTAACGAATGAAGTTCAGATTCAGCCTTTGGATAATGCGAAGATTTTGGAAGTTTATATTGTAAACTAATGCTTATCCTAATTTTACGTTTAGATATCTTTTAGTAATTTGTCGGGCCGGGATCCAGGCTGCTGCAATTCCTATAGTACTTACTGTTAAAAATACAAGTATTATATCTGTAATCTTTATGTTTACGGGATAAGCATTCACTATAAATGATCCTGTATTCTGTCCCAGCTGAATAAGCCCGAATTGCATTTGAACCCAGCAAATAAGCGAACCTAAGATTAAACCGAATATGGCTCCGCTTATAGAGATCAAGCTTCCTTCTATCAAAAATATACGTTTAATTAATTGTTGGTTGGCACCCATACTTTCCAGTACTTTGATATCTTTTTTTTTGTCGAGGATTAACATACTAAGAGAGCCAATAACATTAAAAGTTGCAATAATTACAATAAAGGATAAGATGAGGAAAATAGCCCATTTTTCAGATTTCAAAATTTTGTAAAGTAATTCTTGTTGCTCAAAGCGGTTCTTAACTTTATAATCATTCCCTAAAATCTTCTGAATTCGTTTTTGTATAACCTTTACATTTGCATCTTTAGTAAGGCCTAATTCAATATAAGTGATCTCATCTTTATAGTCGAGCAAGTCTTTGGCAAAGTCCAATGAAGTAATGATATATTTTTCATCCAGTTCCTGTTGAACACTGAATTTCCCGGACGCTAAAATTTTTCTTTGATTAAAGGAATTGTCAAGTGAAAGCTGATAACCTTCTTTTCGATTGGGAGCATGGATACTTAGGGCATTTGAAATATCAATATTTCTCAGATCAATATAGTGAGCCATTCCGGATCCGACTAAAGCAAAGTTTAATCCGTTGTTTTTAAGAACGGCTTCTCCTTTCAATAATTTCTTATCCAAACCACTCATAGGAAAGAAATCTTTGGAAACGCCTTTAATCATTCCAATATGCTGTTTCTTTTTGTACTGAACCAGGATGCTTTCTTCGATTACTTCATTATAATAAAGAACTCCATCCAGTTTCTGTAGTTTTTCTTTTGGAATATTAGATAAGGACATTGTTTTCCCTTTAACTGCACTGATTTTAATATCCGGATTAAAAGAATTAAACATGGAAAGAATTAAACTTTCAAAGCCATTAAAAACAGAAAGTACAACGATCAGGGCTGCTGTTCCGATAGTAATTCCACTAATCGATATCCCCGAAATGATATTAATAATATTATGTGATTTCTTGGAAATCAGATATCGTTTAGCTATGTAAAACGGAAGGTTCAATGATTTAATCGTTTAATAAACTTTCGATATTTTCAATATAATCTAAAGAGTCATCCAAATAGAAATGTAATTCAGGAACTGCACGAAGCTGATTCTTGATTCTTTGACCTAACTGATGACGAATTTCTTTGGCATGAGAACGAATAGTCTTCAAACATTCATCATTATCTTTTGCAGCAAAGATGCTTACATAAACCTTAGCCATATTCAGGTCAGGAGTGACATATACCTTAGTAACAGTAATCATCGCACCTC
Organism: Bacteroidales bacterium; assembly: GCA_028280405.1. Classification (GTDB taxonomy): domain Bacteria; phylum Bacteroidota; class Bacteroidia; order Bacteroidales. Next base: position 9,074 of record JANQLW010000079.1, read on the forward strand.
CAAAAATATGACGACTATCTCTTTGAATGATCTCTCCTATATCTTTTTGCAATAGCTTGCTGATCTTATTCTGACGTTTCGTTTCCATAATGCAAAAATAGAAAAAATGTACCTATGAAGTGAAATCTCAATTTGAGTATCTTTGTGTAATGAAAAACTTTATCAAAATATTTCAATATTATAGAGAGTAGAAAATATAAAGGCTTATAAAGATCAAGAGGAATATATCTGAATGGGTAGTTTATCCTCATTTAATTCGCTTCAAATGAGTTTTATTGTTTATAACTGAAACATGAACTATTTGCGATCAAAGTCGAAATTTTGTTAATTTGAATAAAAGGAAATTGAATGGAAGGATTAAAAACCAAATTGAAGTCATTGGCTGCTCAATATGCAGAGGAGGTTGTTAATGTTCGTAGACATTTGCATGCTAATCCCGAGCTCTCTAATCAGGAATATAAAACCTCTGAATATATTGCAGATATTTTAAAAGACTTGAATATCCCTTTTAAAGCGGGAGTATTTAAAACGGGTATCGTGGCTTTGATTGAAGGAAAAAAACCGGATAAAAATGTAGTTGCATTGCGTGCAGATATGGATGCCCTTCCTATTAAAGAAAAGAGTGAAAAGAATTATTGTTCTAAAAATGATGGCATAATGCATGCCTGTGGCCATGATGTACATATGGCATCTCTTATTGGAACGCTTAAAATTTTAAATGAACTTAAGGATGAGTTTGAAGGAACCGTCAAGATTATTTTTCAGCCGGCTGAAGAAAAAAGCCCCGGAGGTGCAAAATTTATGATTCAAGAAGGAGCACTTGAAAATCCTGAACCTTCAGTGATATTTGGTCAGCATGTTTATCCTGAACTGGATGCCGGGAAAATCGGAATGAAGCCAGGGAAATATATGGCTTCTACTGATGAAATCGAACTTGTCATCAAAGGTAAGGGCGGACATGCAGCTATGCCTTATGCTTTAATTGATCCGGTTGTTATTGGTTCTCAGATTATTGTTTCCCTGCAGCAGCTGGTAAGCCGTAAGTCGCATTTTAATACGCCGACAGTATTGTCCTTCGGACAGTTTATAGCCGATGGTACTTATAATGTAATTCCTGATGAAGTAAGAATAAAAGGTACATTCAGAACTTTTGATGAAGAATGGAGAGCAAAAGCTTTGGAGATGATTGAGAACATGAGTAAATCAATTGCAAAAGGTGCAGGTGCTGAATGTGAAGTAGTTATCGGACATGGTTACCCTTATTTGGTAAATGATGATGAAATAACAGCCAAAGCATTTGCAAATGCTGTTGAATTTTTGGGAGAAGAGAATGTTGTAAAACTTGACCTTAGGGCTACAGGCGAAGATTTTGCCTATTTTGCACAGGCGATACCTGCATGTTTTTATCGTTTAGGTGTTCGAAATATTGAAAAAGGTATTAATGCCCATTTACATACTCCTGGTTTTGATGTGGATGAAAGTAGCCTGGAAACAGGAATGGGGTTAATGGCTTGGTTAGCTTTGAAAGAATTAGCTCAAAAGTAGATATGAGAAAATTAGCTTTAGCTTTAATTTTAATTGGCTTTGTAAATAGCTTGTCGGCGCAAGATTATAAAACAGCTGTCGGAGTCCGGATTGGGATAGCTATGGGAGTGAATGTTAAGCATAATCTTGATTCCTATAATGCCGTGGAAGGTATTTTTACACACAGATGGGGCGGATTTATTTTGTCCGGATTATATGAATATATACAACCAACCAGTGAAGCTGGCCTGAACTGGTATTACGGTATTGGTGCACATATTGGGTATTGGGATAGTAAACGTAGTGGAGAGTTTCCCGGTTGGTGGGAAAAGGGCCATGATGGAGCTTATACAATTGTAGGGGTAGATGGAATTATCGGTATTGAATATACTTTGGAAAATGCTCCGTTTAATTTATCTGTAGACTGGAAGCCCGTATTTAATATTTTAGGAATTTCAGCTTTATGGGGAGATATGGTGGCGATTACCATAAGGTATACTTTGCCAAATTCAGGAGAAAGAAAATATAGAAGAAAAAAAGACAGATATCGCAGATATTATCATTATTAGTATTTATGAAAGTAAACGGCGAAGAATACAGAACAATTTGGATGGAGGGTTCAACGGTATTCATGATTGAGCAAAACCAACTTCCATTTAAATTTGAAATTTTTGAAGCTCCTACCTATTTTGATACCTGCTTTGCGATTTCAACCATGATTGTCCGTGGAGCAGGAGCTTTAGGAGCTGCTGCCGGTTTTGCAATGGCACAGGCATTTATGGAAGCACCTGAAGATGGTTTCATGGATTATGTATTACAGGCTAAAGATGATATTGAAGCTACCCGTCCTACTGCCCAGAATCTATTTTATGCAACCGGCAGGGTTTTTAGCGCCGGAAAAAATTCTGTAGATGATGCCATAAAAGAAGCTCAGCTTATTGCAAATGAAGATGCACGGGACTCCAGATTAATTGGACAAAACGGCATGGAACTTATTGAAGAAGAAGCAAGAATTCTCACACATTGCAATGCCGGATGGCTGGCATTTGTGAATTATGGAACTGCACTTTCTCCTATTTATCTGGCTCATAAAGATGGAAAAGAACTTTTTGTTTATGTCGATGAAACACGACCAAGGGGACAAGGAGCCAGACTTACGGCCTGGGAATTGAAGAATGAAAATATAAATCATAAAATTATTCCGGATAATGCTGCGGCTTATTATATGGCAAAAGGAGAAGTCGATATGGTAATTGTTGGTGCTGATCGGATTGCCCGTAACGGAGATACAGCCAATAAAATCGGTACTTTGGAAAAAGCCATATTAGCGAAAGAATTCAATATCCCCTTTTATGTGGCTGCCCCAACGTCAACCTTTGATATGGACTGCCATTATGGTACGGATATTGAAATCGAGTATCGGCATGAAGAAGAAGTATTGTTCCAAACCGGATTGGATAATAACGGAAATCTGAATAAATTCCTTGTTTGTTCTCCCGGATCAGAAGCCTTAAACCCTTCTTTTGATGTTACACCTAAAAAATATATTACGGCTTTTATTACAGAAAAAGGAATTATTAAGCCAAATACTCAATCAATTATGAGTATCTGTAAAAAATAATTTCCTTTACGCAACCTTTTCTTTTATTTCTACATCTTTTTTTTACATGCGCATAAAATTGAATTAATTTTAATTGAATAAAGAAAATATAGAAAGATGAAAAAATTATTGATTTTAGGTATTTTAATGGTGTTTGCCTTTGTGGCTTGCGATCTGGATGACGATAATGATACAAACCGACTTGTTAGTGTTGGTACAATTGTTAAGGAAGGAAGTGACCCGTTTACCATTAAACTGGATAATGGAAATCATATGACTTTAGTGAATACTTATACTGATAATGACTTAACAGATGGTGACCGGGTATTGGTGGAATATGAAATTACACTCACTAAAGAGAATGATGAAATTGATGCGAAAGTCTATGATATTGATGAGATATTAACAAAAGGGGTCATTCAGCTTACAGAAGAAAACAAGGATAGTATAGGAAATGATCCGATTCATATCCATTTAGATGATATTTGGTTTTCTGAAAAACACTTAAATTTCATTTTTGAGTACTATGGTTATAATCGTACTCACTACATTAATTTAGTTAAACCTATAGGTAACCCGCTAACTAATGATGGTAAAGTAATTTTAGAGTTCAGACATAATGCAAATGATGACTATCCGAGCCGAATTCTACGTGGTATTGTTTCATTTGAGATGGAAAGTTTAAAAGTAGCTGATGAAACGAAAATCGATTTTGTTGTGAGATTCACTGATTTTGGAAGTGAGGAGTATGAATGGGAGGGGTCATATACATTCAATACATCTGCACAAAGTAAATCTCTGGAAATTAGCGATAAAGAATTTGTCGATTTGAAAAGCTCTGTCTTGAAATAAGATCACAGTGCTTGATAAATATGTTTTTATTTGGTTACGGAGAAGGAACCCGGCTGTAAAGCTGGGTTCTTTTTTGTCTGATACTCTCCAGGTATAAAATTTTTAATTATTTTTGCATTGATCAAATTTGAAATACCTTCCTGAATAAATTCCTGCTTACATCAGCTTGTAGGTTTTGTTGGATAAGTGCTTATATGTTTTTTATATTTAACATCTTATAAATTTATAAGCTATGACGAATAATCAATTAATTGATCTTGCAGGTAAATATGGAACGCCGCTTTACGTATATGATGGAGACTTAATCATTGAAAAATTTAAAGCTTTTAAAAAGGCTTTTAAAGTGAATGATTTAAAGATCCATTATGCATCTAAGGCTTTAACCAATTTGTCAATTCTAAGATTATTCAATAAACTGGGTTCCGGGCTTGATTGTGTATCAATCGAAGAAATTCAACTAGGATTAAAAGCAGGATTTGATTCTCAGGATATTATTTATACACCCAATGGAGTTGCTTTTGAGGAATACGAAGAAGCAATAAGTTTAGGTGTAAAAATTACCGTTGATAATATATCTGTTTTAGAAAAAATTGGTCATAAATACCCTGACCTGCCTATCTTTTTGAGAATTAATCCACACCTGATGGCCGGAGGGAATACCAAGATCAGTGTAGGTCATATTGATTCCAAATTTGGTATTTCCATTCACCAAATGCCGATGGTATTAAGACTGATTAAGCAATATAATATAGAAGTTGAAGGATTACACATCCATACCGGTTCAGATATTATTGATCCTGATATTTTTGGAAGGGTTGCCGAATTGATCTTCTCTATCGCTGATGAGTTTGAAAATATTCAATCCTTGGATTTTGGGAGCGGGTTTAAAGTTCCGTATAAGGAAGGAGATCTGTTTACTAATATTGAAGAGATCGGGGTTCAATTCAGTAAAATGTTTAATGATTATTGTAAAAAGCGTGGACGTGATTTAACCTTAAGATTTGAACCCGGAAAATATATGGTTAGTGAAGCCGGATCTTTCCTAACTAAAGTAAATGTGATTAAACAAACTACTGCCTGTACTTTTGTTGCGGTTGATAGTGGGTTTAACCACCTGATTCGTCCGATGTTTTATAATGCTTATCACGAAATTGAAAATATTTCCAATCCAAATGATGATAAAAGAATGTATTCGGTAGTGGGATATATCTGTGAGTCGGATACCTTTGCCGAAGATCGTAAATTAAATATTGTGCATGAGGGAGATATTCTGAGATTTAAAAATGCCGGTGCCTATTGTTTCTCCATGGCATCTAATTTTAATTCCAGGTTAAAACCTGCTGAAATACTAGTCCTGAAAGGGCAGGATCTTCTTGTTAGGAAGAGAGAAACCCTGGAAGTTCTTTTAGCAAATCAGAATGAAGTGGAGTTTGATATTTAGATATTGCTAAATAAAGAGGAATAGCCTGGCCAAAATCTGGCCGGGCTTTTTATTTACGCAACTAATAGCTGTCTTTTATCATCTGTATTTATGAATTAAAATTTTATTGAGATGAAAGATGTATTAAAATTGGTTATTATTCTTGTTTCGATTTGTGTCGCTGCAATTGCTTGTGAACTTGGGGGTGGGGTTCAGGATCAGTATGATTATTCTGTAAAACTATTCTCAATATTTTGCTTTGGGGATTTATAATTGTTTTCTTTTCGTTTAGCATATAACATTTTAATTTAGGGAAAGATTAGGGACAGAAAAATTGAAAGAGAAAAAGTTGAAATGAGGAGAGTTTAGTGATTTTTTATAATTTTACAATCAGCTTAGTTTAAAAATTTTTTTTACCTTCCATTTAGTTTTATGAATAGAATAAATTTATTATTGTGTATTATTGTTTTATGCTTTTTTGCATGCAGCCAGAAACGAAGTAATGAAATATCGTCATTAATTATTGAGGGCAAACCCGTTCTTCAGATTGATGTTAAGAAAGTTAAAGATTCTATCCCCAAAAAATTATCTGATTTTGTTACTGATATAAAATATGTGAAATTAGAGACAAATGAAAATTGTCTTATTCCGGCTTTTGCCATGTGGATGGCAGGTAAGAAATATATCCTTGTAAATGTACCAAGAAATGGAGTCTATCAATTTTCATTAGATGGAAAATTTATTAGAAAAGTGATTAAAGTTGGAAATGGCCCAAGAGAAGTTAAGTATCCTATTCTATATATGTCAAATTGCGGCAATTATTTGCACTACATAGAAAGGTCCGGGAAAAATACTATTCATGGAATCAACCTAAATACTGCAGAATTTTTAGATGATATTCCATTATTAAAAAGAGGTGTTATCAGGGATCTGGTGATCCTGAATGATACTGTTTCCATTGCACCTTTATTAGGAGCAAGCACTGGTGGCTTGGACAAATACTATATTTTTAGACAAACAAAACAAGCCGACGCTTTAAATTCCATACCTTGTACCATTAAAAACCTTATTAGTAATGATGATGGGAAAGATATGTTATACGAAGTAGGCCACAAACTTCATTACAGGCCTGTTGGTAATGATACCATATTTGAAGTAGATAAAAAATCACTTAAACCAAAAATTATTATCAATTCCGGAAATAAAAATAAAACGATTCAGCGAGATGTCGGTTATAATAGTATTACGATTATTCATGAATCTAAAGAGCTTCTTTTATTGCGAATATATACCATTGAAAAAGTAGAAATATATGAGATGAGTGGAGGAACGGGAAGTCGTTCATATGGAAAGAACAGGATATTATATTTCGACAAAAAAAATAAGGTGGCTTCTTACCTTAAAAATTTTAAGAATGATTTGGCAGGGATTGACTTCAATCCTTATTATCATCGTATGCAGGATAATGGTATGTTTTGTTCCGTTTATCAATCCGTTGATTTGATAGAAAATGCCGAAAATATTAAGTCTGATCCCGATATCAGGAACAAGGAGAAACTCTTAAATATTATAAGTGAATTAAAAGAAAATGACAATCCTGTTTTAATCATTGGCAAAATTAAATAGCTGGAATTCATTCATAATTCAAATTACTATCTTTGACAAAAATTTATTCAATGAACATTCTTTTTACAGATAGTTGTCATCCGGTATTGGAAGAATCATTTGCCAAGTATAATTGTAAAGTGATTTATCATCCGGAAGGCTTTCTTAATTCTTCGCTGGATTTATCCTCTTTTGGAGGTTTGATTGTAAGAAGTAAAAAGATCGACAGGAATATCATTGAGAGAATGCCTGAATTAAAATTCATAGGCAGGGTAGGAGCCGGACTGGAAAATATAGATGTTGAATATGCTAAACAACAAGGAATTCATTGTTTTAATTCTCCGGAAGGAAGCAGGCATACCGTTGGTGAACATACTGTTGGGCTATTATTATCTGTGATGAATAAAATTGTCAAGGCAAATACCGAGGTGAAGAATGGCTTTTGGAACCGTAATGACAACTGGGGAATTGAAGTCAAGGATAAAACGATTGGGATCATTGGTTATGGGAATATGGGGTCGGCTTTTGCTCAGAAAATCAGTGGGTTTGGAGCTAAAGTGATCGCTTATGATAAATATAAATTTGATTATTCGGATCAGTTTGTCCGGGAAGCTCAAATGGAACAATTATTTGATGAATGTGATATTTTAAGCTTACATATACCTTTAACTGAAGAAACTTCCTTTATGGTAAACCAGGAATATTTGAATAAATTCAGAAAGAATATATTTCTGGTAAATACTGCAAGAGGGAAAGTAATTCATACTGATGACCTGGTATCAGCAATAAAGTCCGGTAAAGTAAAAGGTGCCGGTTTAGACGTACTGGAGTATGAAAAATCTGCTTTTGAACAATTGGATCTTGAAAACATCCCGAAAGCACTACAGTATCTTTTTAATTCGGACAGAGTAGTTTTAACTCCTCATGTGGGAGGGTGGACTGATGAAGCCTATTTTAAATTAGCAAAGGTCCTATTTGAAAAAATAGAACCTTTACTTAAATCATAATTATTCATTTATTAGTATTTTACCAATTAAGGATCTTCCGAAAATCAAAATCTTCAGGCTTGCTTACATAAGCTTTTGCAGCTTCATAATCTGTTTCTGTAATATATTGTATCCCTTCATTAAATACTAACTGTGCTTTCTGAGATTTCATATTTACCAGGCGTGGTTTGATTTTTCCATTTTTATCTTCCACATCTTTTAAATAAAGCGGAGCAATGTCGCCTTTTGGATCAGCAGTAACTACGCAAGCTGTAAGCCCTTCATCAAATAGCTTTTTAACTCCCATACCTAATAAACTACAATACATGAGGTCGAAACCAATTGGACGGGCACATCGTACTTCATAACCCAATTCTACCGGACGGCTTTTAATAGAAATCCCGAGTTTTTCCAGTTTATCAGAAAGTAAAGCATTAAAGATATGTGCTTTACTTACTTTTCCTAATTCAGGATGCCCATGGTCATCATAGGTAAAATTAATACCACTGGCCTTGATTTCCTCATCACTCATAAAATGAAATACACCTTCACTGATAATGGCTGCACCATAATCAATACCCATAATTTTGCGTTTGATCATAGATGAAATGACCAGGTTAATAATTGCATCAAATGTAATTGGTGTTTTATCAAACATCTCAGGAATAATGATCATCGGATACTGACATGCACCTCCGATACCGAAAGCCAAATGTCCGGCTTCACGACCCATTGCAGAAACAATAAACCAGTTTCCACTTGTTTTAGCATCTTCATAAACGGTCAGTGCAATCCTGGTCCCTTCTTCTTTAGCCGTATGATATCCAAAGGTTGGTGATCCTTCAGCTAAAGGAAGATCATTATCAATTGTTTTTGGAACATGAATATTTTGAACTTCTAACCCATTTTCATTTAAAAATTTGGAAATGCGGTTAGCAGTAGAAGCTGTGTCATCACCTCCGACAGTTACCAAAAGTTTGACATTATTGTTCTCAAAAAAATCAGTTTTGAATTCTTCATTCTTTGGCTTATACCTGCTCATTTGCAAAGCAGAACCTCCTTTGCGAAGAATTTCATCTGCATAGACAAAATTTATATCAAACATATTGGGTTCAGAAGAGAATAAAGATTTATAACCTTCATTCAATCCAATGACTCTGTATCCATCTTTTAAAAATACTTTGGAAACAGCACTAACTACTGTATTGATCCCTGGCGCCGGACCACCTCCGCATAGAATTGCTATGGCTTTTTTCATGTAATTTATTTTAATGATGTTATTTTCAATTTAAGAAACAAATATAATTTGAAAATTCGGTAATTTGAAAATTTGAAAATGAATGTGAAGAAAAATATTTAATTTTCAAATTAACTCATTTTCAATTTTTCAAATTTGTAATTTTGCGAATCTTATGGACTTGAAAGAATTAATCGGGAAATACCAACAACATCAGGCATTAAGCAAACTTACCAACTCCTTAAATATTGAAGAGGTAACGCATTTAAACTTAGAGGGCCTTTCTGGATCTTCACTTGCTATGATTGCAGCCAATTATATCCAGGAAAATCCGGAAGTGAATCTTTTTGTGCTATCGGATAAAGAGCAAGCTGCTTATTTCGCCAATGATCTGGAATGCATCTTTGGAGAAAGAGGAGAAAACTATGTAAGAAAGAAAATCTTATTTTTTCCTACTTCTTATAAAAGGTTGTATGAAATAGAAAATACAGATTCAACCAATTTACAATTACGCACTGAGGTATTAGACCGTATTGGTAATACTACACGAAAAACAGCCATTGTAACTTATCCCGAAGCTTTATCAGAAAAAGTTGTAACGAAGAAGTACCTTACTAAGAATACACTTAAGTTAAAAGCAGGCGAGCAAATATCCATAGATTTTGCCATTGATGTTTTTATGGAGTATGATTTTGAACGTGTTGATTTTGTCGTTGAACCCGGGCAGTTTGCTGTTCGGGGTGGTATTATAGATGTATTTTCTTTTTCTGATGATCATCCGTATAGAATAGAGTTTTTTGGAGATGAGGTAGAATCTATCAGAACTTTTGATCCTGTTACGCAGTTATCACTTGAAAACCTAAGCAGGGTTTCAGTCGTCCCAAATGTTCAGGATCGCTTAGTTACAGAATCAAGAGAAGCCTTCTTGAAATATCTGCCTAAAAATACCAGAGTATGGATAGAAGATATCCTCTTTACCTCGGACCGGCTGGATCAGGAATTTAAAAAAGCCGAATTGACTTTTATTAATCTTGAAGGCGAAATCCAGCATTTAGAACCTAAAGCCCTTTTTATAAAATCGGAACAGTTTAAACTTGATCTGGAAAATGTTAATACCATTGAATTTGGTAGCCAAAAGTATTTTAAAGATGCTGATAAAATAAAATTCAATACAAACCCTCAGCCTTCATTCAATAAAAACTTTGATCTTTTAATTGAAGAATTTGATAAAAATACTAAGGATGGGATCCGGAATTTTATTCTTTCAGACAATCCCAGGCAAATAAACAGATTGTATACCATTTTTGAAGATTTACAGGCTTCAAGGCCTGATCATGAAAAAATTGAATTTCAATCGGTATTACTTTCATTGCATGAAGGATTTATTGACTATGATTTGAAAATCGCCTGCTTTACAGATCATCAGTTATTTGAGCGTTATCATAAATTTCATTTAAAAACAGGATATAAAAATAAAGAAGCCTTAACATTAAAAGAACTTTATGACCTTAAGCCCGGTGATTATGTAACGCATATTGATCATGGAATTGGCCGGTTTGACGGATTGGAAAAAATTGAAAATAATGGACGTCAGCAGGAAGCTATTCGTTTGATCTATAAAAATCAGGATTTATTGTATATCAGTATTCATTCTTTGCATCGTATCGCGAAATATATAGGTAAAGAAGGGACACAACCTGCTTTAAATAAACTGGGCTCGAATGCATGGAATAAGCTTAAATCTAAAACTAAGCAACGAGTTAAAGATATTGCCAAAGATTTAATTAAACTTTATGCAGAGCGAAAATCTCAGAAAGGCTTTAGTTATGCTTCCGATACTTACTTGCAACATGAACTGGAAGCCAGTTTTATTTATGAGGATACTCCTGATCAGTTAAAGTCAACAGCTGATGTAAAAAAAGATATGGAACAGGACTGTCCGATGGACCGGCTGGTTTGCGGAGATGTGGGGTTTGGGAAAACAGAAGTTGCCATTCGTGCTGCTTTTAAAGCTGTTTCAGATAGTAAACAAGTAGCCGTTTTAGTCCCAACGACTATCCTGGCTTTGCAACATTATAAAACCTTTTCTGCTCGTTTAGCTGAATTCCCTTGCAGGGTAGATTATTTGAATCGTTTTAAAAGTACAAAACAGCAAAAACAAACTTTACAAGATCTTAAAGATGGTAAGGTAGATATTTTGATTGGTACTCATCGGTTAGTAAGTAAAGATGTTGAATTTAAAGATTTGGGACTGTTAATTATTGATGAAGAACAAAAGTTTGGTGTTTCAACTAAAGAAAAACTAAAACAATTTAAAATCAATGTAGATACCTTGACCCTTACTGCAACCCCAATCCCAAGAACCTTGCAATTTTCATTAATGGGAGCCCGTGATTTATCCGTGATTAACACAGCTCCTCCAAACAGATATCCTGTAAATACTGAAATCAGAATGTTTTCCGAAGAGGTTATCCGGGATGGAATCATGTATGAAATATCCAGAGGCGGGCAAGTATTCTTTGTGCATAACAGGGTTCAAAATATTATGGATGTAAGATTTATGATAGAGAAGTTTTGTCCGGGTATTACCATTGGAGTTGCCCATGGACAGATGGATGGTAAATCTTTGGAGAAAGTGATGCTTGATTTTGTGAACGGGGCTTATGATGTATTATTAGCAACAACGATTATTGAGTCAGGCCTGGATATTCCCAATACGAATACTATTTTTATCAATGAAGCCCAGAACTACGGTTTAAGTGATCTGCATCAATTAAGGGGCAGGGTAGGACGTGCCAATAAAAAAGCCTTTTGTTACTTATTATCTCCGCCTTTATCAACTCTAACGGATGAAGCAAGAAAACGTTTAAAGGCTATCGAAGAATTTGCCGACCTGGGAAGTGGGTTCAATATTGCTATGAGGGATTTGGATATCAGAGGTGCCGGAAATATTTTAGGAGGTGAGCAAAGTGGTTTTATTTCTGAAATTGGCTTTGAAATGTATAATCAGATTCTGGATGAAGCTTTGATGGAGTTGCGTGAAACTGAGTTTAAAGATGTATTCAAAGATGAAGTTAAAACGGAATATGTAAAAGATTGTCAGATTGAAACAGATATGGAATTATTGATTCCTGATGATTATATTTCTCAGATTGCTGAACGTTTGAGTTTATATAAAGAACTGGATAATATTCAAATGGAGGAAAAGCTGGATGCATTCAGAGAGAAATTAATTGATCGGTTTGGCCCTATTCCTTCGGAAACACAGGCATTGATTAATACGATTCGTTTGAGGTGGTTAGCTAAGAAAATCGGTTTTGAGCGTTTGATCCTGAAAAAGAACAGGATGACAGGATACTTTATCAGTAATCAGGAATCGCCTTACTATCAAACTGAAATTTTTGGGAAAGTATTGAAATTCGTTCAGAATAACCCTTCTACATGTAGAATGAAGGAAAAAAATGCAAAGCTTTTACTTTCATTCGAAAATATAGCAGGAATTAATCAGGCTATAGATAGTCTGGACCCAGTACTGGAAAATGAAGTGTAAATCATTAAAAATTTCCCATTTATAATTTATGACTTGCCTGCTGCGAGCAGGTTTCTGATATACCATTGAATTCATAACTCATATCTATTTAACGTACATTTCAACTAAAGATTTCTTCCTGTAAATCGTTAAAATTGCATAGTGAATAACTTCTGCATAAGCTCTTAAACAGCCCATTAATCTGGCCACATGAATATCCGGTTTCAAACCAAAAATAAATCTAATGGTATTTATTGGCCTGATTACAGACCAGTATATAGAAATACTAAAACCAAATGATAGAATGGTTATCAGTATAAGCTTCATGAAAATATGTATATCCATAGGTACGATATAATATCCGGTAACTACAATAACAGGTTGATGAATAAGATAAAAAGGATAAGTAGCTTCATTTGCAAGCTTTCTGAATTTCGAATCAAAATTTAAATAAGTTCCGGAATATCCTAATACGGCCATACTACATGTTAATGCTAAAACTGTTGAAGAGAAAAATTTAATGGCTGTACCAATATTTCCATAATTTATATAATATGTTGATAGCATTATGAATGTTAATACCAATGTTTCAGTAAGGTATATTCTTCTTTGCTTAATTAAAGATGAGGTAATATTTCTGTTTGAAAAAATAATGATCCCAAAAGCAAAGAAAATAAAATCATAAGTATAATGTGAACCACTTTTAAATATTGGGAAAATAATTGCCTGGATTAAAACCAATGGAATCAGAAATACATTAGCGCCTCCTTTTCTTTGGCTTATCTTTAATAATTTCTGCTGAAAGCCTTTAAATTGATTTCCTCTTATGTATTTGAAGAAAGGACTTACCACTAAACTAAATACGAATAAATAAAAAATAAACCATAAATGACACCAGGTAAAATTCCCTCCGGGATAGATTCCCTTGAAAAGATGGGGGTAAAAAGCCATTAGAGAATCATATTGGTCAATTTTTTCGATATAAACCTGTATAGGAACCAATATAAAAATTCCGGCAACAAATGGAATGATTAAGCGGTTAAACCTGTTCTTCAAATATTGTCTTCTGGATTTATTGCCCAATGCATAAAAAGTTCCAATTCCTGAAATAAGAAATAGAGACGGCATTCTCCAAACGTGCAGAAACGAGAGTATCTGATCCATGCCATGTAATTGAAGATTATTTTTTACATGCCAGTGATTGCTGCTGAAAATCATTCCAACATGATATAAAAATACACTCCCAATTAAAATGATTCGCAACCAATCAATATAATATTCCCTTTGTTTCATTTTTGCCGGTTTTATCTTTATAAATAGATTCATATTCTCCGTTAACGGAGAAGGTCAATTACGGTTATGTAATAAATATTTACCTGTTTTAATTTTGATGTCTTCTGTGACATGCTTTACTTTATTGACTTTCTTTTAATTGTCAACTTTATATGAGCTTATGGAAGGAGGCTTAAACTTTATGTTAAAAAATTAACTCTCATACTATCCCAATAACTATTCCATAATCCTTAATATTTTCTTAACATTTGTCTTTTAGTATGACAATTATTTATACTACCACACGTATGCAATCCTGAAATATTTTTCAGAATTTACTATTATTCAGGTTTGAATACATTCAGGTTTCTCATATTAAATTTTCTTAAAAGCTTTCATCTTAGAAGCTAAAGCCGTATTTTCGTGTTCTTAATAAAATTATTAAAGTGACTGATAGCTTAGTAATCATTCCAACTTATAAGGAAAAAGAAAATATTGAGAAGATCATTCGTAAAGTTTTTTCACTTGAAGTAGATTTTCATATTCTTATTCTAGATGATAATTCTCCGGATGGTACTGCTGATATTGTTAAAGCTCTTATTGAAGAATTTCCTGAACAATTATTTATTGAAGAAAGAAAAGGAAAGCTTGGATTAGGCACGGCTTATATTCATGGCTTTAAATGGGGTCTTAAAAAGCATTATGAGTTCATTTATGAAATGGATGCTGACTTCTCACATAATCCGGATGACCTTATAAAGTTGCGAAATGCTTGTTTAAATGAAGGTGCCGATTTGAGCATTGGTTCCAGATATATTACCGGGGTTAATGTTGTGAACTGGCCAATGGGAAGAGTGCTAATGTCTTATTTTGCATCTTTTTATGTTCGTATTATTACCCGAATGAAAATAAGAGATACGACTGCAGGATTCAAATGTTATCGCAGGAAAGTGCTTGAAACTATTGCTCTTGATAATATACGGTTTATGGGTTATGCATTTCAGATTGAAATGAAATATGTAAGCTGGAAGCTTGGTTTTAATATCATTGAAGTTCCAATTGTATTTACTGACCGGACAGAAGGTGAATCCAAAATGAATACAAGTATATTCAAGGAAGCTATATTTGGAGTGATCAATTTACGTATTCGAGGAATGTTAAATCGAATAAAAAGGGCTGGATAAGTCTTTTTAAATTTTGTATCTTGCTATAGCAAGAATATAAATCCTGATTAACTTTACAATCAATTATGATGAACAAAATTCAAATTACTAATGTCTTTATTGTTAATGAAGGCGAGATATTTCAGGGCTGTGTTTATATTGATAATGGACTGATTTCACATGTACAGCGTATTGATTTTTGTCAAACGAAAGCTGAAGATGGTTATGAAGTACTTGATGGTGGTGGAAATATACTAATGCCTGGTGTAATTGATGATCAGGTTCATTTCAGAGATCCCGGATTAACTTCTAAAGCTGATATTTTTACAGAAAGTAAAGCTGCAGTGGCAGGAGGTGTTACCTCTTTTATGGATATGCCCAATACAATACCAAATACTTTAACACAGGATATCTTGGAAGATAAATATAAGATGGCAGCTGAGAAGTCTGTTGCAAATTATTCATTTTATATGGGAGCGTCAAATAATAATCTGGAGGAAATACTTAAAGTAGATCCTAAAACTGTTTGTGGAATTAAAATTTTCATGGGAGCCTCTACAGGTAATATGCTGGTTGATGATAAAGATGCATTAGATGGAATTTTTAAGAATTCCAAAATGCTAATAACTGTGCATTGTGAAGATGAATCAACCATTAGAGAAAATATTGAAAAGGCAAAATCTGAATTCGGAGAGAAAGTACCCATTAGTAAGCATCCTGAAATCAGAAGTGAAGAAGCCTGTTATTTATCTTCTTCTTTTGCTGTTGCTTTAGCTAAGAAATATAATACACGCCTGCATATACTTCATTTATCAACAGAAAAAGAATTATCATTATTTGATAATAAACTCCCATTGAAAGATAAAAGAATTACGGCTGAAGTGTGTGTACATCACCTTTGGTTTTCTGATAGAGATTATGCAAAGCATGGAACCCGAATAAAATGGAATCCTGCCATTAAAAAGGAGTCAGACAGAAATGCTTTATTCCAGGCTTTATTAGACGATAAGCTTGATGTAATTGCAACCGATCATGCTCCTCATACGATAGGTGAAAAGGATAATTCTTATTTTAAAGCTCCTTCCGGTGGTCCTCTGGTTCAGCATTCATTGGTAGCAATGTTGGAGTTTTATCTGGATGGTAAAATCAGTATTGAGAAATTAGTGGAAAAAATGTGCCATGCTCCGGCTGAATGTTATCAGATTGAAAAGCGTGGCTATATTCGTAAAGGATATCATGCTGATCTGGTTATTGTAAATACCAATAAAGAATGGACTGTTGAGAAGGACAATATTTTATACAAATGTAAATGGTCGCCTTTTGAAGGACAAACATTCAGATCTTCCATAATGTATACTTTTGTTAACGGACAGTTAGTATATAATAATGGAACGATCAATGAAGGTATTCGGGGGCAGCGATTATTATTTAACCGATAGATTTATTTAAATGAAGATCAAATTTTTTTCTTTCTTGCTTTTAATTGCATTTTGTGCATGTCAGCAAATCAGTGCTATCAAAATTAATTCGACTCATAGTAACGGCAATCCGGAGTCTGTTTCATACTTTGTTGAAAAGAAGGGGCAAAAGTTTTTAAAGAAAAAAAGGTTATTCTATGATAATGGGCAACTTAAAATGGAAGGAAACTTTAAAAAAGGTATCCGACATGGCTATTGGGTCCATTATTTTGAAAATGGTCAAAAAGCAGATATGGCCTGGTATATTAAAGGCCAATTAAATGGGCGTACCGTTTCATATTATAAAACCGGGAAAACCCGTTATGCGGGGTATTATAAAAATGGTGACCGTATTCGTAACTGGATTTTTTTTGATGAAAAAGGGGAGCTTGAGAAAAAGATAAAATATCATTAAAAAGCCAACCTTTTCCTGCTTATTTGGAAAAGGTTGGGGAGAATATATAGAGCATCCTTAGCTTTGAGTTTTTATAAATTGGTAATTTAGACTAACAATTAATAGAGGTCTAAAAAGGAATGATCTTTGTAATAATTCGACATCAATACTACAGTAAGATTATATTTGGTTCACTCTATAAAATCTTTCTGAACTTTAACTTAAAAACAAACATTATGAATTTCTTTTTTTTGCATCTTATTTGTCCAAAACCCTGTAAATGGGTGATTCGGACAATGATTCTACGTATGATTAGTCCGGTTTTTTTTATATTATTTACTCTACCCCCAATCATTTCTCAGTCACAAACCATTAGCCTGAAAAAAAAGAATGCTACATTTTCAAAAATGATTTCGGCTATTCAAAAGCAAAGTGGTTATAATTTGTGGTACCCGTCGGAACTTTTGAAGAACCGTGAAAAAAGAAGTATTCTACTCCAGGAGGCAAGCCTTACTGAAACCTTGGATGCTATGGTTTTAGACCAAGATTATACTTATGAGATCATTGGCAAAACCATTATACTTAAAAAACGTATGGATGCGCAGGAGACATCTTCCCAATTAGAAGGGAGTAAAACCTCCGGCAATAAAACTGAAATGATTAATATCGGCTATCAGAAGATTGATAAGAAGGAGGCTGTAGGCTCTTATAGTGGGGTTGACAAGGATGAGCTTTCAAAAACTTCATCTTCGACCAACCTTATGGAAAAACTTATTGGTAGAGTACCTGGCCTTTCTGTTCAACGTAATGATAATGGAAATCTTCAATTAAGAATTCGTGGTCAGAATTCCCTTGAATCCGGGAATGACCCCCTGATTCTTGTTGATGGACTAGCTTATATGGGAGATATCAATATGCTTGATCCTAACACTATTGATGATGTAAGTGTATTAAAGGATGCAAGTGCTACTTCCATTTACGGATCACGTGGTGCAAATGGAGTTATTCTTATCACAACGACGAGAGCTAATATGGGGCAAGGTACTGCCAGCTTTAGTAGTATTACAACACGGAAGGGCTTTGTAAAATTTAAGAATGTTTCTGCTGAAAAAGTGATTGAGGAAGTAGCCCGATGGTATGGTATGAAAATTCTATATACAGAACCAATGGCTGTCATTTACTATTCAGGTCGAATAGCTAAAGATACCCCTTTAGAAGAAGTATTTCAGGCATTACAAGCCGGAGGCATCCCACTTAAAATAGAAGAAGGTAAGATTACTGTTTAATTGACTAATAGCAGGTTTTCATTTTCAGTTGTTACCTTTGGCCACACAGAAAAACTATATTTTTTTTACTGATTTTAAAAGCAGTTATTGCTAATACCATATACCCTTGTTCCAATTAAGCAATAAAACCATACAACAATATAACAATGGAGCCATATAACCATGCAGCCATGGAACCATGAAACCATAGAGTAGTGGTAAAATAAAAAAAGCCATCCCAATAACTTTCGGGATGGCTTTTATTTAAGAAGATTGGCGAAGACCTACTTTCCCATCCGCCAGTTGGCGGACAGTATCATTGGCGCAGGTACGCTTAACTTCTCTGTTCGGAAAGGGAAGAGGTGAACACCACCTTGATAAAAAGAAAAGAGCATACTTTTGTCTTTCAAGTATCTTAATCAATTTCATTATTAAATAAAATTTCATCAAATAGTTACAAGTACTATTTTGTTTTTTTTATATTTAATATTATTTTTATTTAATTTAAATAAAAATAATTATGTTTAAAACAAATAAAATATTACTAAAGCTCCCAAAGCATTTAAAAAACGTAATTATTTAACAAGCTTAGTATGTTTTCATATAACATTTCCTTTTGAAGGAATGACCTGATTCATTTTATAATTATTAAAGAAAATGACTTGAATAGATTTGTTAGTCTGATAAGTTTGAATAAGTCAAATTATCTATGAAAAAAATTTAATAAAATCCACAGTTTTATTTATATAATTAAAGCATTATGAAAAAATATCTACTGTTTATTGTAACTTTTATAATGGGTACAACTTCCCTCATCGCCAGTGATGAGATCCGCTTCTTAACAAATTATGAGGGAATATCTGATATGACAGCTCCTAATGATGTGGCCATCAGCCCTGATGGGAAACATGTCTATGTGTCATCATATCAAAATCATTCTATTTCTATTTTTGAACGTAATCTTACAAGCGGAGAATTAACCTATGTTGGTAAAGTTCAGAATGGTTCAGGTGGAGTAAGTCGGATGCTCGCAGCTTTTGGTGTTGATGTGAGTCCCGACGGAAAAAATGTATATGTTGCCTCTCCAAGTAGTAATGCTATTGTTTCATTTTCCAGAAATGCAATAACCGGCCAATTAAGCCTTGTGGATGAAGATGATTCCGGTTTTACATTAAGAGGTTTTGTTTCTGTTTCTGTGAGTCCGGATGGAAAGACGGTATATGGCATTGCGGGAAGCATAGATGGAGTTGTTGCTTTTAGCCGAAATGCTTCGACAGGTGAATTGACGTTTTTAGCTCAATATACAGATGTAAATTATACATATCTTGGGCAACATTATAGTGCTACTGCGAGTCCAATCAATAATATTGCTTTCACTGAATCAGGAAGTTTTATATTTGTTACTTCTACTGCCGATCATGCAGTCATGTCTTTTTCTCGAAATACATCAACAGGTGCACTTACGGTAGCCAGTACTGTAGTTGATGGAATCGGTGGGGTTGATGGCCTTCAGGGGGCTTCTTCCATTTATCTTACACCTGATAATAAACACCTATATGTATCCGGACAGGAGGAAAACTCAATAGCTATTTTTTCGGTTAATAGTTCTACAGGAGCACTTACCTATATCAATAAAGTTACGAATGGTATAGGTGGTGTTACCGGATTAACCACTCCCAGGTCTTTAGGGGGATCTCCTGATGGAAGGTATATCTATGTTTCAGGATATACTGATCATGCACTTACTGCTTTTGAGCGTAACTCTTCAACCGGTTTGTTAACGCTGGTTGAACAAGCAATTGATGATGTTTCTGGTGCGGATGGATTTAACGGTCCAAATGGAATTATTACAGACCAAAACAACCGTCATCTTTATGTTTGTGGAAGTACAGAACCTGGCTTAGCTGTTTTTTTACTTACCTCCCCTGCCATTGAACTTTCAACAACAACAGCAACAGCAACAGAACTAGGTGCAGCAGTTACATTGGATACCAGCCTGGTTGTTTTTGATTCGGACGATACGCATATAGAAAGTGGCTCCATATCTATTACTTCAGGAAAAATTGCGACCGATACCCTTATGGTTACTGCTCCGGGATCTGTAACAGCCACATATAATGACGGAGTGATTACATTATCAGGATCAGCAACCTTAGAAACTTACCGTGATATATTACGTTCTGTACAATTTCAAGCCGGGCTTGATGCTACGATTGGAAACGGAGAAACCAGTGAAAGGGTGATCTCATTTACTATTTCTGATGGAGAAAATGAAAGTAATTCGGTTACCATTACTGTTACGGTTAATGGTATAGACATGGTGCCTGCTACTGTATCAACACAGTCCATTTCTGATATTACCCAAACTACAGCAACAGGAAATGGAAATATTACTGATCTTGGAACAGAAAATCCAACGCAACACGGTATTTGTTGGAATACTGCTGGAACACCTACAATTGCCGATAATAAAACAGAAGAAGGTGCAAAGACAACAACCGGTGCTTTTACTTCTGCAATAACAGGTTTAACAGTCAATACTACATATTATGTAAGAGCCTATGCTACAAATAGTGGTGGAACATCTTATGGTAATGAAGTTTCCTTCACTACCTTAAATTGTGTAAACCCTACAAATGGTGGTAGCATTTCGGGCGATCAGGCTGATTGTACAAGTTTTGATCCGGCTGAGATTACCAATATTGCTCTTCCCACAGGGCATACAGGAACATTGGAGTATAAATGGCAGCAATCTACAACAAGTAGTACTACAGGATTCTCTGATATTTCAGCTAGTAATTCTCCAACATACGATCCACCAAGTATTTCATCAACAACATGGTATAAAAGATTGTCCCGGGTAGATTGTATGAGCGATTGGACAGGAGCTGCCGAATCAAATGTTGTGGAAATAACTATATATCCTGAATTTGTTGTAGGAAGCATTTCGGAAGATCAGTCTATTTGTTATAATACTACCCCTTCTGAATTAGTAGGTATTTCGCCCACAGGTGGAAATACACCTTATAGTTATCAATGGCAACATTCCACCGATAATTCAACATTCACGAATATTAGTGGTGCAACGAGTTTAAACTATCAGCCTTCGGCATTAAGTCAAACCACCTATTACCGTTTGGTACAAACTTCATCTTCGGGCTGTGGAGAAGAAACCACGAATACGGTAACCATTACGGTTTATCCTGAGTTTTCCGGTGGCAGTATTTCAGAAGACCAGTCTATTTGTTATAATACATCTCCTTCTGAATTAACCGGCATTACGCCCACGGGTGGAAATACACCTTATAGTTATCAATGGCAAGTTTCCACCGATAATTCAACATTCACGAATATCAGTGGTGCAACGAGTTTAAACTATC